>JAUWLF010000013.1 GCA_030613785.1 Chloroflexota bacterium | reverse complement strand
GTCCTCTACCGCCGCTTGCCCCATGCGCAGGTCGCGTGGTCCGACGTCCTGCCGGCTGCCCTGCTGGCCAGCCTCGCATGGGAGGTGGCCAAGCACGGCTTCGCCTTCTACGTTGCCGAATTCGCTATGTACAGCCTGGTGTACGGTTCGTTGGCGGCGGTCATCGTTTTCCTATTGTGGTCCTACCTCAGTGGGGTGATCATCTTGCTGGGGGCTGAATTCAGTGTTCAGTATGCAAAGCGGAGACGGCGCAAGCGAAGGTAGGTTCTGGTGGCAACTCAGAGCCTCCATGCCAGTGGCTGGAATGAGCTGCCCTTGATAACGAACTGGGCCGGGGGTTCGACGCGGTCACGAGCCTCAAGACCAGATCGGTCCTTTGCGCAACTGGGGCCCGAGCAAACGATCGCCAGTCATGGGTCTGTCTCCAGAATGCAGGGCAACCGCACGCTATCCCAGGGGGGTTGGTTGAAGGAGGCAGCGCTGCGCAAGTCGCAGGCGCGCTGCAAGGGTGATCCACGTTTTCGCCACGTTCGGCACCACTGCCTTGACGTGCCACATCGGTGAGCATATACTACTCGCGACCACATCCAACGGATCTGCTCCAGCGCCATGCGCAGAGGGCTTTCCATCATGACGAAGGGAGTACTTGGACATGGAAGAGATGATCGCCTACTGTGGCATCACTTGTACGGAATGTCCTGCATATCTAGCCACGCAGAATGACGATGACGAGGAACGGAAACGCGTAGCGGAGACGTGGTCCAAGCAGTACCAGGCGGACATCAAGATTGAGGACATCGTCTGTGACGGGTGCCTACTTGGACACACCCGGTACTTCTCTCACTGCTCCGTCTGCGAGATTCGGGCCTGCGCCACTGGCAAGGGGATGCAGAACTGCGCCCACTGCGACGACTTCGCCTGTGAGACGCTCACCAGCTTCTTCCAGTTGGTGCCAGAGGCCAAGGCGACCCTGGAAGCCATTCGCGCTGGCCTGTGAGCTCCTAGCCGCCGGTCCAGTCCGGTCGGAATAACGCATCGCGCGAGTCTTTGCACAGACGCAACCCACCCCTATTGAAAGGTAACCTCCGGAGAGTGCTTTGACGTGCCAGGGTACCACTCACATAGTGGGGCCGGCTGATTGGCTCGCACATCCGATGCTCCTTGCGCACAAGGTTTGCGTCGCCGATGAAGGAGGAAACACATTGTGGAGGAAATGATCGCCTACTGCGGCATCACGTGCACGGAGTGTCCTGCCTATCTCGCCACCCAGAGGGACGATGCACAGGAACTCCAGCGAGTCGCGGAGATGTGGTCCAGCGAAAACCTACAGGTCAAGCCTGAACACATCGTATGCGACGGCTGCCTGCCAGGCCACACCCAGTACTCGCTGTTCTGCTCAGACTGTCAGGCCCGTGCCTGCGCCATCGTCAGAGGGATGCAGAACTGCGCCTACTGCGATGACTTCCCTTGTGACAAGCTGACGGTTGTCTTCCAGATGGCACCAGAGGCCAAAGCGAAGCTGGAAGCGATCCGTGCCGGGCTCTAGGTGTGCGGGGCGCACCGAACTCGCCGCCTCTGTCCCGTGGACAAGCCCTACAGCACTGCCAGCAGGACTGGTGACTCAGCCTCAATAGACGTGGGGAGCAGTCTCTCCGCCGCAACTGCTCCCGTGTTCTACCTCTGCCAGGTGCTCTGTCGCACGCTCAAGAGGCCCTGAACGCAGCGAAGAGAGCTTGGCGCGCCTTCTTGGTCAGGCCTTCTCCAGATGGCTACGGCAGGCTTCGACCCAGACACCAACGACAGGTGCCCCAATCCGAGCCTGCTACTCCTCCAGGTCTTCGAAGCGCCCTTCCAGCCTCTTCGCCACCTGCGGCATGGTCGTGTATTCCATCTCGTCCAGCGGCAGACGGTGAGGCTCGAACGGACCATGACGTCGCAGATACTCCCCGGCGACGTTAGCCTGACGCCGAGTCTCGTCGAAGCTCACGTCGTCGAACATGTCACGGGGGCCTACCAGCGAACCATTGCACAACTGGAAGCCAAGGCAGACCACCCGCGGCGGGCCATCGAATCGGCTGGGGTTGCTCTGTGGGACAGAGACGGGCATCAGCGGCCCGTGATGGGAGCCGCGCATCCAGCCCTCCACCAAGTGTGGGAAGGCGAAGGGCTCCAGCACCTCTCCCACCGCAGGGAAAGCCCCCTGACAGCGCACGACCAGCACCGGGTCATCCTTGCCCACGTACCTTCCAGCGATGAGGCTCAGACGTTGAGTTGAGGACACAGCGCCCACTTCGCCCGTTCCCCTGTGCTGGACCCCCTTGATCATGTACCGTGCTGGTGCACCAATGAAGACCAGCATATCATACAGTTCGTCGGGGCAGTCGAAGTAGATCCTCTTGCTCTCCAGTGCGTCATGGACCTCAAACCTGAAACCCTCGTGCATGACTGGAGAGATCACAAGCCCGATGGTGGTAAACGGATCAGCGAACATCTTCACCAGAGGCATATTCCAGGCCCCGGCGGAAGTCTTGTCCGCCATGAACACCAAGATCGGCTCAGATTCGCGCTCCTCGAACTCCATCTCTGCCACACCAGGTCCCATGCCCTTGACGTTGCCCGAGAAGGCATCGCTCAGCAGGTCCTGTCCGGCGCCGTAGAGCTTCAAGCTCTTGGCCACTTCCGTCGCTGCTAGAAAGACATCCCAGGCCAGTTGGTGGATCTCGGCGTTGTCCTCACCCTTGCGGTGGGTCATGATCAGCTCCAGGTCGTCACCTACCCGCGTGACGTGGAAGTCAATCAGGGTCCCCTCCCGCTTGGCGTCCCCCAGCTTCTCCTCCGCCTCCTCGATCAAGGCCGGATGCATGCTGGAGTGGCCCACATAGCCTCCCACATCAGCCTTGATGACACTAAAGGTAACCTTCTCAGCCATTCCCGCTCCTTTCCACTATCCTAGAGGCAACTAGATAGGGAGGGCCAAGGCCCTCCCCTTTTTCACACCGCACGGAGACAGCTCTTAGAACGCGCCGCGGACAAGTTGGAATACCAGGTCCAGGTGATCATGAGGTGTTCCCGCCAGCATGCCGAAGTTCCTGGCTTCGTCTGAGGGGTATTCGCCCACCACTTGAATCGTATGAGGACCTCCCACGCGGCAATCGTGGATATAGGAGCCCATGCCCATACCGAATCCTACCTTGCCCTCTGTGTTGGTGGGATGGGGCCACTCACCTCCAGGCCAATCCACACGTACCATCACGTTGGGCAGTGGATTCCCGTTCTCGTCCTGCACCCAGATGTCGATATTGGAAGGACCCGATCTCTCCCTCAGTTCTACGAGGCGGTAACAAGTCCCTCCCACACATTGGGCAAACTCCACCCAGGAGCCATACTTCGCTTGAGCCCAGGCCAGATCGCGTGGCCGCCCATCCATGTCTACCACCCTCACCTCCGGCGCCGAGGCCCTCCCCGCCCCCATCACATTGGCCGCCGCACCCTCCGCAGCAGGTGGTGTAGGTGTGGGCGCCGAACGCGGCGGGGTAGGCGGAACCGGCGTCGGTGTTGAGGCGGGAGGTACCGGCATCGGCGTATCCGTCGGCACCAGCGCCAATGTCACGGGTGTCTCAGCGCCCGACGGCTCGTTGGGTATCGCTGCCGGCGTCTCAGTGGGCGTCGGCGTGTAGGTCGGCACCGGGGTCTCCATCTGCGCCGCAGGCACCACCTCCGCGGGAGGTATCTCTGTCGGTTCCGGCGTCCCCAGAACGGCCATCACATCACTCGCCTCGAGAGGTACCGACGAGATGACGGTGGCGGGAAAGGCAATACCGCAAAGCCAGATAAAGAGAAAACCGACGACCGCCAGCCGCAGCTTGGCCCCAGTGCTTCGGTTGACCAGCCAGGTGACTGCGCCCTGCAGACTGCTGCTGAGGGCCTGGGTCACCGGTGGCTTCCTCGGACCCCTCCTAGGCTTGACTGCTGGCTCGACTGTCTTGGCCGGGACGACCTTCTTGGGTTTGGCGGGCGCTGCCTCCACCACCGAAGTGGCCTCAATTCGGTCGCTGAGGGCTCGCGTGATGGCCAGAACGAACCGAGGGTACTTGTGGGTCAGCTCATCGAAGTCGTCCTTCTCCAGAGCCCAGAGCTGCACGTCGGTGACCGCTTGCGCGGTCGCCGTGCGGGGCTTCCCGGTCAGCAGGGCCATCTCACCCACCAGCGCCCCCGCCCCCAACTCAGTTAGTGTGGTGCGCCCGTCCACTGTTTGGGCGCGTACTTGCACCTGACCTGACTCGATGAAGTACATCCTGTCGCCCACTTCTCCCTGGGCGAAAACTGTCTCGCCGGCCTCGCGTTCGACCGGCTCCAACCGCCGGCTGACATCCTCCAACTCAGTGTCCGTCAGCTCGGCCAGCAAGGGCATCCCCCTCATCCTGGTCGGCGTGGCCCTGGGGCGACTCTCCCGGAAGCCCGAGGTCAGTCTCTCACTGAGCACTTTGCCCAGAGCGATGCTGAGGGAAGGGTGCTCCACCATCAAGTCGTCGTAGTCGTTCTTGTACAATACCCACAGGTTGGTGTCCGCCATAGCCTGGCACTTCACCGAGCGGGTCTTGCCGGTGAGAAGAGCCATCTCACCAAAGGCGTCGCCGGCTTCCAACCACGCTACCGTTGCCTCCCCGGTTGGCGTCTCCGAGGCCAACTTCACCTCGCCCATCTCAATGACATACAAACTGTCGCCGGGGTCTCCCTGCGAGAAGACCATCTCTCCCTGCGGGTAGTGTTGCAGCACCAGCCGCTGGCCAACACTCGATAACACGTTGGGGGGCAAGTCGGAGAACAAAGGTATCGTCTCCAGCCGCTGCTCCGCCATCGCCCGGTCTTCAGGGCTCAGATGCTGACTCAAAGCGCGGGATAACGCCTGACGGACTGCGGGGTACTCCGCCACCAGTTCATCGAAGTCAGCGCGGAACAGCCCCCACAGTATAGCCTCGTCGGACACGCGATACGTTGCCGCGTACGGCTTGTGGGCCAGCAACGCCATCTCCCCCAGGAGGTCTCCCTCCTTCAACGGCATCGAAACCTCATCGCTTTCTGGCGCTAGGACTACCTGCACCTCCCCCGACTCGATGATGTACATCGCCTCGCCGGGTTCGCCCAGCCAGCAGATTGTGTCTCCTCTTTGGTAGGTCTTTAGCTCCAGCCTCTCCGCCAGGCCCAGCAGAATCTCCCTCGAAAGCTGGGTGAAAAAGGGGATATCACGTAGGCGATGATCCGCCAGATACTGGGTCACCTGAACCACCTTGGACCCCACTGCCAGGCTCAACTTGATTCCGATCATGGGCTGCCTGACCATGAGGTCCAACAAGGCCGACTTGCTCAGAGACCAGAGCTTCACCTCAGAGGCGGCCTCAGCGGGCGTGGAATGGGGCCTGTCCAGCAGCACGTCCACGTCTCCCAGTACACTGCCGGACCCCAGATTGGCCAACATGGCCCTCTTACCGGCCTGCTCCGAGAAGATGCTGACCCAACCCGATTCCACGAAATACATCGCGTCGCTGGGAGCACCTTCCACAGTGATGCTTTGGCCCTGCTGGTAAGCCCCGAGCTGCATCTCGGCGGATATGCTACGCCTCTCTTCCTCCGTTAGGGCAGAGAAGAGGGGCGATTCGAGATGCCATTTGTCCATATTGTCTCCCTTTCACCTCTACATATCGGCTAAGACGGAGAGGTCTACAGAATGAATTAACCCGTATTATACCACCATCGCGGCAAATGTCAAATTCAGGATCTCCTGACGATGCGCTGTCCAAACCGCGAGCGTTTTGCTTCGGCCCCATAACTGGTCGCGACCGCCACGCGCGATGCTCGGCCGACCATTCCGTGACGGTCAGGAAAACCGTCCCCAAACTCAACCCGAAGGCCCGGGCCCCTTTTGCTGCCATGTTCCAAAGAATGATATAATACCCCCAACAGAGTTACGAATCCTCAACACGACGGGGACACCACCGCACACGCGATGGACAGCCTCAGCCAAGAGAGAACATAGACGAGCCCATACGACTCGGAGTTGGGCACGAAGGGATAGAACCAAGATGTGTCCGCAGACAGTTTTCAGACTTCCAGCTCGACAGAACCAGGTGCTCCAGCAGATCGTCGAGAGGATCAATCAGGACGAGGAACTCCTCCAGCTATGGCGTTGTGTCAACATCAACGCCGTAGACCGCTCCCACATCAGCGACCATGGGCCAGTACACATCAAGATCGTGGCCAATATGGCCCTCAAACTAGTGCGGATGCTTTCCCATGCGGGCGTCGAGATGAGTGTGGTCACGCACTACGGTCTCACTCCAGAGGACGCGGAGGTTATAGTCGTATTGGCCGCGTGCCTCCACGACCTCGGCATGTCCGTCCACCGAGACGATCACGAGGTCTACTCCATCGTCCTGGCCAACCCAAAGGCCAAGGAGTTGCTCGACGGCCTCTATGACGTGCAGCAGCGAACGATCATGGTCTCGGAGATTCTGCACGCCATCAGCGCCCATCACTGGGACCAGAGTTGCCTCACCATCGAGGCAGGAGTACTCAAGGTGGCAGATGCATTGGACATGACGCGGGGCCGCTCGCGCATCCCCTTCGAGGCAGGAGTGACGAACATCCATTCCGTCTCCGCCGCGGCGGTGGACAAGGTGGAACTCTCCCCCGGGAAGGAGAAGCCCGTACGTGTGGAGATCAAGATGAGCAACTCCGCGGGCATCTACCAGGTGGATGAGCTGTTGCGGCGGAAGCTGAGCAATTCGAGCATCGCCCCCTATGTAGAAGTCGTGGCCCACATCGAGGGAGAGGCCGAAAAGAGGTTGATTGAGTGGTATGCCCTCTGAGTCCCTGTTTCTCCTCCGCGAGACTGGAAAAAACAGACGGTGTCGAAAAGCGCTTCTCGAGGCTGCCGCTGGATTTGCAATCCAGCGGACGGCGGGATTCTAAATCCCGCCGCAGCATGAGGCTGCTGGCTTTTCTTGCACTCTCAGAAATAGGATTTGGCATATCCTCGCACGATATGATATAATTAGAGGTTGGGCAGAAGAACAATGTCTGGTCGGAGACATCAACACAGGACCCAAACAGCATGGATCTGGGAGAGGACTCACTGTAGGGAGTCCTTTTTTTGTGCCAGAGTACAGAAGGTCCGTCCACAAGACCACACATCCGAACATGAAGCGCCCCGAGCATGGCAGGCCGGAGTGCCCATCTCCCAAGATATCAGTCGGCCGCGGCAATGCGAATCGCGCAGAGGGGAATACCATTATCAGGGGAGGGGAGGTCCATGACAGACAAACAGAATGCTCCGGCCAACAACGGGAAGAAGGTAGGGCGGGCACCGAAGCTGGACAACGGGTTCTATAGTCAGGACATCATCTCGGTGTCCCAGTTCACCCGTGAAAACCTGGAGTACATCTTCGGTGTGGCCGAAGAGATGCGGGCCATCGTCAAGAGGGTGGGATCAACCGACCTGTTGAAGGGCAGTGTGCTGGCCTGCGTCTTCTACGAACCGAGCACCCGGACCAGTGCCTCTTTCATCGCTGCCATGTCGCGCCTGGGGGGAACCGTAATACCCATCACCCAAGGAGTCCAGTTCTCCAGCGTCTCCAAGGGTGAATCTCTCCCAGACACCATCCGTACTCTGGAATCCTACGCCGACATCATCGTCATTCGCCACCCGGAGATGGGTTCCGCCCAGATAGCAGCCGACTATGCAAGAAAGCCCATCATCAATGGCGGGGATGGGGTGGGGGAGCACCCCACCCAGGCTCTGCTCGACCTCTTCACCATCGAGGAAGAGCTGGGCCGCGTAGACGGCCTCAACGTCGGCATGGTGGGCGACCTCAGATATGGTAGGACCGTCCATTCCCTGGCTAGACTGCTCTGCCTCTACGACGTGCAATTCAATTTCGTCTCCCCTGAGATCCTACGCCTACCCCTCGACGTGATGAACGAGATCAGGAACCACGACCTACCCGTGTCGGAGACCTACGACGTGTCGGAGATCATCTCCGACGTTGATGTTCTCTACATCACCCGCGTGCAAAAGGAGCGCTTCGCCGACCTGTCCCAGTACGAGGAGGTCAGGGACCTCTACGTTCTCACCCCGGAACTGATGGAGGACGCCAAAGAGAAGATGATCGTAATGCATCCCCTGCCCCGCGTGGGGGAGATCAGCTACGCTGTGGACTCCGATCCTCGGGCGGCCTATTTCCGCCAGATGGAGAACGGGATGTATCTCCGTATGGCTCTTCTCGCAGCGGTTCTGGGCAAGGCGTAGACCAACCACTGCGACGTGAAAGGAGGTGGGCAAAGATGGGCTTCTTCGACAAACTGTCTTCTCTGATCAAGCAGAACGATAGCCTCCTCTGCGTGGGGCTAGACCCACATCCACCCCGATTCCCGTCCGCGCTGCTGGCCGAGCCCGATCCTATCTTCGCCTTCAACAAGAGTATCATCGACACCACAAGCGATCTGGTGTGCGCCTATAAGCCTAATATCGCCTTCTACGAGGCGGAGGGTCTAGCCGGGCTCCAGGCGCTGAAGAAAACCATAGACTACATTCCCCACAAGATACCGGTGATCCTCGATGCCAAGAGGGGAGACATCGGCTCCACCGCCCAGGCCTATGCCCGCGCCGCCTTCGAGGTCTGGGGCGCCGATGCGGTGACGGTGAACCCCTACCTCGGCCACGACGCTCTTCAGCCCTTCGCCGAATACGAGGACAAAGGGGTCTTCCTGCTGTGCCACACCTCGAACGCCGGCGCGGGTGATTTCCAAGACCTCATCTGCGACGGCCGACCTCTACACGAGATCGTGGCGCAGAAGGCCCTCGAATGGGGTCTGGCCTTGGTGGTGGGGGCGACCTATCCCGAAGCGCTGAGAAGCATACGCGCCATCGCTCCCCAGGGCTGGATCCTGGTGCCAGGAATCGGCGCTCAAGGGGGCGACCTGGAGGAGGCACTGGCGGCTGGCCTCGATGGTGAAGGTCAGGGGCTGATCATCAATGCCTCCCGCAGCATCATCTACAGCGAGCATCCACGCAAAGCTGCCACAGAGTTGCGCGACCGCATCAACCGAGGTCGCCAGCAAGTCCAGGTACGAAGAGAGAGAACCCCACCACTATCGCTGAAGGAGCAACTGACCCTGGCCCTCTACGACCTCGGCTGCGTGCGCTTCGGCGACTTCACCCTGGTCTCCGGCCAGCATTCGCCCATCTACTTGGATCTGCGCCTTCTGGTCTCCAGCCCCCAGACCATGAGGAAGGTGGCCCAGGCATACGCGCAGATCCTGCGTCCCTTGAGTTTCGACCGCCTCGCCGCCATCCCCTATGCCGCCCTGCCCATCGGCACCGCAGTGGCCATGGAGATGGACGTGCCCCTGGTCTATCCCCGCAAGGAGGTCAAGGAGTATGGCACCGGCAGGCGCATCGAGGGAGGCTTTGAGGAGGGCGAGCGAGTGATCGTCTTGGACGACCTCATCACCACCGGACTCAGCAAGCTGAGAGCCATCGCCCCACTGGAGGAAGCGGGCCTGGTGGTGAAAGACGTGGTGGTCTTGGTGGACCGCGAACAGGGCGGTACCCAAGAACTGGCTCACGATGGCTACAAGCTCCATGCGATCCTCAGGCTCACGGAGATGCTGCACACGTTGACTCGACGGGGCCGAATGTCCCCGCAGCAACGCGACGAGGTACTCGCCTTCCTGGCCAGGAGCAACGAGCATGAGTGAGCCTGATCTCTCAGTGGAGCTCTGCGGCGTCCGCCTCCGCAACCCTCTTGCACTCGCCGCCGGGATCCTGGGAACCAGCGCCGAGCTTGTGGCTCGCGTGGCCAGGAGCGGCGCCGGAATGGTCACCACTAAGTCCTGCGGTCCCTCGCCCAGGGAGGGCCATCCCAACCCCACGGTGCTGGATTGGGGCCACGGCCTCATCAACGCTGTGGGCTTGGCCAACCCTGGTGTCGAGGAAGAAGTGAAGATCATCGCACAGGCCAGGGAGTTGTTGGAACCTCTGGGCGTGCCCCTCGCGGCCAGCATCTTCGCCGAGACCGTCGACGGCTTCGGCGAGGTCGCCCGCAAGATCGCCGAGGCGGAACCAGACTTCATAGAGTTGAACATTTCCTGCCCCAACGTCTCCGACGAGTTCGGCAGGCCCTTCGCCTGCGACGCCGGTGATGCAGCGCGGATCACCGCCACCGTCAAAGAGATCACCTCTATCCCCATCATCGTCAAGCTCTCCCCCAATGTTACAGACATCTCCGCCATCGCCGCGAGTGTCGAGCAGGCTGGGGCCGATGCCATCGCCGCCATCAATACGCTAGGCCCTGGAATGGTCATAGACATCCACTCAGGGCAGCCCATCCTGGCCAACAAGGTAGGGGGTGTCTCCGGACCCGCCATCCGGCCCATAGCGGTACGCTGTGTCTATGACATCTATAGGACGGTGGAGATACCCATCATCGGCATCGGTGGGGTGACCGAGGGGCGCGACGCCTTGGAGATGATCATGGCTGGGGCCACGGCAGTGGGTATCGGCTCGGCGGTCCGCTACCAAGGGCTAGGGGTTTTCGAGACCATCCTGGACGAGATGAGAGCTTTCATGGTTGAGCGGGGTCACGCCAACTTGAGTAGGTTGCGGCGCATCGCCCGCTGATAACAGTAAAGAGGGAGCTGCAGGACCTTGGATGACAGGATGTCCCTGTCGGCCACCAAACGCGCACCACAGTGCGCTGTGACATTATGCTGGGAAGATTCTGGGAGTTGTTTGCCTGACATGAACATATTGTGCGGGCAATGTCGAGTCAGATTGCCCGCGTAACGTCTATTATGCGATGAGATTGCAGCGCGCAGAAACGGCTCCGTGAAAAGATGGCAGCGGCCATAATGCATCATAAGTCCGGTCTCATACCGAGTTAGCGCACAGGGCCTTCACGCTCCCCCTTCGAGTCTCACCTGCTTCTGAGTCACAACGCAGGGCAAGCTTGTTCCATGGCACAGGCGTGCTGGGCGAGACTTCGATGCCAGAGCACATTCTTCCTGCGGTCGTTGGCCGTGGGTCGCAAGATCACTTGCACCTCATCATCCTCACCGTCGCCATCGACTTCATCCGCGGCGCCGATGACCTGTTGGCTGTCGGGCGAGAGACCTGCGCCGACCACGAGACACGCTATGTGTACGACTCGGTGCGGGTGGTGGAGACAGGCATTGCCAAGCTGACGACCGACATGACAAGGCACGGGCTTGCCAAGAGACCGGAGAAAGATGTCCAGAGAATATGGCAACCCATCTGCCCTACGTTGGTTCAGCACTTTGATGGACGCGTATCCAACCTCTTGCGACGCGCTAGATTCAATGCTCCCTTACTGCTTGCCACGATTCGAAATCCACGCTACCGTCTTCCATACCTCACGGCACCGAAGATCGGCTCTCTCTGGGTCCGAATGCTCGAAGATACCTGGCAGGAACATAACCTATGCAGCCTGGAAGATGTGCCCATTCCGGTGGATGTGCATATCGCCAGAGCGACTGTGAGGACTGGGGTGTGCGCGGTCCGTTCGCAGGCACGTTCGAGGAGTTGAGGAATGCCGTTTCGAATGTCTGGTTTGTTGCTTGTCAGGTTAGCGAGCACTACCCTCATCAGTTCGAGGAACCTCTTTGGCACCTTAGCCGCAGAGGTTGCAGGGACGCTCCATGGTTCCCCTGCATGCACCGGCAGCACTGTCCGGTAGCCGAGTTCTGCACGACCTCTCGACTTCAGCTTGAAGGCAGACCCGGCGGGCAAGAGGCGACGGTACGGCTCATTGCTCGGGGGACCAGCGAGCGTCTTGAGCGAACGCCAGCATTGCGGCGAATCACAGAGCCCGAACCTATTCTGACCCCCCACTCTCCAGGGCCGCAATGACCTTACGGATGGCAATCAGGTAGCCGCGTGCCTCTGAGGCTTCTACTTCCCGGCGAGCGTCGTGGACCACCTGATGCCGTACGTCTGTTGCATCCCTGACAGTTTCGATGTCTTCTCGAGTTAGTCCCGTCTCCGTCCAAATCATTCCAACACCAGTTTCTGTGACAGGCCACAGTTCGGCCTTGCGCATGAGGCTGTCAAGTGCCTCATCGAGGCTCATCCCATTGATTTGCGCTATGCCCGCAGGTCAAGTATGATGTCGGGAAGAAGTCGCTTCAGCGCCGTGTCTGCGGCCAGCAGTTTCTTCAGCTGCAAGCGCAAGGCAGCCCGCGCGTGTTCATCATCAGGATCCTGCGCAACGTGCTGTGTTACCTCCTCCGCGGTGCCTTCGGATTCTGTCTCGGGGCGGAGTTTCTCCCAGAGGGATTTCGCTCGCTCCCAGGCTGCTTCGAGCGCCTGTGGCGCAAGGTGAAGTACGAGCACATCAACGTCATGGACTATTCTCACGTTCCAAACCGGGAAGCCGGACTGCATAGCTGCTTCCAGCTCTACGGCCATGAGCGCCTGCACCGAAGTCTGGCTATCGGACGCAGTCAGAAGTGCACTATGCCTGAGCAGCCGCGGTTCAGCCTTGTCGGTCTCCACCTTGTTCCGGCCGATCCGGTCTAAGAAACGGGGCCAACCCCACCGTGTACAACTTGGTTGGACTCAACACAATCGATGTTGTGAATCCCTATTCAAATCTGAGTTCACTTTGAAAGGTGTGGCTGTGGATCTTTGTGAAATCAGGATACTTCCATGATACGAAAAAGCCCAACTGAGGACCCATTCGCGACTGTATTTGCCATAACCTACAATCAAAGTGAGACAGTTGAGCTCCTCCTGCATGATCTGATGCACCAACAGTACCCGTCTGATCGATACGAGATTATCGTACTGGATGACGGAAGCCGCGATAACACGCTTGAAAAACTCACCCAATTGGCCGCAAGCAGCCCGGTTGCTTTAAAGCTTGTTCGCCGTCAACATGAAGAGGATTACATGAGTGCGAAGCGGTGGAATCAATGCATACACAGTGCGGAATCCAAATCAGACGTTTTCGTTCAGATAGACGATGTCCGCGTGCGTCCCGATTTTATCACGCAGCATGTGAAATGGCATTTGGGCGACGGCGATTGGCTAGTCACGGGTGCAAAGTTCGAGGGTGATCTGGTGGTGTGGGATCTGTCCAGGTGCCGTCGCCGTTCACTGGCAGGACCAAATGGAGCGGCTTCCCAGATTGTAGCCTGTAGAGCCGTCTGGGCTGCCAGTCTGAGCTTTACACGAAGATCGATGGAGAGGGTATGTTGCCCCCCCCATGATGTCCCTTATGACGAGAGGATGATCGGGTGGGGATATCATGAGGTCGAGTTTGCTCTGCGGATGCAGAGGGTGGGCGTGCGACTCGTCTATGACCCTGCTGCCGGTGTGTTCCATCGACATCACACGAAAGAAACTGAAACCGCGCGAGGTCTTTGCCGAGATGAGCTGGTTGAGAATGGCGAACAGAGGAACATCCAGTACATTCTCGCCAAGCACGGGCTGCAAGAGCTTGAGCGGTGGTAATTGCGAGAATCCGGAACGGCAGAAGCTGTTAGGCTAGGACAAGTCCGGCTTGTTTGGCCGAGGAAGGACTTCGAAATGCGAGTGCCGTTGTCTACCGTCCGACTGGGTAGCGCAGAGAAGAGGAATGCCTTTGACGCCATCGACTCCGGCTGGATCTCAGGCGCAGGAGAGTATGTAAAGCGATTGGAGTACTCGCTGGCTGCCCGATGTGGTAGAAAGCACGCCATCGCTGTTCTAAACGGTACTATCGCGCTGGAGCTGGTGCTGAGAGCTCTCAATCTCGGTCCCGGCGATGAGGTGATTGTCCCGGCATTGACGTTCGTTTCACCTGCTGCTGCCGTGCGTTCAGTAGGCGCAAGGCCGGTTTTTGCCGATATTGCCGAGTCAAACTGGACAATTGATCCAGAAGATGTGCAGCAAGTCGTGACCTCAAAGACTCGAGCGATCATTGCCGTGGATCTCCTTGGTCATCCCTGCGACTATGACCGGCTGCTGGAACTGGGGATCATAGTCATTGAGGATGCAGCCCAAGCGCATGGTGCACTCTATGGCGGCAGGGAGGTCGGGGGGTTTGGGCTGGCATCCACATTCAGCTTTCATGCCAACAAGATCATCACAAGCGGTGAAGGAGGAGGCGTCTTGACGGATGACGAATGGCTTGCCGATCAGATGCGGCTGATCGCCGGGCATGGTA
Source organism: Chloroflexota bacterium (assembly GCA_030613785.1). Lineage (GTDB taxonomy): Bacteria > Chloroflexota > Anaerolineae > UBA7937 > B3-Chlor > JAUWLF01. The sequence goes on along the minus strand of JAUWLF010000013.1, from coordinate 48,434 downwards.
TGACGAAGGAACGACCTTATTGGCATCCGGTCGTGGGCTCGAACTATCGCATGACGAATGTTACTGCTGCAATTGGACTTGGCCAGGTTGAGCGGTGGGATGAGCTGGTCTCTGAGCGTGCGAAGGTAGGCCGACTTTATGATCGTCTATTAGCGAATGTGTGCGTGAGTCCTAGACCCAGCGAAGAATGGGCCACGACGGTCTGTTGGTTATACACGGTGTGCAGTGAACAGCGAGATCGGATTCTGGACGCCCTACGTTCAGATGGCATTGATACTCGTGCAATATGGCCGGCGTTATGTAACTTGCCGCTCTACCAGGATTCAGCCGTGCGAGAATACCCGGTTGCCAGATCCGTTAGCAGGCGGGCGTTTTGGCTGCCAACATGGACTGGAATGCCTGAGGATGCGGTTGCCTATGTGGTCGATCGATTGGTTCGCGCATGTGCATAGTGATTGGCTGAACTGCTGACCGGTAATCTGGCAGAGAAAGGAGATTCAGTTGAAGAAGATAGTCATGGTTATTCTTGCTCACGAGGATCCAGACTCTCTATTTGACCTGGTGAAGAACACGAGCGCATTCTGTTCGAGATCGCGGCTCATGTTGTACAATTCAGGGACTGATCCTGACCTTGGCAAAGGGTTGGATCTGGAGATTCTGCCTGTATCACGCCGGCAATTCTACGCCAAGATCACGCCTTTCTTCTTCGATGTCTTTGAGTGGCTCGTGGAAAACGACGCTTCCTACGACTACGTCATCAACTTGGAGACTGACATGCTTTTCATTCGTCATGGCTATGAAGATTGGGTGTCGTCTGCGATGTCTGGCTACGACTACATGGCACCGAATCTTGTGAGGTTTGTCTCTCCAAAGTCGAGATGGAGACCGTACAAATCTCTTCGGCCTGAATTGTCTGATTGGTTCGAGTTTGTGGGTTTTCGTCACGTGCATGGAGCTTTTAGCCCAGGACAGGTATTCTCACACAGATATGTTGAGGCTATGGTGAAGCATAGACACTATTCTGATCTCAAGCGATTGATTGCCGCAAACAAGTCCCATACGCTGCAAGAGATCCTTTTCCCGACCTTGCCAGATACTCTTGGCCTTGAAACAAGATCGTATCCTGTAGAGCTTAAACCCTTTATACGCTACCGACCGTATCAAGCTGTCAGCGGTATCAAGCGTGCGCTTGGGACTCCACAAGCGTACTTCGTCCATCCTGTCCGCCGCTCGCTCGACGATCCAGCGCGTACATTAGTACGCTCGCTGCAAGAAAGCAGCTAGGAGCATGCTGAGAAACTACCCGCAGTGAGTATAACCTTGGGGGTTGACGCGCCGCAAACCACAATATGTGGTGGTCACCGGAGACTTCTTCAGCAGCCTCCTAGATGGCTTGTGACACGGACGATTGAACTAGAGCCCATGGGTCCTGGCCCCTTCTTATAGATGAGTCGGCAGCATGGACATATCTATCATCATAAGATTTCGGAATGAGGAGCAATATCTGGGCGCCGTGATGGATGCGCTTATATCACAGGATTTTCCTCACGGTCAATTCGAAATTGTCGGAGTAGACAACCAATCAGAAGACCGGTCCAGAGCGATCACTGCCCGGTATGCGACCGAAATCCTGTCGATTGACGATTACCAGCCTGGAAAAGCCCTGAATAGGGCAGTTGCAGCGGCATCCGGCAACTACATTGCCGTTCTCAGTGCCCACACCATTCCGGCTCACCGTACATGGCTGGCAACGCTGTATGCTCACCTCGAAAACTCCTCTGTTGCCGGGGTCTATGGATCGCAGCTCTATCACCTGAGTTCACAGTTCTTGGACAAGAGGGATCTGGACATTTTTGCTCGAAACACGCCCAGGGTAGAGACGGAGAATTCCGATTTTTGGAACGCGAATTCTATGTTCGCTCGGGCTGTTTGGGACAAGCAACCGTTCGATGAGAAGGTTTTCGAGTTGGAAGACCATTACTGGACCAAGTTGGTGTTGCCTTTGGGCTATGAGATTCACTTTGAGCCACGGGCGTTGGTCTACCACTATGGCCATATGGATCGGAACGATCGTGAACGTCTGGCGAATTCGACATTGACTGACAGAGAACGAATAGATGCTGCAATTGCCGTTCTTGAAAAGGATGGCGCTGACTGGCCAGCGATCATGGTAGCAGGTCTTACTCTTGCCAGTATGACGCGTTCAGACTATGTTCGCAATGCAGTGGATGCTCTGGGACGAGTACTTTGCAGCCATTGGGACTTTGACGTGAGGTGGCGAGTAGCAGGAGCATTAGGCAAGATTCCGTGTGCACGTTCTGTCCCTCCCTTAATTGAGGCCCTGTCAGATCCATCGTTTTATGCCCGAGATGAGGCTGCATGGTCCCTGGCACGGCTGGGTCAGATTGCCGTGCCCCCGCTAGTGGACTGCATCGGTCAGTTAGATCGGGATAGTATCCCCTTTGCTGCTCTGGCTCTTGGCCTCTCTGGAGATGGGCCTGGTGAGCGACTTGCGGTAGCTCTATTAACCCAAGAAATGGAATCCGGGGACAAGGAGAGGATACGAAACGCTATCTATTTTGCCGGAGAGATTGCTGATGCTCACGGTGCATCGGACTTGATTCCCGACATAGCCGAATTCTTAAAGGATAGCGATGACTGGCTCGTCGCTGTCTGTTGTTGGGCGTTGGGCTCCTTTTCCGTGGTTGCGTGCGAGTTGGTGCCGTGGGAAGACGTACGTTCATTGGCGTTGGGGCATTCAGATGAAATCGTTCGCTTTGAAGCAACGGTCGCACTCGGCAAAGTTGCTCTGGCGACAGGGAATGCAGATATCGTTTCGCTCCTTTCTGTCCTGCTGCGTGATCAGAGTAGCCGTGTTCGATATGGCGCGGTGCAGAGTTTGCGACGCTTGATCGAGGATCAGGGTGTGAACATAGAGCTTGACCGCACTGTAGACGATGATGACTTTGGTGTGCTTTACGAACTCCGACTGATTGAAAAGCTTCTTCGGCCAGCAGAGCAGACGGTGAATTGCGTGTGAGGACTCCGCTATTGCGTAAATAGATCAAACGTCAGGCTACGAAAAACAAGATACCGGACGAGAGGAACGTACCGTTATGATCGGAGGAATGCCGCAGCACCTGGGCTTCGGTCCAAGTGAGGCCAGGTGCGCCATTATCACCGGAGACCCAGACAGGGTAAAGGCAATCTCATCGGTGCTTGATGCCACGCAAAGGGTTTCCGGCAAGAGAGGATATCTGTGCTATCGAGCTTGTATCGGCGAGTTGCAGATCCTCGTCGTCGCTACTGGTATCGGTGGCCCATCGACCGCGATAGCTGTTGAGGAGCTTGTTGAGATCGGAATACGCGTGATTATCAGGATTGGCACCTGCGGTGCATTACAACCTGACATCAAGGTAGGGGATCTGGTCATCCCAACCGGTTGTGTCCGAGAGGATGGCACGACTGCACAGTATGTCGATCAGGTGTTTCCCGCAGTGCCAGACTTTGAAGTGCTGTCTCGACTGGTCAGGGCAGCAGCAGATCGGCAGGTTCGTGCCCATGTTGGGATTACTCACTGCAAGGACGCTTACTACTTGGAACAAGCGGGTAAACAGTTGGTTCCCGAGGCAGTCGGGCAAAGGTGGAAGATCTGGCAACGATCGGGAGTGCTTGCTACTGAAATGGAGGCATCCACTCTATTTGTCCTCGGCAGCTTGCGACACATCCGCACGGGTGGCGTGTTTGTCGCTGTTGGGAAGGTAACCGACAAAGCGGTGCAACGTCGTTCGGTGGAGAATGCCACTGCCATTGTGGCAGATGCTATTGTTTCCTTGGTGAACGAATTGGGCATTGCTGGTGATTCTACCTTCGCGATTGATGATTCGTCGTATCTGGCTCGATAAGAAGCTAACTTGAGAGAAGTAGGATAATGAATATAGGGATTATCGCAGACTCGCCTTTGCTGACGACAGGATTTGGCATTGAGGCCGATCAGGTTGCGTCCGCGCTGACAGAGGCAGGGCACAACGTGGTTTGCTTCGGGTTGAAGGGATCAATGTCGACTGATGGTGCCTCAACACTACCTTTTGCTATATGGCACATCGATGTGAGGACACATTGGAACATCGCGCTGCAGGATTTCTTCCAGCAAGAGGGGATCGAGCTGGCTGTGATTCTCATCGATATCTTCAATCTCCGCGAGATAATGGCTTACTGCGAGGCAGCGCGGTGGCAAGGCCTTACCTTGGTCTACCTCACGCCCGATGGTATTCCTGCCTACCAGAAATACCTGGATCCTCTGCGCGGCGCCCAGAGGTGTGTTGTTACCACGCACGCGTGTGCACAGTACCTGAGAAGCTGCGGCATCCGCGTCGATGCGATAGCTCCACCTGGCGTGGACACCCAAACGTTTGCCCCCACGGCAAACCGTGATGTGCTTAGGGAACGAGCTGGCTTGGAGAACAAGTTCGTTGTGGGTGTGTTTGGTCGCAACAGCGAAAGAAAACAACAGCCTCGCGTTATGCAGGCACTTGCAAGTATCCGGGCTACGACCGAGGGTGAGAATGTGGTGGTATACTTCCACTGTCGAAAGAGAGACTACTGGCAGCTTGACGAAATTGCACGGGAACTTGGCATACAGGATCATGTTCTATTCCCCGATAGGTTCGTAGATGAAGCACGAGGGCCAGCATCTCGCAGCAGGGGACTTGCCGAACAACGAAAGACTGGCCTCATGGATTCACGCAAGGGGCAGATGGAAATGCCCGATCACTATGGTTATGTCGAACGGATTAGTTGCTGCGACCTGATTGTAAACGCATCTCATTGCGGTGACTTTGAGCACATCATCATTGAGGCACAGGCATGCGGCGTTCCATTGGCTCACACCAATGATGAGGGCATTATGGCGGAAGCTGTGGGGCTGGGCGGCCTTCTATTAGAGACGATCGACGTAAGCCGAGGGCGTGCTGGGCAACGAATCTTTATGGCATGTCCCCAATCAATCGCCGACGCTATTCTGACGATCAAGCACGATCCTGTCTTGGCAAATAGACTGCGGCGGCATGGCGCCGAGAATGCTCGCCAGTATCCGTGGGCAAGGCTTAGGAACACCATGGTCGACCTCGTGGCGGAGCTTTAGCCTTGTAGTGGGATCAAAGAAATGAGAGTTTAGATGTTCATCCCGTGCCACTTTTGCTAGGGATGTGGTTCACGGTTCTGCCCTAGTGCACCCAGGCCAGATGTCTAAGCCATCCGAAGCCGGCTGTGCCGCGACACGCAGTTGTTTCAACTCGTTTCAGCGGGCTTGTCATGCTTGACCCGGAGCTTGTGCACTCTAAGGATCTAGTCACGTAACGGGTGGTGGCACGCCGATGGCAGCGAATGCTGGGCTGTAGAGATTGGACTTGCCTGCGAGACCGACGTAGCGCCGCAGTTCTGCTGAGCCTTCCGCGAATTGCAGAGGAATTCACTTACCTTATCCCAGAGCGTATGCCGGAGTCAGCACACGGATGCATATGCAACACATCCTGCTTCAGCCAACGCCATTGCTTCTCGATCGGATTGGCCCGTGAGGCATAGGTTGGCGGCGACAGCAGTAGGATCAGCAGGTCCAGACGATAAGCCGTTCGCCTGGGCTGTGTGCGCCAATTTGGCGATGCATGCACCGGCCACTTGAAGCTCTGGGGCTCCAGCGCAGCCAGCACATCAGGATGGCAATGAACAGGCCAAATTGTACTGCGCCAGGTAGATCCTTTCAGCCTTTGGGTAGGCCTCGCAAACCCGTTGATAGAAGTCCACCCACGCTTGGATGGTGATCGGCCTGCCTTGGGTGTAGACCGCCCGCCCTGTGAAGGGATTCATGGCGGCAGCCCCTCAGCCTCGTACCGTTCGACCCAGTCGTAGACCGTGTCTGGCCAGCGCTTCTTTTGGTAAGCCGTGGAGGGCTAGCCATCGCCCCAGCTTGCCGTCGGCAATCTTGAGGAGGGCAGTGGCCTGTTCACGCACACAAGGCTTCGCATGATAGTCACGTGCCCATTCAAATTCCGCCCACTCGCTCGGTGTTAAGATCAGAACTAAGGGTCTTGGCATCGCTGTTATCGCCTTGACTCTCTAGACACGAGTGCCTCGCGTCGGTTACGAGATTGATCTGTTGAAGTTCACGAGGCCCAGGCATTTCCGGGCGTTCGCCGACCCTGGGCTCCATCATACCGAACTTCTGCCTGCCTAGCGCAAGACTCTGTACCGCACCCTCTTGCAGGACACAAATCGACACCAGGAAGCAGATAGGTTATAATCACTTTGTGGATGCCGTCCGGTGTCTTGGAACCATCCGAGGCCAAGTGCTCGCTGTCCCTCCTACGCAAGAAGGGGATTCCAAGCAAGGCCAGATGCGTGGCGTTCCCTGGCACCGAATTGAACTTTTCTGGCGGGAGGCATCCGGCGCCTCACCCAGTGCGATGCTGTTCAGTCGACGACCGCCAGACTATGTAGCCACAGCACAAGTGGTTACTTTACTAGCGGTCTGGTTGCTACTGAGTCTGCAGCATCGCAGAACGGGCGAGGCTGCTCTCGCATATCCACCAGTGAAGCGGTTTTCCAGTCGAAGCATCTCTCTTCGGCGTCGCTCTTTGCCTGCTTCATGTTGACAGAGGATGATAGTCTGGATGTCTAGTCGCTGCTACAACAATAAGACATGCGGGGGCCTTCAGAATGTCGTAGACATATCTTCCCAGAGACCCCTGGAGCTCGATATCACCTACGTGTGCGATATGGCCTGCCTGCAATGTAACCGCGCGTTGGGACTGATCGGCTCACACGAGATGATGACGATCGATCAGGTCAGCAGGGTTCTGCACGAGTCGGCGTCAATGCAGCGCCCCTATTTGGAGATCCGCGTGCTTGGAGGCGAACCAACCCTGCATCCGCACTTGTCCGGCATTGTGGATACCCTCGATTGGTATCGCCGCCAGGTCGGCAATTGCTCTGTGAGCCTCTGGACGCACGGCCACGGAGAACAGGTTAAGCAAGAAATCGGCAAGTTGCCAGCATGGATTCGAATTCGTGTTTCGGCCAAGCAGCCCAAGGTGGTGGGAGAAGGATTTGACGCATTCCTGGCGGCTCCCCTAGACTATCAAGAATCCCATGCCCAGGATTACTGGAATGGTTGTGGGCAGATTGCTCCTGGCAGGTGCGGCATTGGCGTGTCGCCCTATGGCGTGTATTCGTGCCCGTGTGCTGCGGCTATTGACCGAATAGTCGGCCTTGACATAGGTCTGACGAGCTTGACCGATGCCTGTGATGAGAGATTTCGGAAGCAGTGTGACCAACTGTGTCGCTACTGCGGGCATTTTCTGGTGGATCGTGGTGTCCAAGTCTCCACTGAGACAGTGAGTGATACCTGGCAGGTGTTAAGAGATCGGTACAGAACGCACCGGCCCCGCCTTGTGCGTTATTGATTGCTAGTAGAACAAAGTTGGAACAGAGGGATGATAAGTGCAACAGGCTGATGTAGTGCTCCTTAACCCACCGTTTTATCGGTTCTGTGGTAGCCACAACGACCGGGCTCCTGTCTCTCTCTGTTATCTATCCAGATATCTTCAAGAGAGCGGGATATCGCATGTAGTGTACAACGCAGACTATTCAGGTGCAGAGACGTACTGGAGTATGAGGTGGATGTTCGAGAATTTTGATGCCTTCAAGGATGCCGTCGACAACAAGGGTAGTCTATATGGCGAAGTGACAGAACTTCTCATGTCATTCTCTCCGAAGACAGTTGTGATCATGGGGGGAGACCCGCTCTTCCCTACCAAAGATTGGGGGAGCCCGTTCATTGCTGCAAACTTTGCGAAGAGGCTGAAGGCCTTTGGTGTTCACACGTTAGCCATTGGGCCACTTTTCACTCTCGACGAGGAGCGGTTCAGGGATAGCTTTGATTGTATCATGGTTGGCGAACCAGGCGAAGAGATCGTAGGTGTCCTTCGTTCGCGATATAGAGGGCGGGTAGCGTCACAGCCGATCAAGCTGCGCACAGTCCCAAATTTGCAGAACTTGTATCCCACACAACAAATAACCGACTTTGTGATGACGAGCTTTGGCTGTTTTCATCGCTGCGCCTTCTGTCTTGCCCAAAAGTTCTATCGCTGCATCGGGCAGCACGCTGTGCGGTTTGTAGATCTCGAAACAGTCATCCAGGATCTCAAACAGCGACCCAGGGAGGGGATATATCTAACAGATCTTGATTTCTCGGCAACACCTATGAACCGTCTGGAAGCATTTGTCGAACTCCTCCAAGATAACGGTCTGTCCAAAACGTTTACCATAGAAAGCCGCGCCGATTCCGTGACTGCAGAGAAGGCGGACATGTGGGTGGAGCTCGGTGTGAGGCGCGTGAAACTGGGAGTTGAAGGGGGAACAGATGAACTTGTCAAGTCATTTGCCAAGGGTACAAATCTCCATCAAATAAACCGGAGCATCAGCATTCTGAAAGAGCGCGGGATCGCTGTGGTGGTGTACTTGGTGGTTGGCGGCAAGGCGGATGTGAGGAATTACCAGCAGACTCGCGAGTATGTAAGGGAGTTAGACCCGGAGTTCGTCGCCGTTAGCATCTGGGCGTATGACTTGAAGACAGATTATCGGTACGATACGCAGTTTTCGCCCATCAGCCTTGCTCGCTGGCGTATTGAGCCCAAGGAGTTCTTCCAGCATCTTGAGCTGCAAAACGAGATTAACCCAACCGTAGGAAGAATGCTGGACGTGGTTTGACGGTTACACGCCATACTCTGATGTGCGTAGCTCACAAGGCCTGGCATGGTCGGTGAACGAATGTACTGCACAGTCGTATCCAAGCACCCGGAAGATCAACTCAAGATATCGCTACAGCTTGGGCAAGTGCTTTCAAGTCAAGGCAGGTATGAAGAAGCCATTAACATCTTTGAGCAATCGATCGCGCAAGGAGAGGACTTGGACGCATATTACTATCTGCGTGAGGCGCAGTATTATCAACTCAAGGTTAGCGAAGCTTGGCGACAATACCTACAAGCGCGGGATACGCGCGGCACGTCAAGTTTTGCCGCGTACCGCCATAGAGGACTTGTTTTTCTCTCCTCTCGCCAGTACAAACTGGCCATTGATGCATACAGTCAAGCTTTGGAATGGCAGGATGACCAGCTAGAGGTATTGTACGAGCTCGGGCTCGCTCACCTGTTTTTGGATGAGCTGGACCAGGCTCGACACAACTTCCAAAGAGTATTGGCCATTGATTCTGATCATGTCATGGCGCTGACTCAATTAGCTCATGTATCCGCAGTAGAGGGGGATACGATCAGAGCTGCTGACTTGTGCAAACAGGTGCTTTTCCTTACCACGATCAATTCGGCACCGGTCAGCGCCTTACCGCACCCCCTTCTCCAGGACAGAGTGCTGGCAGAGAGCCATAGGAATCAGGCCGGGCAGAAGCATGGAATTCCTATCGTGCTTATTCACCGCAATATGTTTCTTGACCCCATACTTGCGACATCTATTGAGTATAGCCTTGCTCAAGCGAGGAAATCGAATCCAGCTTCCGAGATATACTTGATAGGCGATGGAACAGTCCGCTATGATTTTGTGAACCTGGAGTTCATGGTTGACTACTATTCAGATGCTCATCGGTTTGGAGAGCTATACAAACACGTAAGCAAATCGGTCAGATATGATTATCTGCTATTGTGTTTCCAGCGATGGTTCATCTTGAAGGAATTCATGCTCAAGAACGGCTTGGAGCAGTGCATTCATATAGACTCTGATGTTATGCTATTCACAGACATAACGGATTTTGATCGACGATCGGGTCGTTTCGATTTCAAAATGTCAGCACATCCCGATTTTGGTGTGTCGGGACATTACAACATTGTAGGGCGCTATGAAGCTCTGGAGTCATTCTGCGCATTCCTGTTGGACGTCTATGCCAATCCACCCCAAGAAAACGAGATTTCTGCCATGAAGCATGCGGTATGGCACACTCGAGCCGGATATGTCACCGATATGATGGCTTTTGAAGAATCTCAGCGCCGCGGTTTGTGCACGATGCTTGATCTGTCTGACACATTCGATAACTCGACCTTTGACGCTAACATAAACAGCTCAGATGGTTTTGAGACGAGGGGTGGTATGAAAAGCATCTATTGGCGCAATGATAAGGCATTTTGCCGACAGGTGAATTCTGGGCACGAGGTTCGATTTCATGCGCTGCACTTCAATGCAAGATCGAAAGAGTTCATGTACAACGCTTTTTTGCATCGACCGCTAGACAGCCCACCTGACGTGGAGCAGGAACTGTGATCATATTGGGGCTACACAGTGGCTTTACGCTAGGACAACATGACCCTGGCGCAGCACTCATTTGGGATGGTCAACTAGTTGCTGTTTGTGAGGAGGAGCGCTTTGTGGGTATCAAAGCGGCCCAGGGTTATCTTCCGATAAAGAGTATCAGAGCTTGCTTGAAGCAAGCAGGCATTTCTGTTCAAGACATCGATCTAATTGTACATCCCGGTGCCAGCTATCCAAGTACGCTGGACTCGGTTGCTCGATATCTGGAGCATCAATTTCATTATGCCCCTCTTGCTGAAACAGTCAATCATCAGATGGCGCATCTCGCGTCCGCCTATTACTGCTCGCAGTTCGATGAGGCGATGTGCCTTTCATACGATGGCTATGGCGACCAACTCAGTGGGGCGCTTGCTATAGCAGACTCCTCCGGTATCCGGATTCTGGAGACGATGGAGGGCATCAATTCTCTGGGACTGTTTTACAGCATGATCACGTCGTACCTAGGGTTTGCGGTTGAGAGGGATGAGTGTAAGGTCATGGGTTTGGCTGCCTATGGTGGCGACGGTGTTGATTTGTCTGAAGTCTTGGCTCCTTGCGATGGGGGATATCGCTTTGACAAAGGCTACTTGCCTGACGATTATAAGCGGCGCAACATGTTCGAGCCGTTCTACACGGACAAGTTGGTCAATTTGCTGGGCCCGTCTCGAAAGCCCGGCGCTGAAATCACACAATACCACAAAGATGTAGCGTACGCTGCGCAAAAACGACTGGAAGATTGTGCGATTGCGCTGGTAACGCATCTTCATCGAAGAACGGGATTGCGTAAGCTGTGCATAGCAGGCGGTGTCGGGCTGAATTGCGTCGTTAATTATCGCTTGTCTACACTGGACTTCATCGATGACATCTTTGTTCAACCCGCCTCGTCTGATAGGGGCATAGCGTTGGGCTGTGCGCTCTACGGTAGCAACCAGAACAGCCAGGCCATCAATAACCTTGCCCATGTGTTCCAGGGCCCAACTTATTCTCGAAGCGAGATTCTTGATGCCATTGAGTTGGCCAGCGTCGCTTATCGCGAGATTGAAGATCCGGCGACAGTGGCGGCTGCCATGTTGTCAGAAGGGAAAATCCTTGCCTGGTACCAGGGGAGGTCGGAGTTCGGGCCACGGGCATTGGGTCATCGTTCTATCCTTGCAGACCCCCGATCGGCCAAGACGAAAGACGAGGTCAATAGCAGAATTAAGTTTCGCGAGGAATTCCGTCCCTTTGCGCCTTCTGTGTTGGCGGCCCATGTCTCGGCAGTTTTCGACACCAGATCTCTCTCACCCTACATGACGATTGCATTTCCCGTCAAGGATCATTGGCGAGATCGACTGGGGGCGGTAGTTCACGTCGATGGGTCATCGCGTATCCAAACAGTACAGCAGCAAACTACCCCGCTTTATCATCGACTAATTTCTGAGTTTTACCAGAGAACCGGGGTTCCGGCAGTTCTGAATACGAGCTTCAATGTTCGCGGGCAACCCATCGTAGAAACACCGTTACAGGCACTAGCCACGTTTGCCTCAACAGGCCTAGACGCTTTGTTCATGGAGAAATATCTTCTGGAAAAGTGACAGAAGAACTGAGAGCGGGAAGTGATGTGACCAGACACGTAATAGAACCGTTTCAATACTCGTTCTCTGAGGAAGACTTAAGTTTCATTTTGTCGTCCTTTGGCGATCTCCTAAGGAACCATGAGTACCTAACATTGGGAGAATTCGGCCTCCAATTCGAGCGCAGTTTTGCTGAATACACCGGGAATTCCCATGCAGTGGCTGTATCCAGTGGTACGGCAGCACTGGAGATAATCCTGAGGACGATTGGCGTCAAAGGGGGGCAGGTTATCGTGCCGACCAACACGTTTGGCGCCACTGTGATACCCGTTCTGCGAACCGGTGCCGTTCCCGTATTTGCAGACTGTGCTTTGGATCTAACCATGTGCCCCGAGGATGTCGCTCGAAAGATGTCTGGCGATGTCAAAGCCGTTATCACGGTTCACATTGGCGGTCTGATTTCTCCTCACACGCTCGAATTGCAGACGCTTTGCGCAAAAGAGAACGTGCCTTTGATCGAAGATGCCGCTCATGCAGCTGGTTCGTCACTGGACGGAAAGAAAGCCGGAAGCTTTGGGATTGCGGCGGCGTTCTCTTTTTTTTCCACAAAGCTAATGACCTGTGGTGAAGGTGGCATGATCGTAACTGACGATGAGCATATCGATGCAGGTGCCAGGTTGCTGCGAAATCATGCAAAATCAGCGAGAAATCGGATGATCAACCATGGGTACAACTGGCGATTGACCGAAGTCCAGGCCTTAATGGGCATTCGGCAGTTGAATCGACTGGATGAGTTCGTAACCCGACGAAACGTCATTGCCGCGAGCTATGACAGGATTCTCGATGATCTAGAATGTGTTCGCATCCTGTATCCGCCAGCCAGAACTGTGCATAATCGCTACAAGTATGTGGTCCTCTTGGAGTCGTGTTCTCCTCAGGATGTCGAGATAGCCTTGCGGGACAAATATGGCATTCCCCTTGGTGGCTATGTCTACAAGGAACCCTGTCATCGGCAGCCTGCGTTTGAGAAATTCGGCGGTTCGGACTGCGTAATTGCTGAGAAGCTTTGTGCTTCACACATATGTTTGCCCATCTACCAGGACATGACAGAGTCACAGTCCAAGTTTGTAGCCGAGTCAGTGCGTAGCGTGATACGGATGTTGCATTGATGCTGCCCGTTTACTCGCCGGCCGGAGTTATCCACAATCCAACGTCGAAGGGAATTGGTGTAGAGCCGCCTCCTGCTAGCCCAGGAGAGAGCGCATGAATCGACAGGAACGCCATAAACTCTTTGCGAACGTTTACGAGAAGAACCTCTGGGGCAAGTCCAAGAGCGGTAGAAAGTACAACTCGGATTCACCCCCAGAGCTGACCAAACCCTATCGAGACTACGTCAGCAACTTCATCCAACAACACAGCGTGAAGCGTGCAGTAGATATCGGATGCGGCGACTTTGAGGCCTCGTCGGGCATCGACATGAGAGAAGCTCACTATATCGGCGTTGACATCTGTGACAAGCTCATTGAGTACAACATCCATCACTATGGCGATGAGACTCATGAGTTCTTGGTTTGCGACATCGTTGAAGATGACCTTCCGCCAGGAGATTTGTGTTTGATAACGATGGTCCTTTACCTTCTCTCTTTTGATGAGATATTCTCAGTGTTGAGGAAGCTTGACCAGTACCGCTATGTTCTGATCACAGATGGCCAGGCGGATATTGATCCCTCGGCGCGACGGAACATCGACAAGAAGACCGACAAGTACACTCGTCGGGACTACTACAACAACGGCTTCTACTTGGAGTTACCCCCGTTCGAGCTCGATTTGACCGTCGTCTGCGAGTATCGGATCCCTAGCGGCGAGATTATTCGGACTGTGCTGCTGGAGAGCCTGAAGTACGCCTCCGCACTGCCTGGACACCGAGAGGCCATGAGATCGATCGCGTAAATTGCGGAACAATCGATTTCGGTTAGGATTACCTCATGGACAACTTGTCACCAGTGTACTATGGCCAGACTATGCCAGGAGTTGAGAGAATTGCCTGGTTGGAGATACGAAAGCGCTTTCCCAGGGCGAGGTTCATTGAATTCCTGTTCACAAGCGAAAAGAATGGCATTGTGGTTTGGCAGTTCGATGGGCAGCCAGATGAACTACTTGAGCTGCGAACCACCGAGGATGTCTTTGTGCTAGTCGTCTCGGCCGAGAGATTGTCTCGCGACTGGAGAGACTTGCGCACGGTGGCACGCCTTGTCGAGGAATCTCCTTGGCTTGATGTCGCTGCTCGGTCCAGAAAAGGATCCAAAGACTCTCTTACTTATCGTGTGGTATCACGCAAGAAGGGTAAACACCGGTATAGAAGGATAGATTTCCAGGAGGCAGTAATCAAGGGAATTCAGAGACGCTATGGGCACAGATGGGAGCTTGTTGATGAGAATGCCGACCTTGAGATCTGGGCGAACATGCTTGGTTCCAGGCTCTTGTGCGGAGTGCGTCTGTCTGATCGAACGATGAGGCATCGCGACTATCAAACCGTCCATCTCCCAGCAACGCTACGTCCATCTGTGGCGGCTGCCATGGTGCTGTTGACGGAGCCGGGTCCGGATGACATCTTCTTGGATCCCATGTGCGGAGGTGGAACGCTCATGGCCGAGCGCATGCTGGCTGGTCATTACAAGCAAGTGATTGGCGGGGATATCTTGCCGGATCGTGTTCAGGCATCCAGGGCGAACTTGGCTGCTCTTGGGAAATCATTTAACCTGTGTCGTTGGGACGCATGTCGGCTACCACTCGCTGCCGATTCTGTCGACAAAGTATCGACAAATCTGCCCTTCGGAAAGCAAGTTGGTTCGACTGCGGATCTTCGGCGGTTGTATCCTTGCTTCTTTGCCGAATTGGCGCGCGTGCTCAAGCCAGAAGGGCTCGCCACCGTTTTGAGCAGTGAATATGAGCTTGTGAAGGACGTAGTAAGGAGACAGCCCAGAGTGCACATACTGACCGGGTACTCCATAGCTGTCTTGGGTGAATGGGGTCGGATTTATGCCATAAGGAGAGTGCCATCATAAGTGATCGGTCAAGTTCGGACCTTTCCGTAAGAAGGGCGGCGTGAATCAGGCGGCAGAATGCTGAACATGACAACATGAGCGGCTTCTGTCCTATCGGCCAGGAGCCCGAGCTCGCGCCGAAGGAACTGGGGCTGTTGATGCTCAATGTCCATCACCTTGACCTCCTGCCAGCTTTGCTCAGTCCGCCACAGCGAGTGCACGCCCCTCCCATCTCTCAGACACCAGAGCGGAATGTCCTGCGGAACGTGTGCGGCTGGAACGGGGTTACGCCAGCCTTCTATCCCAACCTTCGGTGAACATGAAAATGTCATGACAAGAGGCTGAAATGTGCTGTCCTCTTTAACGAACTGCCGCCGGAGTCAGAACGCGCGCACATGGACACAGCCGGGCAGCACACGTACTCAAGCCCAAGAAGAAACCCCACCATAAGGTGGGGTTCTCTGTTCGCCACGTCCACCTAGCCGGGACTGCTGGTCCTCCAGTCTGCCAACCTCGCCCCTGGTGGCAGAATCATGATGCTACAGGCGGGAGCGACGGGACCTGGGTCCGCAAGACGTTAGTGCCCCGACTGGACGCTGAAGGATTGCGCGTTTGTATTGATCACAGAGATTTGCGGCTGGGCGCGCCCTTGGTGCTAGAGATGGGCCGTGCCGTCGAGCAGAGCTGCTACACCCTCGCCATCCTTTCCCCTGCGTACCTGACTAGCAACTTCACAGAGCTCGAGAACGTCCTGGCCGAACACCTGGGATTAGAAAAGAGCCAGCGCCGTTTACTGGCCGTCATGCGCGAGGACTGCGCGCCGCGCCTGGGCATTCCCGCACGACTGTGGCTTGAGATGACCAATGACGACCAGTTCGAGACAGACGTCGCCTGCTTGGTTCACGAACTGCGACAGCCGCCAGATGCGTAGAACCCTTGCAGTTGAGGTATGGCCGATCAGACTGGATGAACGCCCCTCTTTCACGCGAGCATTCACCTAGAGCTCCTGGTTTGGGATCTCTGCGGCCCAGCTTCCTCGCACGACTGGCGCCCTGTGCCGCTCCAGCGCGCCCGAAGCCCCGTGTCTTTCCCTTCAGCTTCACTTGCGTTACAATCGGCCAGGAGCCACACCGCGAATGAGGCCCATGACAACGGAGGCCGCTAACCCTTGCATGTGCTGCCCCAACCGCTCAGCATAGCCGATACCGCCCTGGACACCTCCACCGTCAAGACGCTCACGCTTGACGGCGCCCTTGAGGCTCACCCAGGCCAGTTCGTCATGGTCTGGGTCCCCACGCTCAACGAGAAACCCTTCAGCCTGGTGGACGACGACCCGTTGACCTTGACCATCGCCAAGGTGGGCCCATTTAGCGCGCGACTGCATGAACTGGAGGTGGGTGATCGCCTCTGGGTCCGCGGCCCCCTGGGAAAAGGGTTCGACATCGTAGGAGACAGGGTGCTTCTCGGCGCCGGCGGCTACGGGGTCGCCCCCCTGGCTTTTCTCGCCGGCAAGACCACGGAAGCGAGCCGCAAGGTGGTCGTCATCGGCGCCGCAAGCAAGGATGAGCTGTTCTTTCAGGATAGGTTTGTCGAAGCCGGCTGCGAGGTCGTACTGGTCACCGAGGACTGCTCCGCGGGGTTAGGTGGTCTGTGCACAGACGCCGCTGACGCGCTGCTCCGTAGTGAGGAGTTCGACATGGTCTACGCCTGTGGCCCTGAGCCTATGTTGGACGCTGTGGAGGAGATGTGTCGACGACACGGCGTACCCGGCCAGGTAAGCCGAGAAGCCTATATGAGATGCGGGATGGGGGTCTGCGGCTCCTGCCAGCGAGGTGGGCTGCTGGTATGCAGGGACGGTCCAGTCTTCCACGTCGGACCGCAAAGTTGACATCTTCCTGAAACTGCTGTATACTTGATACTAGTAACTTAATAGGCCAATCAAAGACAACCTTCGGGGCAGGGTGAGGCCTTCGGTAGGAGGCCAATTCCCGATCGGCGGTATGGCACCGGTGAAAGGTGCCGAGCCCGCGAGCTGCACAGCAGATCTGGTGAGAGACCAGAGCCGACGGTACAGTCCGGATGAGAGAAGGTCAGCGACAGGACAGGGGGGAATACGTCCTAGCCCCGTGGCCTGGCGTCGCGTCCCGAAGGAATCGCCTTCGGGATTTTTGTTTGCACACCCAGGCCGAGAAGATGAGTACGACGAGAGACATGACTAGCTCGCCTGCTCCTCCGAGAGGGGTATCACATCATCCCAGTTCGCTGAGGAAACGTCGCGCGCGCGTTTCCGAGCGTTATCGTGCCTACCTGCTGCTGCCTCCGGCCCTACTTCTCTTCCTCTGCCTGTGGCAACTCGTCGTCACTCTTGGGTCCTACCCCACCTTCATCCTCCCCCCGCCGGCCCTGGTCTTTCGCAAGTTCATGGTGGCCCTCACCGACGGCACCCTCTTGCATCACGCCTGGGCCACACTCAGAGAGGTGTTCCTGGGATTGGCGTTGGGGCTGACGGTAGCCACCTTGCTCGGATACGTCTTTGCCAAGTCCAAACCCCTGGAGCGACTTCTGTCGCCCTATATCGTAGCCTCGCAGTCCATCCCCATCGTCGCCTTGGCCCCTCTGCTTGTGATCTGGTTCGGCTTTGGCCTCCTATCAAAGGTCATCGTCTGCGCGCTGATCGTCTTTTTCCCTGTGTTGATCAACACCATCGTCGGCTTGCGCTCGGTGGATCAGAACCTGGTGGACTTGATGCGCTCCTATGGAGCAACACGAACACAAATGTTCACGATGCTGGAGCTACCCGCGGCCCTGCCTGTCCTCCTTGGCGGACTCAAGATAGGTGTGACCCTCTCCGTCATCGGCGCGGTGGTGGGCGAGTTCGTGGCCGCGGACGAAGGTCTGGGCTTCCTGGTCAATCTGTCGCGAGGGCTCTTCGACACGCCCATGATGTTCGTGGCCCTCTTCACCCTGGTGATCATCGCTCTGAGCCTGTACGGCAGTGTGGCCCTGCTGGAAAGCAGGCTGCTTTCATGGCGCCCTAGCAAGTAGAGAGGAGAAAGAACACAGATGAAGAAGCTGATCATGGTCGTCATCGTTCTATGCCTGGTCGCCCTCACCGGCTGTGGGACCACACCCACGCCTCCCCCAACTGCCTCGCCCACAGAGGTAACCCTGGCTATGGGATACATCCCCAATGTTCAGTTCGCGCCCTTCTACGTGGCGGTGAACAAGGGCTACTTCGCTGACGAGAATCTGGAGATCGAGTTCGACTACGGGATGGAGACCGACCTCCTGAATCTGGTGGGCACCGATGCCTTGCAGTTTGCCGTAGCCAGCGGCGACCAGGTGATCCTGGCCCGAGGCCAGGGCCTGCCTGTGGTCTACGTGATGACTTACTTCCAGAAATTTCCCGTGGCCGTTGTCTCCCTGGAGGATGTACCTCTACAAGAGCCTGCGGACCTCATCGGACGCTCGGTGGGCATACCTGGATTGTGGGGAGCCAGCTACATCGGATGGCTAGCTCTCCTCTATTCTGAGGGGATAGAGGAGCAAGAGATACCACTGCAGTCCATCGGCTACACCCAGGTGGCCAGCCTGACCGAAGGCCAGGTTGACGCGGCTGTGGTGTACGCCGCCAACGAGCCGGTGCAACTGCGCCAGGCAGGGTATGATCCGCACATCATCTACGTGGCCGACTACATGAACCTCGTGTCCAACGGCATCATCAGCAATGAGAAGACCATCGCCGAAAGACCCGAGTTAGTGGACGGACTGGTCGGAGCCGTGCTGCGAGGTATCCAATACACCATAGATCACCCGCAAGAGGCCTTCGAGATCTGCCTCGAATACGTGCCCGAGGCAGGCGGCGAGAACAGGCAGACCCAAATGGCGGTGCTCGAGGAGTCCATCAAGTTCTGGAGAAGTGAACGGCTGGGCTATTCAGATCCGTCAGCGTGGGAGATCTCCCAGAAGTTCATGCTGGAGGTCGGATTGGCAGAAACGGAAACTGACGTCGAGGAGATGTTCACCAACCAGTTCATCGTAGAACCGTAGGCCAGCATGGCGGAGCCGATTCTAGTCGCCGAGGGGATCGACAAGACCTATCAGAGTCGCGATGGCGAGCTGAGAGCCCTCAGGGAGATCTCCTTCCAGGTCTCCACGGGGGAGTTCGTCAGCCTCGTGGGCCCCTCAGGCTGTGGCAAGACGACCCTCCTGCGCATCCTGGGGGGCTTGCTGGAGGCGGAAAAGGGGGTCGTCCGCATTGACGGGCAGGTGCTGACCGAGCCCCGCCAGGAGATCGGATTCATCTTCCAGAATCCAACTCTTATGCCCTGGCGCACCGTCCTCAAGAATGTCACTCTGCCCCTGGAGATTCGAGGAGCTAACGGCGATGCGCAAAAGAACCGTGCCCTGCAATTGCTCGATCTGGTAGGTCTGCTCGGCTTCGAGAACTCCTATCCGCACGAGCTCTCTGGCGGCATGCAGCAGCGCGTGGCCATCGCCCGGGCTCTCGTCTACGAACCATCCATCCTGCTCATGGACGAGCCTTTCGGTTCCCTCGACGCCATCACTCGCAACCAGATGAACCTGGAGTTGTTGCGGATCTGGCGAGCCACCAGGAAGACGATCGTCATGGTCACGCACACCATCCAAGAGGCGGTGTTCCTGGCCGACAGGGTACTGGTCATGAGTGCCCGGCCAGGTCACATCCGGGCAACCATTCCCGTTGACTTACCACGCCCTCGAGACACCGACCTGTTCTACAACGAGGAGTTTGCCGCCCTCCACCACCGCGTCCGAGCCATGATCTCGCCAGGTTGACATGGACTACAAAAGCTGCTAGCATGTCGCGACACCTAAATCATGTGGCGATGGCCCGGGAGTGCGCTCGAGAGGTAGACGGAGAAGACTGGGTTTCGGTCCAAGACACGATTTGGCGATACAGGGGGCGCTGCAAGGGCGTCCTCTTGCGCAGATTCCGGGGGAAGAGTGAGCGACTGGTACGACAGCTTGCCGGACAGAAAGAGGGTGACGTATGTTCTTCTCCTCACCACAATCTGCCTGACCATTCCCTGCTATGTCTTGGGCTTCATCGCTCTGGCCATGGCTCCGCCGCGTTTCAGCCCCACACCCACAGAGACGCCCACCTTCACGCCCACGCAGACTCCCACCTACACCCCGACCTGGACGCCACCGCCCACAAGCACGAGCACGGCCACCAGTACACCAACGCCGACGGAGACTGTTACTGCTACTCCTACCGACACGCCCACGGAGACGGCGACCTCCACTTCCACGAGCACTCATACGGCCACGGCCACTGAAGCACCAACGCACACTCCCACATTCACGCCCACCACTACTCCGACGGAAACGACAACCGTCACAGCGACCGGGACTCCCACGGCGACCAGCACCCTGGCCGCAACGGCGACAGAAACATCAGAGTAGGCTCAGGTTTCGAACGAGGAGGCCAGGGATACCACTCATATCCGCACCACCATGAGACGCCTTTTTCGCCGCTATACACAGCTAACGGCCCGCCAAAAGCGATCCTACAGCCTTCTGACCGTGATCACCATCTTCGCATTGCTCCTATACTGCCTGGGTGTCAGCACCCTCCTTCTCCGATCTCATTTGGTCACACAGGTGGCGGTGGAGATGCCACCCACCTTCACTCCCAGTCCCACTCTCGCCCCCACCACCATTGTGACACCCGAGCACACAGCCACCTCGACGGCCACTCTCCCACCCACTCCAACTCAGCGGCCTATACCAACCTACACGCCAACGCCTGAAACCATCACCATCACGGTGATCATTACCACGACGCCCGGTGTGACCACCACCGCCGTCGTCTCCGCCACGGTAACGCCAACCCCCATCGTGACTTCCACCCTCACCATCACGCCCGAGACCTCCTTGACGCCAGCCTCCACCCCGGAGGCCGGCATTCCCTCAGCCGTGGCCAGGACATCGCCCGCACGATCCGCCACGGTCTGTCTTGACAGAATCGCACTCGTGCCTGGACATGCCATTCTCGCGCAGAAGCCCGCAGCACCATCACCCTCGACCTACGCGCGCCAATCTGCGGAACTGCCCACGTAGCGGACGCCCTTTGCCCAATGGTTGGAATCCCACGAGCGGCTGGCTCCTAGGTCTAGAGCGTGTATCCCAGGGGGCCCATCGCGCTCCCGTGTCACACCCATGAAGGATCCATTCGTCAAGATAGCTCTCCTGCAGGAGAAGGTCGGTGACAAGGTGCGCTGCCTGACCTGCGAACGGCGCTGCCTCTTGACAGAGGGCGCATCGGGCTGGTGCCGAACGCGGACCAACATTGATGGTCAACTAGTCACCCTGCTCTATGGCAATGTGTCCTCCCTGTCGGCCAACCCCATCGAGAAGAAACCACTCTATCACTTCCAGCCCGGCACTGTGGCCCTCACAGCGGGAAGTTGGAGCTGCAACTTCGGCTGTCCCTGGTGCCAGAACTGGGACATCAGCAAATCGCCTCCCCGCAAGGGTCGCTACGTGTCCGCCGAGGAGATCGTCACCATGACCTTGAACACGGACTGCCAGGGCACGTCCATCAGTCTCAACGAGCCAACTCTCTCCCTGGAGTGGTCACTGGATGTGTTCCGCCTGGCCCGCGAGCGGGGACTGTACAACACCTACGTCACCAACGGCTACATGACCCAACAGGCGTTGGATCTGCTCATCGGGGCCGGGCTGGACGCCATGAATGTGGATCTCAAGGGAGGCGCGGACGCGGTGAAGAAACACTGCCAGGGGGTCGACGTGGAGAAAGTGTGGCGCAATTGCCGCCACGCCAAGGATAAGGGGATCCATCTGGAGATCACCACCTTGGTCATCCCCGGCGTGAACCACGATGATGAATCACTACAGGGCATCGCCAGGAGGATTCGCGATGAACTGGGCGATGAAACGCCCTGGCACATCACCGGCTATTGTCCGGCCTACCGCTTCCACGCGCCCCCTACCCCCTTGAGCGCACTGGAGAGAGGGTGGCGCATCGGCAAGCGAGAGGGGCTGGACTTCGTCTATCTAGGCAACGTGCTGGGCCACCGTCTGGAGAACACCTATTGTCCCCACTGTGCGGAGTTGCTCATCGACCGGTATGGGCTCACCGTTGTGAAGAACAGCCTCCAGGATTCCAGGTGCCCCGTCTGTCGACGAGCCATCCCCATCGTAGCTTGAAGAACTCGGACAAATCCTCGGCTACGGCCGCCGCACCTTGAACCTGAGGTCCCCTAACACAGACCTCCGGTCGATACTATTGGGCGTAGGCAAAGGTGATGTTCGTGAACTGCCCCGCCACGCTGCAATCCGTGAACCCTATGTGCGCCTCGTTTGATATGGGCACAGGATTGGCTTCGCTCTCCACAATGTCGACGATGAACGGTTGATGCGAATGGAACTGCTCCTGAGACAAGGGCGAGAAGCCCCATGTACCGGGGTCATGCCCTCCTGCTGACCCACTCACGTTGAAGGCGGTATTGTCCCACCAACGTAATCGTACAGTCCTGCCATCCACCGGCTCTCCCCCTATCCCCGTGATCTTGCCGTGCAGATACACGGACCCGCAGTTGAGCTGTGCGATCACACTTCCCTCCACGTACACGAAATCCCAACCTCCCACCGTCGGCGGCATCGGCGGCGTAGACGGGGGTTCAGGCACCGGAGTAGTCGGGGGGGCCGTCGGCGGAGGCACTGTCTCGGTCGGCCCGCCCGGTGTGAAAGTGGCTGTCGGCGGGAGCGGAGTCGAAGTTGGCGGCACCGGTGTGTTGGTGTGCGTAACCGTAGGAGGAACAATGACGATGGTGTTGGTGGGCATGGGCTCAGGTGTATAGGTGTGAGTGGGCTGAGGCGTATCCGTGGGTGTAGGCCCCAGCGGCGTGGAAGTCAAGGTCGCCTCCATCGTCGGCACCACAGTCGCCGTCTCGGTAGGCGCAGGGCTGGCCATCTCCCTCGAGAACATCAGAAACAGCACGGTGAAGACGAACCCGTTAAGGAAGACCAGAACCCCCAGAATGACCAGGTATCTCAGCTTCATTCCTCACTCCTTTCTCGTGGCAGCAGTGCTTGCTCGACCAGGAAACTCAGGGTATCACCAGCGCCTGGCCCAAAGAGATGGCATTGGGGTTGTCCAGACCGTTGGCCTGAACGATCGCCTCTGTGGTAACGCCATACGTGCGGGCAATCTCGCTCAGAGTCTCCCCCGCTTGCACTACATGGATGCGCTGACCAACGGAAGACGAGGGAGTAGACACCGACGCCGCCGTCGCCGCCGCTGTAGGTATTGAGGCCGCGGACGACGGTATGATCAGCTCCTGTCCTTCACTTAGGGCATCGGCATCCGTCAAGTTGTTTGCCTGTACAATGGCGTCAACAGTCGTCCCGTACATAGCTGCTATCCCGCTCAGAGTTTCGCCAGCCTGCACAACGTGGGTGCCAGCGATAGGCGAAGGCGGGGAGGTCGGTTCTGCGGTGACGCTCGGCTCCAACGGCGAAGTCGGTGTTGTCAAAACGACGTCGTTGGGGGTGAAGGTGGGCTTGGGCGTCCTGGTCGCAGTCGGAGTAGGTTGCCGACTTCTCAACACCATGAGTCCCAAACGGCTGAAGATGAGATAGTTGATCAACACTAGAACTATGACCAAAGCTATCTCACGGCTTCTGCTCCTCAGGATAGTCCAGATGCTGTTCAACAGGCCGGATGATCGCATCTCTCTACCTCTCTTCTTTGATTGTACCGATTATACCACGGCTGGTCCGACAAGGTCAACAGCTCCAGCACCTTAGGCCCAAGACGGAGCACTGATCCAGAGTGTGACCGGTTCGCGGTGGATCGACCGGCAGCCAAGAACTATCGGCGTCCGGGTCTATTGCTCATCGCAGGGTGATTCCCTCCCCCGAGCCATCGCTGATGCTCCAGGGCCTGACAAGATGGGGTCGCTAGCCTAAGTAAGATTGACGCTAGCCACCGGGCGGGGGTCGAACTAACCGGGGGCCTGACCAGCGATCCCGATGACCCAGTATGGACTGCTCACATCTTGAACCTGGCATCGATTGGTCGTGCGACGCCAAACAGCGTATAATCACGACGTTAATCTGTTCGACGGTGCTGCGTAGTCGGCATCCTGTCGCAAGGATGTCCTAGGGAGAGACGACCGCCATGGAGATGGAGCTTGATCTACAGTACCAGATTGACGTTGTGCTCAAGCACTGGAAAGCTGTGCTTGTGGTCTTCCTCGCCGCCACGATAGTCGCCGCGGTGGTCAGCTTCATGCAGGACTCTACCTATCAAGCCACCACCACTCTCGTGGAGCACAGTTATGAGTACTGGGATATCCCCCGGCTGATCTCAATGGACCGTACCGTGGCGAAACTGTATCCCAACCTAGTGAGAACAGAGACTGTGGAGAACAAGGTCATCGCAGCCTTGGGATCCAGTCTTTCCCCCCAGGAGAAGGCCTCCGGCGCGCTCAAGCGTACGGTCACCCTCCGGGAAGACAAAGACAACCCCTCAGTGTTCCGCCTTCAGGTTCAAGCCAACGATCCGAGCAAGGCCACCCTCATAGCCAACACTTGGGCCGAGCAATACGTGGAAACTGTCCGCATCCTGGACCCTGGTTGGAGTACCCAACTCGAGACCGTCGAGCAGTACCTGGGATCGGCGGAAGAGCAACTCACCGCCTTCAGGCAGGAGACCGGCTTGGGTTTGGTGGAATACCCCACAGACGATCTTGTCCTGAGCCTCTTCGGTGCGCGAGTTCTGGAACTCGAGAACAAGTCCGGCCAGTTGGCCCTTCACCGCCAAGCGCGTGACAACCTTCTTCTGCTGATAGAGAAAGCTCAACTGGCCGCTGATACCGGTGGTGGCGTGGGGGATCTTCCACTACAGCTTCTCAACACGCCGGCCATAGTTGACAGAGGCCAATTGTCGGTCGAGTTGCTCAAAGAGCAAGAGGATCTGCACACGGTCGTCGGACT
Source organism: Chloroflexota bacterium (assembly GCA_030613785.1). GTDB lineage: Bacteria > Chloroflexota > Anaerolineae > UBA7937 > B3-Chlor > JAUWLF01. Next base: position 23,479 of record JAUWLF010000013.1, on the reverse strand, counting down.
GCTGAACACCGAGGAACAGATCATCTCCGATGTCGTTGACGATCTGACTCTCGGGGTGGAGCAACTGCAAGAGGAACTGGGCCAAGATCAGCTTGAACTCGAGCGTCTGGTCAGAGCCCGGGACCTGGCTGAGGGGGCCTACACAGCTCTCACCAACAAGGTTCGGGAATCCCAACTCTTCCGTACCAGAACTGAGATACTCAGTCCAGCCACCAAGGCCACACTGGTGGGGCCCGACTCGAAGTTGAACGTGATAGTGGGTGCCGCGCTGGGGCTCGCGGGCGGGGTTCTAGCTGCCTTCGCCCTCGAGTACTTCGAGCAGACTAGAAAGAGGGCCTGACGGACTCCGGCCTGAACGACAGTGCTTGGTCACCAGGTTTCCCGCCTACAGAGCCTGGTGTGGGTCACATCCATGCTGAAGCCTGCCGATCTCTCGGTTGAAGCGGGCTTCGCTTCGTCTATGGGATGAAAGAACACGGGGTTCTCCTCTGGCTTCGCAGCGACTGGCATTGGCTGGTGGTCTCCATCTTGGTGGCCCACTTCGTCTTGGCCACGGTCTACAGTCTTGCCACGCCCATTTGGGAAGGACCTGATGAGCTGGGCCACTACAATCACGTCAGGTTTCTAGTCAGCAATCTCTCCCTTCCCGGGCCTGGGGATTCCGCCTCCCCCCTGGATGAGTTGACCCATCCTCCCCTGTATTACATCCTCGCCGCCGTGGCTACCTTTTGGGTGGACACGAGCGACGGTTTGCAGCCAGCGGAGAACCCGTATGCTCCCACAGGGATCATGGAGGGGGGTGTTAACCGCTTCGTCCACTCCGGTGCAGAAGCCTTCCCTTACCAGGGCACCGTCCTCGCCGTTCACCTGGCGAGACTGGTTACTACTCTCATCGGCACACTGGTCGTCGCCGTCACCTACTTGCTGGGGCGGCGACTCTTCCCTGACAGGGTAGATGTAGCTCTGGGAGCCATGGCGATCAACGCCTTCTCTCCTGGGTTTCTCTTCATGAGCGGTGTGATCAACAATGACTTGCTTGTAACCTTGTTCTTTTCGCTGACGCTGCTCTTCTCAGTCAAAGCGATCATCCACACCCCAAGACTGAGGGACTTATTCGCCTTGGGAGCTTTTACGGGCCTGGCCCTGCTGTCCAAGAACAACGCCTTGGCCTTGTTACCCGTAGTGCTTGTTGTTATCGGCCTTACCACAGCGGGGCTTCTGAGACTCAAGGGATCACTGGCCCTATCCCTGGGAGGAGTATCCCTCCTCTTGTTAGGCGTGGCGCTGGTCTACAGTTGGTGGTTCTTCCGCAGCGTGGCCCTGTTTGGCACGCCAACGACGCGCTCCGCCAAAATCTTCGCCCGATTTCTCCAAGACATCAGAGATCCGTTGGCAGCCATGGGAAGCGCAGATTGGAGTCTGCTCCCTCAGGCCCTACGATACTTCTACACCTCCTTCTGGGCGACTTTCGGTTGGGGCAACATCAGCGCTGAACCGTGGGTCTATCAGACACTGGCTGTCCTTTGTCTGGCTGGCCTCTCAGGCTTCGCACTGTTTCTACTCGGGAAGGCGACCCCAGCCGTCAAAGCCAGCGCCCTGGTGCTCATTCTCAGTTTCCTGTCGCTATTGGCTTTGGCGATCTATCGCACGCTGGCTGTCCACGATCCCGTACTCCGGGGACGCTACGCTTTGCCCGCGATATCAGCGGTGAGCGTGCTGCTCTCGCTGGGAATAGTCCGCCTCACACCCCGCAGTCTCGGTCACACACCGATTCTACTGGCCGGTCTGACCATGTTCCTCCTAGGCGTGATCGCCCCCTTCCGCTACATTCTGCCGGCCTATGCCAGACCCCCCATCTTTTCGTCTGCGGAAGCCCTAGCTATTTCGAACCCTCTGACCATCAACTTTGGGAGCAAGATAGAACTGCTGGGCTACGACGTCGACGCAGACCGTGTGAATGCGGGGGAGTTCGTCTCCATAACTCTCTATTGGCGTGGTCTGGCTGAGATGGAGGAGGACTATACCGTCGGTCTCAGCATCCTGGGTCCAGACGACAAAACCTACGGCCAGGTGGCAGCCTATCCAGGGCATGGCAACTACGCCACCTCCCTCTGGAAAGCGGGCGAGATCATTGCGGATTCCTATCAGGTACGAGTGGGTCGTAGGTTCCCCACACCCAGCCTGGCGCGCATCTACCTGGCCCTGTATACGTACCCCGAAGGGGAGCACCTACCGGTCTTGAACCCCCTAGGAGAGCCAGTGGCTCGTGCTGCCATCCTCGGAGGTCTTCCTGTGGCATCGGCGCAGCCCACCGACTACGCAATCCCGCACCCCTTGTACTACGAACTGGGGAATCGAATGGCACTAGTAGGATATGGGATCGATGAGCAGATGCTCAGCGCTGGATATGTGCGTCTGACACTCTACTGGCAGGCCCTGACCGGCATGGAAAAGGATTACTCCATCTTCGCTCATATAGTTGACGAGCAGGGGCAGATTGTGGCGCAAGATGATAGCCAGCCGCGCCAAGGTCATTACCCAACCTCCTTCTGGCGAGAAGGCGAGATTGTCGAGGACAATCACTCCTTCGCTCTGCCCGCCAAGCTAGGCCATGGGAACTACACTGTTCTGACAGGGGTCTACCTGCTGGAGACCATGCAGCGGCTTCCTGTCGTTGATGCTGACGGAAACCGGGTCCCCAGCGGCCAGATTGAGATCGGCGCATTCGAAATGCTATCACGAAGCCACCGCATCTTGGTGCCTCTGGTGCTACAGTGATGGTGTAGCAAAGCTATCCGGCTGTGAGTTCTGGGCCTAGGCACGCTCTCCAGCCGGTCTTTTTGTGCCACGATTCTTCGCGACAGATGACCAGATTCCCGCGCATTCTTGGCCGCCGTCGGTTCGCTGTTCTTATCGCTCTGTTCTCCCTCAACCTCGCCAGAGGGCTCTTCTACAGCATTCTCATTCCTCCCTGGCAAGCCCCGGATGAGCCACGTCACGTGGAGTATGCGGTCCAACTAGCGGGGAAACGGTGGTTGCTGGGCGGAGCGGACAGCTCCCCAGACTTGCAGCGGCAGATACTGCGCTCCATGAAGGAGTTCGACTTCTGGAGGTATGTGGGGCGGGAAGAACCAGAGACAGTGCCCGAGTCGTTTTTCGATGATCCTCTCCTGAAGCGCTCAGGCACGCGATTTGGCGATGAAAGTCCTCTCTACTACCTGATCCCAGCTTTCCTCTTCACGCTCACCGGCGCCCAAGATGTCCTGGTTCAACTGTACCTCATGCGCTGGTTCTCAGTGCTCCTCGGCAGTGCAACGGTCGTCGTGTCCTACCTGGTCGCCGAGGACTTGTTCCCCGAGGATCTCTTCATGATCATCGCCATTTCCACCTTCATCACGTTTCTGCCCATGTTCACCTTCATCGGAGCTTCCGCCAACAACGACATCCTGGCCGTCCTAGCCGTCTCATTGCTCCTCTGGCAAGTGGTCCGGGTGGTCAGAAGTGGGATCTCCTGGCCCTCACTGCTGCTCATCTGCGGTCTTACGCTCCTATCGGTCCTCGCCAAAAAAACGGCCCTTTTCACTGTGCCATTGGTCGTGGTCGCCATCCCCATTTCTCTCTGGGGCCGACCCCGCCATCTCCGAGAGGGCCACAAGTGCTTCATCGGAACCTGTTGCGTCTTGATGACGTTGCTTCTCGCGGTGATGTTCACCTGGCGAGGGAGAGACGCCGCAGATTGGGTCGAGCTGCCAGAGCCCTCCGCGGACACGAGAAGCCATTCATTGGCTTTGTCCGGCAGCCACTCCCTGCACCTGGGTGATGGAAGACTGATGCAACCCCTTCCTTTCAACACAGTACGGGAGCTTCGCGGCAAGACGGTGACCCTTGAGGTCTGGCTCAAGGCCACTGGTGGGAATCGCAGGGGATCCCTCCTCGTCGCGGACAGCGACGTGAGAACGCTGGAGATCTTCAAAGCAACAGAAACCTGGATGCGTCGGACTATAACCCATACTGTCTCCGCTCATGCCAAGTCCCTCAGGGTAGTATTGAGTTCCGGTGCGCGCTCGGCCGAACGGACAGGTGATCTGTACTTTGACGATGTGATCCTCCTGGAGATAGGCGACGAGGGCTCGAATCTGCTACGCAACGGCTCCGCGGAAGTTGCGGCACTGCGAGTGCGACCTCGCCTCGAAGGCCTCACCAGATACGTATCGTTGAGACACCTTCTTGATCCCCGAAGCTACGATGCTCCTTCACTTGGAAGGTATCTTCTCTATAGCCTGCTGACCTTTGCTGGCTTCTGGGCCAACTTCGGCTGGCTGATGCTCCCCCTGGACCCGATGTGGTACCTCTTGCTGGCTGTAGTCACTCTGGCGTCGGCCGGTGGCCTCACGCTATGGGGCGCGAAGCTCTTCAGGCAGTTGAGAAAAGACAGAGAGGGCGCTCTCGATGGGAGGACCAGATCTCTTCTTCTGTTTCTTGTGGGCTTCTGCCTCGCGATCCTGCAGATCGTTCTCCCCATGATAGGTCGCCAGTGGCAGCCCCAGGGCAGATACCTGTTCCCCGCTCTGATCATCATCGCGACTCTGTTCGCACTCGGCCTGCGTCAGCTCATGCCCAAGATCAGACCTAGCATTCTGCTGGCAGCCTACTTGGCGGGTTTCTTGCTGTTTGACCTGATATGCATCGTACGCTACATCTTCCCGCACTACTACTCTTGACCCCACCTCCACGTGCGCTACAGCGGCAGTATCCCCCGTCCTACCTGCGCATTGGACTGAACGAGGTCACGGTCGTGGTCGGCAGGGCCATCCCTGCCCGGCGGGCGAACTGCGACTGGGTCGCCCACTATGGTCCGTGCTCTGCGAAATGGAGACGCTTGGTGGAGAACAGGGTCAGATGTATAATGGCTGCGGCTCTTTGTCAACTCTGTCCCTGATGCCCCAAGCGCCGTTTCTGTGATCCGGTACGTTCCGTCGCTGCACGGGTCACTCGATCATACTGGTCCACATCGAGACATCATCAAGTGGACATTGGCTGGAACATGACCTCTGAAAAGGCCAGACAATCATTGGTCGTCTGTCTGCTAGTCGGCGTCTTCTTCCTTGGTGTGGGACTCCGCCTGCAAGGCCTCGATCAAGATAGCATGTGGGCAGATGAGATCTTCACAGCTCGAAGGGTGCAACTCGACCTCCGATCCCTCGTGACCCTCCTGGCGTCAGGCGGAGATGAAACCCGGTTCGGCCAAGCTCCCTTGATGTACGTAGTAACCCAGTTCTTCGTCGTGCTCTTCGGCAATAGTGACTTCATCCTCCGCCTGCAAGGCGTGCTATTCGGGTCTTTCTCCGTCCTAGTAGCCTACAAAGCGGGAGAGATTCTTTGGACAAGGGAGGTAGGGTTACTAGGCGCTTTTCTCCTTGCGGTCAACCCCTTCCACGTGCGTTTTTCTCAAGAGGCCAGACACTATGGGTTGATGACATTCCTGGCCCTGCTCTCACTCATCTTCTTGCTCAAGGCGCTGGAGAAGAACCATGTGCAGCTCTGGGTCGGCTTTGTCCTGTGCACAGGTCTAGGTCTCTACAACCACTACTTCGCCTTCCTGTTCCTACCCGCACAAGTGATTCTTGGGGTCTGGGTGATCATGCAGAACTGGCTAGCGTACCGCAGCAGGAGCCACCAAGACCTTGGAGCGCCACCCCCCGGTCGACTTTCCAGGCCAGCCAGACTGACACTCCTCTTTGCAGCCAGCTTGGCTTTGATTGGAGTACTGTATCTCCCGTGGATGCCCACCTTATGGTCGCTAGTCTCCCTCCAAATGGGGTCTCAGCCGGTAGTTGGATCGCCAGCTGACCTGCAAGCCTCCCTGGACCTCTTGGACAAAGTCCTGACCTCCTACAGCGGTACCCACAGTGCGTCTCTGCTGTTGTGGTTGGGCTTCTTTATGGTTGGACTGGCAACGTGCGGACGGAAGCGCCTGGTCTTGGTTCTACTGTGGGTTGGGGTGCCTTTTGCCTTCGTAGCTGTCACCGCGACCAGGCACGGCATGCATCCCAAGTACGTTCTTTTCATCCTCCCGCTTTGCCTGTTGGTCGTTGCAGGCGGAATCGCTGCCGCCACCACCTTCTTGACATGCGCTCTACGCATCAGATGCCACCCTGAAGAGCGCCTGCTCCTCACCGCTGCGGCGACCGTTGCCCTATTCGGTGTTCTGAGCATGCAGCCCCTAAGGGCCTACTATGCTCAAGAGAAAACCGACTGGCGCGGCGCGGCGCAGTACCTCGCCTCCAACATGGGGCAAGGGGATATCGTGCTTGCAGATGGTAGTGGCTACAGACTACCAGACTGGGGCCGCGTCACACGCTGCCTACCATGGTACCTTGAGCGGTATGGGATGGATACAGCAACGATCATACCGGTCAAGCGAGGGCTTGGGCAAGCACTGGACGAGCATCCACGGACCGGAGAGGGACAGGCGTGGGCGGCCGTTCTGCACAAGGGGAGCACACTTGCTCCGGAAGCTCGCCACGAAGTAGCCGTGGTACAGTTTCAAGGATCTGTCACTCATCCGCCTCCTCGACCCATCAGACGACGCGCAGCGGGATGTCCTATCCATGCTTCACATACTCCTTGATCTCCTGCCCGCACGGGAAGCCCACTTCGATGTGCATCTCGCTTTGGCAGAGATCTACGCCGGTATGGGAGAAGGTGAGGAAGGGCAATCCCACCTCGAACTGGCTGCCCACGTCAAGCCTGACGACCCGAGGGCCTGTGGCGATCTGGCCGCGGCCTACTTGGAGCACGGCCGCCTGCTGGAGGCCGCAGTTCAGTATGAGAGAATGGTTCAGTTGGAACCTGGCCGCCTTGGAGGACATTGGGCACTGGGACGGATCTACGAGCAACTGGGCCGGCCTGAGGCAGCGAGAAGGGCCTACGAGACAGTCCTGAGAATCGATCCCACCCACCAGCAGGCGCAGCGGAGACTGGAGCAGCTTTCTTCCCCATAGCTAGGACATCCCTTCGCATCGTGGTTACCTGACACCGTCGACGTTTGAAAAGGAGTTGTCGTCTGACTCCGGCATCCTGGTCTTGCAGGGGGAGCGGGTTGGCGGGTCTCACAGGTTGTGGCGGTTTGCGTTACGCTCCAGACCAAGAACACAAGAGACGCCCAGACCCTCGGCAGACCCCCCATGAGTTCCAAAACCTGCGGGAGGTTTGAATTGTAGAGGGGCACGCGAATTCCTCCCGTGCCCCTTTCTCCGTCCCTGAGAAGTCCGAGGGCTCCTTCACTGACGCCTCAGCGTCAGGAATCAGTCCACATTGCCAGCCTCTCCCCAGGGTAGTGACTCTATCAGTGTTGTCGTTGCCTCCATGGGAGCCATGATCGCGCCGGTGAGGGAGTTGGTGTCTCTTCGGACCACCACCATCTTGGCCAACACCGATGCATTGCCTCTTCCTGCTCCCCGCCACATCGCCGGAGATTGAGGCGCACGCCTGTCAATACGATCCGCTTCCAGATCTTGCCTGTCCAATCACGTCGTGTTAGAATGGCAACAGCAGGATACGATGAGCAGCCACTTCCTTCGAGAATGTGCCATCACACCGCTCCTCCTTGCGGCGCTCCTTCTCTTGCTCATCGTTCCCACCGTCTGCCAGCAAGTCGAGGGACATGACCGTGGCGTAGTCTGGGAGCGCATCGGCCAAGAGATGATCAGTCACGCCCCTGTCATCGCCCTGACGATGGATCCTGCCGACCCAAACACCATCTACGCAGGCGCGTACCACAACCCCGGGCTCTACAAGACGACCGACGGAGGCAGCTCCTGGAACCCAGCAGATGTAGGGCTTGAGGGTCTAGCGGTCTTCGCCCTTCAGGTCGACCCCAAGGACAGCCAAACCATCTACGCGGGAGCCACCAACGGCCTCTACCGGACGACGGATGGGGGCGCATCCTGGCATGCGCTGTCCGACGAGCTCCCGTATGCCACCGTATACGCCATCGCCATGGACCATGACGGGAACTTGTATCTCGGCACCGACGGCCACGGGCTGTATCGCAGCGACGATGGCGGTCAGACCGTCGTCCCTCTTGGTGATGAACTGGCTGAGACAAGCATCCTAGCTCTGGTCCTCGACCCCGAAGCCCGGACCATCTTCGCCGGCACCAGCGGCCAAGGGCTGTACGTCAGCCACGACGCGGGCCAATCCTGGAAACCGGTGCCGGACTTAGAGGGGGCCTACGTCTCTGACATGGCTCTGCACCAATACGATAGCGACCTCGTTTTCGCCTGCACGCGGCGGGCGCTGTGGAAGACGGACAATGGAGGCCTCTCATGGGAGGTCGCGGATGGTGGCCTCGAGCAGCGCGTGAACACGGTGACTTTCCACCCCTCGCACAGCGAGGCCGTATACGCTGGAACGGCCACGGGGCACATCTACCGCAGCACCGACGGCAGCGGTTCTTGGCAAAGCCTGAGCGAGGTGCGGAGAGCGGTCTACAGCCTCATCGTAGATCCTGCTAACCCTGCCCTGATGTACGCGGGATCCTGGGATGGCGTGTACAAGAGCCTCGATGGGGGCCTTTCCTGGGAGCTCGCCAATCGCGGTTTGGGCAGCGTCGAGATCGAGGCCTTGGTGCTGGATGAGACGAACCCACAGATCCTGTACGCGGGGAACACCGCCGATGCCGTCTACAAGTCCACAGATGGGGGCCGTTCGTGGCGCAACACAAGCCGCGGTCTGGGGGAGACAGACAAGGGGCGTGGTGTGCTTTCTCTGGCTATCGCCCCTCCCCACCATCGATCTGTATACGCGGGCACCAACGGGCGAGGCGTCTTCGTCAGCACCGACGGAGGCGAAAGCTGGGCTCCCGCTGGGCCTGTTCAGCAGATGGGCATGGGGGCCATCGTCGTTCACCCCCAGGACGAGAAACACCTTTGGGTCCGGGTCTTCTTCGACCGGGTGTACGAGAGCACAGACGGCGGCGTCTCCTGGCAGCCTCGTTGGGAAGGCATGAGTCCGGAGCTGGAGGTCATCTCCCTGATCATGGACCCTCATCGTCCCGCCGTCCTCTACGCCGGGTCTGAGGATGGCCTGTACAAGAGCACCGATGGCAGAGCGTCCTGGAGGAAGGCCGGCCTGGAGGGACAGACGGTGTTCTCCATCGCCTTTGACCCGTACGATCCAGAGGTGCTGTACGCGGGAGTCACAGACGGCTTATACCGCAGCCACAATGCGAGTGTTAGCTGGGAGCCTTGGGGCGAGGAGTTGGAGGAGACCACTATCTCAGCCCTGGTCGTTGACCCCACCGACGGTCGCATCATCTATGCTGGCACGAAATACCATGGCTTCTTCTGGAGTGGCGATGGGGGCCGTACCTGGCTCGCCGCCAACACGGGACTAGATTCGTCCAGCGTGGACGTTCTCGCCGTACACCCCACTGGGCGGCTGCTCTACGCAGCCACTCCAGACGGCGTCTTTCGCGGCGTCATACAATAGACGACGGGAGGGATTTGCCGTGAGGAACGTGCTGAGCATCTTCAGCACATAGTGCCTTTCCCCCCTCTCCCAGAATTGGGCGAGCGGGGACTGGAGCGGGATGGGGGCTCTCACCAACGCCCTTTGCGACAACTGATCAACTACATGAAGAATCCTAGCGCAAGACGACGCATACTCCTGGCCGTCTGCCTGGCGTCCATAGCCATCCTCGCCGCGCTGGCCCTGTTCCTGCGCGCCGAACCTGACCCGATGGGCTATGGAATGCACACCCTGCACGGTGATTCTGAGGAACTCACGCTGATACACGAGGCCGGATTCGATTGGGTCGTGCAACTCTTCAGTTGGCGCCAGATCGCTCGCTGGCGCGGCCTCTACGACTGGGAGCGTCCCGATGCGGTGGTGAGGGGGAACGAATACTACGGGCTGAACCTGGTCGTCCGTTTGGATCAACATCCTCACTGGGCGCGGGCGCAGCCTGCGCTGAACGGACCGCCCGACGATCTCAGAGACTACGGTGACTTCGTCCACGAAATCGCCTCCCGCTACAAGGGGCGCATCAAGGCGTACGTCATCTGGAACGAGCCTAACCTGGCGCTGGAGTGGGGTGGCCAGAGGCCCAATCCCGCCGCCTATGTAGAGATGTTGAAGGTAGCCTACACCAGGATCAAGGAAGCGGATCCCAACGCTCTCGTGGTGAGCGCGGGCCTCGCCCCCACCAAAGATCAGACCGAGAAGGCCCTGGATGATCGCCTCTATCTCCAAGCGATGTACGAGCTTGGAGCAAGGGAGTACTTCGACTTACTGGGCGCCCACGTTTATGGCTTTGGCCATCCCCCTGATGATCCCCACGGCGCCCATCAGGGGCTGAACCTGGCCCGGATACAGGACCTGCGGGAGATCATGGTCGCCTACGGTGACGAGGGCAAACCGGTGTGGGTCACTGAGCTGGGATGGACCACAGCCCCTACCGACGAACACGCCTGGCAGCAAGTCAGTCCCGAGGCTCAAGCAAACTATCTAGTTGGAGCCTTTCGCAGAGCACAGGAGGAATGGCCCTGGCTAGAACTGCTGACCGTGTGGAATCTGGGGAGCGGGCTCTCCCTCGAGGACCCATGGGCTGGCTACAGCCTGATTGGACCCCAGAGCGAGCCAAGACCAGCCTACATCGCCCTGCGCGACATGCCCAAGGGAGGAACCGCCACTAGGCTGTGCGATACGTGGGATAGGTGCCGGGAAATGCTAGCCCATGCGTCGCAGGAAGCGCGACCCCGCGCCCTGGAGAAGGATGTCGTCATCCATCTTGGGGACAACCATTGGCCAACACCCTGGGTGCCCCTATATCAGGGTCAGCTTCCCAGCACTGTCTGGAAAGGAGATTTCTACGTGCGAGACCCCGGCACTGGCTCCTGGACCCTCCACATCGATGTGATGCAGAACAACGAGCGGACCAACTACCTGCTGGTGAATGGACACCCCTTGGAGCCACCGTACTTTCCGGTTGAGGACTACAGTCGCAGTTGGCACTCCATAGCCTACAGCGTGCCGGCCTCGTACCTGCGCGTCGGCCCCAATGAGGTCACGGTCGTGGTCGGCAAGGCCATCCCAGCACGTCAGCACCCGGGCACATACGAAGACCTCCAATTCAGGGACATCTATCTCGCAAGAAGGTGAAACGAACTCAGAGGTCAACGCAACTCCTGCAGCGACCGCGCAGCCGCCGCGTTGCCGGGGTCCAGCTCCAAGACACGTTCGTAGGCAGCGATTGCCTCTTCACGCCGACCGGCGACCTCGTAGGCCTCCGCAAGGTTGACCTGATACGACACCATAGTGGGTTTCAACCTTACGGCTTCCTCTGCCTCCGCCACGGCCTCGCCTGGTCGACCGAGGGCCACAAGTATCTGGCCTAGGAGGTCGTGATAAGCGGCGGCACCCCGGCTCACCAGTAGTGCTTCCTCTGCCTCGGCCAGGGCTTGCTCAAGCAGTCCTTGCTGGGCGTAGACTTCAGCCAGCAAGGCGTGATAGAGGGAGTTGCCGGGGCGTAGTTGCACCGCCGTCTCGTACTCGGCCGCCGCATCGACCAAGCGGCCCTGGCTTCGATAGACCCGGCCTCGACGTGCGTGCGCCTCAGCGTAAGACGGGTCTAGCCGTGTGGCCTCTTGGAACTGTGCCATGGCGTCATCTAACCGTGCCGCTGCCAAGTAAGCGTCCCCCAGCCACAGCCGGTAGTCTACGTTGCCTGGGTCTAGCCGCACAGCCAGAGTGAACTCACCAATGGCCTGTTCGAGACTCTGCTCACTCAGGTGTGCACTCCCTAGCAGGAAATGATAGTCGCTCACCCTGATGCGTCCCGCCTTGGACAGCTCAGAGTACAATTCAAGGGCCGCTGAAGTCTCACCCCTCCCGATGTAGAGGAGCGCCAGCCCCTCGTACGCTGGGTAGTACTCAGGGTCGTCGGCTATCACCGCCTCATATCGGGCTACGGCGTTGTCCTCTCTCCCGTAGAATCGCTCCAATTCAGCTTGCGTGAACTCCGAGCGCGTCTCCCCAGGATACAGCTCCTCGGCTTGGAGGGCTAACATGGACCCGAACTCAAGAATGTCTCTGTCGCTGAGACCGGCGTCTCGACGGAGCACTGGCAGTACTCCGACATCCGATGTCATGAACGGTCCTAGCAGGTCCCTTTCAACAATGCCGCTGGTAGTGTAACCCTTGATAACGATCGCCGGGAGAAAGATGTAGCGCTCCAACTGGCCCGATATCTGACCGGCTGGTCCGAGACGCTGGAAGTTGGGGCTTGGGTCCAGGATCCAGACCTGTTCTTGCTGATCGCAGAGTTCGGGGAAGCGGTACCAGTCCTCCATCTTGGCAGGGGCCGGGCACGGACACGGCACCAGATATGCCACTTCACTAGCGTCGTACCCGTAATACAGCAGCCTCTCGGTGTGAGCCTCATTCGTGGTTACCACCACCTCTCCTGGGCCAACAACACTCTGCAGGAAAGCGGACGCCTTGTCCCAGGGCTGTTTCTCCTCAGCCCAGTACCTCTGTAGCGCCCCCAGGCTCAACACACCGAAAAGCGCGCAACCAATGGTTAAGACCATGGGCTGAAGCAACCTGCCCAGCCTCTCCTTTCGCACGCGTTTGCCTATACAAGTGGATATGAGTTGGCTTAGCCCCACGAGGCCCGCTGAGACAACCAGCAGGAACACGGGAAGCACGAAGATCACGTATCGCAGCCTGAAGTTGTGTCCTGCTGGCACCAAGAAGACTACCAAGAAGGGCAAGATGATCCACAGGGCGGCAAGCACTAGCTGCTGGCGACTTCTCCGCGCCATGAAGTACAGGCCTAGGCCCAGGGCCAGCAGGTAGCAGAACAAGGGCAATCCAGGCCCGGCCCCAAAAAGGGCCACGATGCCGGCCAGATAGCTGAGGCTTGTTCTGCTGATGGTGGTAGGAATGTGGCCGCCCAACCCCTTGCGACTGAGGAGGCCGCCCAGCGTGTACGGTAGCATCGGCAGGTAGAGCAGACCTACCACCAGCACGGACAACAAGAAAGAGGAGAAGGACTCCCCTCTCCACCACGATCTGCTGCCTTGCTCGTCTCCAGAAGGCCTCCTCCTAAGACGTCTCCGCGCGAAGTAGATAACAGCGTAGATCCCCTCCACCGCTATGAAGAGAAACGCGAAGAGATGCGTGTATATGGCCAGGGTGGAACTGACCACGTACCCGACCCAGGAAAGCCTGTCGTTGCGGCGTAGCCCCCGATAGAAGAAGTAGAGCGAGAGCGTGGCTAGAAGCATCAACAGTGAGTAGTACCGCGCCTCCTGGGAATAGCGGATATGAAACGCGGAGATGGTCAGCAGGAAGGCTCCCACCAGCCCCTCCCAGGGGCCGAGCACCGCCCTGCCCAGGACATAGATGGCGGCGATGGTCAACAGACCGTAGAACACCGAAGGCACGCGCAGCAGGGACTCGCTTTCGCTCACCTGCCGGAAGAGATAGGTGGCCATGAAGTAAAGCGGCGGAGCCGGGATGACCGGCACCTCCAGGGGACCCCAGACGACCTCCAGCAGCCCTTTGTCCGGGGCCGTGTACAGTGCGGTGCCTAGTTCGTCATACCATAGACCCTTGCCGTTCAGTTGGTACAGGCGCGACGCGGCACCCAACAGCAAGAGGAGAATGAGCAGTCCCCAGACCAGCCACCCTCGCTCCAAGGCCGATGACGGATCTTTCTCCTTGGGCCTACTCAATCCGCGTCGCCACCTCTCAGATCTAGGTTGCCTCGGGGAACGTCCCTTCACGGCCACCTCTCGGGATCTTGCGACTGATCGAAGGCTATCTGACAATGGGATCCGTGGGCTCATCAAGCACGACGAGATCCACGTTTCAAGAAGCATGAGTCCGTACTATTATAGCAAACCCGAACGGTGCGGCAAAGAGGGCACAGGATCTTCCCCAGGCGGAGGTGATGCACGATATGGGTGCTTGTCGGAACACGCAGCCGGTCGCTCTCGGATCCTGGGCCGGTTGACCAGGGCTGAGTCAAGGCGCGGACAGTAACCAACTTGACGAGAATCGCAAGATACGCTATACTTGTAGGCAAGCTGGAAATGGCGAGCCTGGTATCACCGCGATCGTCCAGGCACACCCAGGGAAGGAGGAGAACCCACCAACGATAGTGGGCTCGAGTCCCCTTCGAGGTTGCGCACAGGACCATTGATCTGAAGGAGGGGACGAGAATGTCAAGGAGGATACAAGTGAACAAGAAACTATCAGTTATCTTCGTGTTGCTGCTGACCCTGGCGTTGCTGGCTGCGGTGCCAGCTGCGGCCGACGGACCCGATGAGGTCTCTGCCTCTCCCAACGGCCCTCCGGCGGGAGAACCTGCTCCTCCCGCAGCGGGCCCTGGGCTCTTTGTGACCACTACTGACAACGAGGACAACGCTCTCACCGGAAACCCCGACTCCGACATGGGCACGGATGTCTGGGAGTGCGTATTCAGTGACGACGCCATCCATCCCATTGAGTTCAACATCGAAAACGACATACACCCAGTAGCGGCTGCTCTGCTTTCTATCCTCAACTACGATGTTGATACCGACTACGCTGCGTATCCCGAGTTGGACGGCGTGTACTTCGAGGGCCACTACGTGGGCGACTTGTCGGGAGCGGATGGTGAGTGGGCCGTCAACAGCTTCACCATAGACCCCTCCTGGGTCCGGACCGGCAACAATCTGGTCCAAATCCAGGTTGAGCGGAACAACCCTGGCAACGACTACTGGTGCGCTTATGTGCGCTGGGGTGCCCTTGAGGTAGAGGAAGCAGAAGAGGAAGCAGTAGAGGAACAATTCGTCCCTGAAGCAGGTAGCCTGGCTCTCCTGGGAACCGGCCTGGCGGGGCTCAGTGGCTATGCTAGCCTGCGTTGGCGCGCCAGAAGGAAGAAGTAGAACCTCACCCAGACCCCCCCACAGTCTCGGAGGCTGCGGGATGTGTAAATCGTAGGGGGAACGGGAGTTCCTCCCATACCCCTTTCTTCGTTCTTGAGGAGATCAAGAACTCCTTCTCTGTGCCGAGGCTTTGGCATCCCTACTTGACGCCTCAGCATCCTTGGCCGACGCTTCAGCGTCAGGAATCAGTCCACATTGCCAGCCTCACCCCAAGGCAGCGACTCTATCAGTGCTGTCGTTGCCTCTATGGGAGCCATGATCGCGCCGGTGAGGGAGTTGGTGTCTCTTCGGACCACCACCTTGGCCAACAAGGTGCCTTCCTCGGTGGGCGCGACCAGTACACCGACCTTGTCTCCCACCCGCAGGTCATCCAAGCCCGGGTCTTCCACACCAGGGATGCGGAAGATGGTGTCGCCGTCGGTCAGCACTCCCACCTCGGCCTGCAGAGCATTCAGGATGATGGTGCGACGCTCGATCCCTGTCACCTCGCCGCGGATGAAGCGCAGGCGAGATGGCCATCTGGGCATCAACGTCACGGCCCGTGCCATGAAGACCTGTTCCTCTGCGTCCAATCTCCCCACCAGGACTATCAGGTCACGAACGTTCAGATCATCGATGCCAGGGTCCTCCACGCCAGGGATGCGGAACAAGGTCCCCTCTGTGGTCACCACCCGCACCTCCCTACCACGAGTGGCCAGACCTAGGGTGTCGCCCTCTATGGCAGTTATCACGCCGCGGAGCGTGTGCCGCCGCACTTGAGGGCCACTAGCCACCGCCACCACCCGGGCCAGCAGGTTACCTTCCTCATCCGGCCGGCCTATCGCCAAGATGGGATCGCCAACAGAGATGTCCTCCATACCGGGGTCTTCGACGCCACGGATCCTGAAGCGGGTCGCCTCGTCGGTGATGACCAGCCTCTCGCCAAGTGCGGTTTGCACCGTCAAGGTAAGATCATTGATGGCTAGCACCTCGCCCCGCACGACGTTCCTGCGGTAGGCGTGCTCCGCCGGCAGCACGACCACGGTTGCCGCCACCAGATCGCCATCCTCGTTCCTCGCTCCTCGCGCGCCGATGTAGTCCCCCACGTCAATGTCGTCTATGGTGGGTTCGCGGACGCCAGGGATGCGGAACTGGGTGTCCTCGTCCGTGATAACCCGGCACTCCTCGCCGGTCATAGTGCTGACCAATATGGTGTCGCCCTCGATAGCCATCACCTGGCCAAGCAAGCCTCCTCGTTCCGTCGGCTCGTCCGCCCAGGCGACCCCGCTGAGAGTCAACAACATCCCGACAAGTACGATACTCGATATCAGCTTGATTCTGCCTTTCATCCTATCTTGCCTCCTGTAAGCCAATAGGTTCTATGCATCGTCAACTCACAGTATCGACATGTCCCGTTAGGTCCCTATTATGGATTTGTAAAACCTGTGTAAAACCGGCTTTTGTCGTCGCCAGCGGGGTGTGATAGAATCCTGTAGGGTCCAAAGGATAGGTGCTGTGGTCTTGAGCCCAAGCGCTCGCCCCAGACACCAGAGCGCACTAGTCCCTGTCCTTGGAGTGGAGAACGATATGGCCGTCCGCGATCCTGAGATAGAGCAGTTGCGTGTCGAAGTCTACCGACGCATGACCGGGGAGCAGCGGATAGACATCGCGGCCGACATGTTCGAAGACGGCGTCGCTATCGCGCGCGCTTCGATCCTTGACCAGCACCCAGACATCACGCCGGAACAACTCTCCCAACAGATCAGACAGCGCGTCTTGCCCCCAGAGATGGCCAAGCAGGTTGAGGCATACCTGACAAAGCGATCCAGCCATGACTGCGCAACGCGACATCCTACTTCAAGTCCTTAAGCACCTGGAAGACCTCGGCATCCCCTATATGGTCGTCGGCTCCTTCGCCTCCAGCTACTGGGGACGACCTCGCTTCACCCATGATGCTGACATGGTGGTTGAGGTCTCATTGGAGAAGGCCCCCGTGCTGGCTCATGCATTGGAAACGCAGTTCTATGCCCCAGCCTTCGCCATCCAAAAAGCTGCCCAGGAGCACTCTCACTTCAACATCATCCATCTGGAACACGCGTTCAAGGTTGATTTCTGGGTGAAAAAAGACGAGGAGTTTGCACGGCGATCATTCGCCCGCCGACGGCAAGTGACCATGTTCGAGCGACAGGTATTCATCAGTAGCGCCGAGGACACCATTCTGAGCAAGTTACGATGGTACAAGACATCGCCGGTGTTGGAGCAGCAACTGAGAGATGCGTTGGAGGTGTATGAGATACAGCAGCCAAACATCGATGAAGCCTACTTGGATCGCTGGTCCGCAACGTTGACCGTCAGTGACTTGCTGGCCCGCATCCGCGCAGAGGCGCCATCCCTCTCAGCGCCCTAGCTGTAGGCAGGGATCTCCCCAACAGGTCCACGGCGGTGGCGCCCCCGCAAGAGATCGAGATACCTGGGCATTGCGACTGTGTATAGCCAGTAGAGGGGCCTCGAGATTGGAAAGTCGTAGGCCCCCAGGTGTGACGTGAACTCTCCCCCGAATCCCGATTTGAACCGATACACGCCCCACATAGGATCCGTCTCATCCAGCACATCGGGCGCGCCCCACATGTCGTAGAAGGAGCACCCTCGCGCTTTCGCCCACCTCACCGCCTCCCACTGCAAGAGGTGATTGGGCATCAGGTTGCGGTGCTTGCCCGTCGAAGCCCCGTACATGTACCACGCCCCATCGCCAAAGTGAAAGAGGATCAGCCCAGCCAAGGCCTCGTCCTCGTAGCGGGCCAGAAACAGTTGAGCCCGCCCCTGCTCCACGAAAGCCCCCCATGCATCGGCGTAGTACGGGAAAGGACGAATGATGAAATCGTCCCGTTCGCTTGTAGTGGTGTACATCTCGTAGAAAAGCGGCAGGTCCTCCACGCCCGCTAGATGCACCTCCACTCCTCGCCGCTGCGCCAGCCGCACGTTGTACCTCGTCTTGGACTTCATCGCCTTGAGCAGGTCCTCCTCAGACCGGAGGAGATCGAGGAGCACAGTATTGCGGAATTGAATCTGTTCCTGGGACGGTCTCCAGCCGCGATTGAGCAATGTCTCCCTGACGTCGCTCCTGTCCGCCATTACGTCGGGATCTATCTTGACGAAGATGGCACATTGCTCTCTGGCGAGGTCTTCGAGCCTGCCGAGCACAGTAGCCAGGAGTTCCTCATCATCGTAGTCGAGGGCAGGCCCCCTGGGCACGTACATCACGCCCCACGGGCCACCGGGCAAGCGCCGCAGCAGGGCCGATGCACCAGCCACCGCCTGGCCGGCTGCCATGAACAACAAGTGGAAGGGGATCCAGCCACGACGGCTCTTGAACTCGCCCCATTCGTAGGACTGTAGCACGTGTGCATGTGGCAGACGAGCCACTGCTTCGTCCCAGCGTTCTCGGTCGTCAATCTGGAGGATCTCAGATACTTGCTCTGTCAAAGCTCAGACTCCTCCCCTGCGCAACAAGGATCACTCATCCCCAGAGCAGATGATCGTCGTGCCGCAACCCACAGGGATTAGTTCCTCATCTGTCCCTGGACTTCGCAATCACCGACTCGATGAACGAAGTCTTGGCCTCGGTATAGCCGTCACGGTCTGAACCGAACTTCGCAGCCAACTCCTTCTTCAGTTGGTGATACCGCCGGGCTTCCTCAGGATGGGTGCGCAGGAAATCTCGAAACAGCAAGTGACGCTCCCAGAAACCGCTCGTCAGCTCCACCATATGCAGATGGTACGTGCGTGCCCCTGGAGGCCCCTTGTGGAAATATCGTCTTTCAGGGATGACGTCGTTGTACTCAGGGACGTACTCGTAGCCGATCTCCTGTAGCGGCTCGATGCATCTCTCCGCATCTCCAAGGCGAGAGACAGCGACCATGATGTCGATGATGGGCTTGGCCCCCAGCCCGGGCACCGCCGTACTTCCGATGTGCTCGATGGCCACGGTCACATCGCCGATGGCGCCGAGAATGCGATCCTTCTCCTCTTCGTACTGGCTGGGCCATCGCGGATCGTAGTCGACGACTACAACGGATGCACTCACCGGTCTCTCTCCCTCTAGCGGTTTGACCTGACGTGACAACACGCAGGCCCAGTTAGGCTCGCACCACCGTCGTGGTCTGCACCTCACGGCTCCCGCACGCAACGGTAACCATGCCGTGGGTTTCCCCACAACTTTGGCTGATGACTGACGGTCGAACCCGAGTAGTTCACGTAGCGGGCCCGGCGTTCATCGTACTCATCGGACGACCAGTAGTAGATCGGCGACAAGTCCGGCGCCCACAACGGCGTCTCTTTGTCCGGGGCAATCCTGCAATCTGCGCTCCCTGATGCGCCGTCCCAGGTGCAGCCGACGTTCTCACCGTGTCGTACGAGGGAGCGTATGATCTCGTCGGTGGTGGGCATGCGCCAGCTGTCCTGGGGCTCAGCCAGTAACGTCAGGCCGTCTTCGCTCAGGTGCCGGCAAAGGCCGGTGGCCTCCATATCGGCCACTCTAGCGTCCGCCTCCTGGTGCCCCGGCTTGTCTTCCAAGCCCACAGGAGCCACTCCATAGAGGGCAATGTGGTTCCAGGAGGGGTACCCGCCCCAGGGTTGCTGCCAGTTCCACCCGGGTCCCTCCGGCGCCCAGACGAGTGTGACCCCATAGCCCTCGATCAGCCGTGCGCCCCGGTCGCCATCGTCCGGCGGCCAATGTCCACCACCATGCCGTGAAGACCGCGCCGATCACGATAATCAGCCAGCCTCCGAAGCGGGGCCACGTCAGAACAACCAGCGTCAAGGCCAAACAAACCACCGCTGGCATCAAGTAGGCAACTGGTCCCGTATACGATATCCCCCAGGCCTCGTAGTACACCTCGCCCATACTCCAGAGCGTCCAGAAGCTGGTCGTGAGGATCACCAGACCGGTGGCGACATATCCCGGAAGTCTGCGCTTCAGTCCTGAACGATTCGGTGACTTGATTGCCATCAGTGGTAAGTCACCAACCTCCCATCGCAGGCGACGGCCTGCACACGCGGCATGAGTGGGGCCTTCGAAAGACAGGACCGGCATGACCAGCACCCAACTGGCACTCACCACGCAGTACGCAGGCAGCCTTGACTCCCACACTCCCCAACGTCCAAGAGGCGGCCCAAATGAAGGTGTGCCCTCAAGCCTTGAGACTCCAGAGGGCCAGCAGCCCGAAGCCCACGATGATCATGCCTGAGATCCTGTTCACCCATCGTAGCGAAGTGACACCAAGCTTCGTGCGAAACATGCTCACTCCGCCACTCAGAATCAGCCACCACAGCGCCGAACCGGTAAACACACCCAGTACCAGAAGTGCAGCGGAGCGATAGTCGCTAGTGCCACTCCCTATGCCCAGGCCCCCAAAAATGGCGGAGAAGGAGAGAATGGTCGCTGGATTTGTGAGCGTCAGGAAGAAGGTGGAGGCGTAGGCCCCGAGGAGACCGCCACCCCTAGCCACGGCTGGCTCCTCGGCGGGTGTGGCCAGAAATGTCTTGAGCCCCAGATAGCAAAGAAAGAGACCGCCAACCAGGCGAATCCATCCCTGCTGACCGACCAAGAGGCTGGAGATGAACGTCAACCCGAATGCAGCAACGCACCCATAGACAGCATCGGCGGTGGCAGCCCCCAGGCCCGAGACGAGACCAGCCGCCCGCCCTTCAGCCAGCGTGCGGCGGATGCATAGCACACCGATCGGCCCCACGGGAGCAGCGATCGCGAAGCCCAGAAGAAGTCCTCTCAGCAGGAAACGCGAGTCCATCTGCCTATCCAGCCCACCAGCGTATACTCAGTCAGCCCTCCCTGTACCCTCGATGCACAGCCACGATCCCACCGCTCAGGTTGAAGTACTCGCAGCGCTCGAATCCGGCTCGCTCCATCATGTTCTTGAGCCTCTCCTGGTCCGGACTGACCCGGATGGATTCAGCCAGATAGCGAAAGCCACTCCCACCTCCAGTGATCACGCGACCCACGAGCGGCATCACCTTGAACGAGTAGAAATCGTAGAAGGGCTGGAACCCCCGCACCGTAGGATGCGAGAACTCCAGTATGACCAGAGGCCCGCCAGGCTTGAGCGCCCGATGCATGGACTCCAGAGCCGCATCCTGATCGGTCATGTTGCGCAGCCCGAAGCCGATGGTGACGCAGTCGAAGCAATCGTCTGAGAAAGGTAAGTTCTCAGCGTCTGCCTGAACGTACCGCACGTTTCCGACAGCAATGTGATTCTCCAGGCGTGCCCGGCCCAATTGCAGCATGGTGTCATTGATTTCAGCCAATACCACCAAGCCTTCATACCGCACCATGGCTGCCAGCCGGGTGGTGAAATCGCCCGTGCCGCCTGCCACGTCCAGCACTCTGTCCCCAGGGCCCACGCCGCTTAGCCTGATCGCAGTCCGCCGCCACAGCCGATGAATGCCAAGGGACAAGACGTCATTGACCAGGTCATACCTGCTGGCCACGAAGTCGAACACCGCGGCCACCATGCGCGGCTTCTCTTCAATGGGCACTTCCTGGAAACCGAAGTGCGTGGTGCCGCTCTTACTATCGATCCCTTTCTGTGTAGGGCCGTCAAGAGAGATCACTGCCGTCCCTCCTCAGAACTCCTGGAAGAGCGGTGCTGGCTGACCGTATGGATGTGTGCCATAGAGAGATCGCTTGCGATGAGGGATACGTGGCATTCCCCGTGATCTAGAATTCCAGGACTTGCTCGATGATCTCCGCCGCATCTCTAACGAAGTTGGGACACCGAGTAGTGCGGAGGTTCATCTCCCTCGCAAGTTCTAACCCCTCAGGAGTGCTGATGTCACAGCCGAGCAGCTCTCTGCAGATGATCGATCCGTGTTGAGATTCGAACTCGACAACAAACTCGCTGACCAGGCTGTAGGCCTTCTCGTTTGCCTCGTCATTGTCAACTCTCGTTCTTCCGCACTTGAGCCCTATGACCATGAACGCACCTGTCACCGCCCCGCACGTCTCACCCCGCCGACCCATCCCGCCTCCAAAGGCGGACGCAACCCTCAAGGCACTCTCGCGGCCCAGGCCCAATTGCGGCCCAAATGCGGAGAGCACCGCTTGAGAACAACTGAACCCTTCGTCGAAAGAAGAAACCGCACGTTGAACTCCATTCATCTCTACAATCTCCAGTTCTTGTGTGAACACAACACGCCTTGATCACACACCTTGAGTTGCGGAAGCGGCCACAGGCCTTCAATGCCTGGCCAACCCGAGGCCCAAACGCGAATAGCGGAAGCTAGCAAGCTGCTAGCGCCTCCGAAGCAAGGCCCGCACCACGACCAGCAAACCCACCGCCACGAGAAGGAGCGGCCAGTAGGGCCCCAGCCAGCCCAATCCGCCGAAGACAGACCCGAAGACCACGAACAGCACCAGGCTGATCAGCATCAGCCATCCGCCTTCACGCACCCCTTTGGCGGTCTGACCCGACAGCAAACCCGACAGAATGGTGCCTGCTCCGACGAACCCGGGGATCAGCGTCCAGATGTAAATCCAACTCTCCCAGTTGGCGGTGAGGGACTGCCAGTAGAATATCCCTCCCAGGCCCGCGACGATGCAAGCCGGCACTGCCATGCCCGGGACCCCGGTCACGAGGCCGATCAGAAGCAGGAGCACACCCACGCCGACGATAAGCAGCGGCCAGGTGACTTCGAGGTTGAGCCAGGCTTCCAGCCCGGGCACGAGCTGAATAGCGACGAACCATGCTCCCACCAAGATCAGCAGCAGCCCCACGGCTAGACTCGATCTACGTCTTCGATCCATTGTTGCCTCCTTGAACTCGTGTTGCGGCCGAGGTCCCTTCCCAGCGGCGGAGCACCCACTGCCGAGCAGCGCCGCGCAAGGTTCTTCGACCTCTTCGCTATTGTATGGCAGAGGAACCCAAACGACAAGCCCTCCGAGGATAAGTCGACGAACGTGAGCGTATCCCTCGAGATGGAGCACAGATGCGCTCCGCGAGCCAGTGCGACTGCATCGCCGCACACCACTCCGGCACCGGGTGCATGTCTCGGCGCGCTACCCTGGCTTCGCCGGTACCCCTCCCGCATCCCGGCGTGGTCTTCCGGCGTTGACCGACAGGCACAGCTGCCTTATAATGCATCGTGAGCAGGCACGCTTCCTTCTCGGAATCGTGGTAGATCTCGCATCGGAAGCGCTCCTATCCCCAGCACAATCAGGAGGGAACGCAATGGCAGCCTACGCACGAGACTCTTCGCTTCCTTCGCGGTGCCAATTCCGCCCTGATGAAGCTCGATCCCATCACTCATCGAGAGAGTTAGCTATGCTCATTGGGTCAACGGGGAGCCACGATTGAAAGTGTCGTTGATCGTGCACGGTGGGGCCGCGGACATTCCTTCTGACTCGTGTCCAGTCAAATAAGAATGTTACCGAAGGGAAGCCATTCTTTCAAATGATAATGTTACCATGGCGCCCTCTCCTTTCTGGCTCTCAGTAGGTGCAAATAAGGTCTCGTAGACGTCCTCCGTCTTCCCTGGGACGGCAG
>JAUWLF010000079.1 GCA_030613785.1 Chloroflexota bacterium | reverse complement strand
TTCGTCACGTCCACGGTGAAGAACAAGCTAATGCAGGTGGGTATCATCACGCCACCAGTCATCGGGGTTGTAGGGGAGATCATGCCCGTCGCCGCCCAAGCTGACATGTTGAGACCAGCGTCTGGAGCAGCTAGCGTCGCTCGTTCCGGTTTGGCGGCGCTGGCGGCGAGCGCTGCCCCCGCGGTCAACAGGAAGATGCTGCCCACTATGATGATGGCGATCCCAACCTTGGAATGAAGTCTCTGTTCCATCCTGGCCTCCTTGTGTTAACGACGTATAAGCAACTGACAACCACCAAGCGTCGGCTAGCGCATCCGACAAGGCATCAGATGCAGCCTACATCATGCATAACGCACGGCGAGCGAATGAGATACGGGTAGCACTAGTACTTAAGTACCTATCACGACGCAGCAGCCGTGTCAATCGAACGACCCACGCGCTTTCGTCACTTCTGGGTATAGCAACACCTGCGCCACGAGAGCGCAAGCTCACGCCCCGGGCCCCACAAGCGGTGCCACAGGGGACTACAGCCGCTCTTGATCGCAAACGCCGAGCACCGCTACTAGCTGCCGAAGATCTCCTCCAACCAACTGACAATCACTTCCGTCACTTGAGCTTCGTATCCCCTGTAGTTGTGCGGTGCTCCCTCCAGCACAACAGTGTCGCAACGCGCGCTCGCAGTGGCCTTGGACTCGAGGAGGGCCATAGCTTGTTCCGGACTCGGTATCGTGGACTCCGCCACCGTACCCACCAAAGCCAGGATGGGAACATCTAGTCTCGCTATCACCTCCCAGGGCTCGTCAGGCCTGCCAAACTTGAAGATGTCGGACTTGCCGGAGATGAACAGGCTGTTGATCGTCGCAGCCGACATGGGGTATGGGATCAGCGGGCCAGTGAACAGCGTCTGCCCCTGACCCTGAGCTACCATTTCGCCCGCCCAAGACAAGGCCCGCTCCATCTCAGCCCCCATCGCCTCCAGCCAGAATCCCTGATCTGCCGGGGACATGAAGATCAGTCCGTCCACCCGGCCATCACGCGTCTCGCTTTGATAGAAAGCCACTTTCAAGACCCCGAAGCTGTGCCCAAGAAGGACCGCTCGACGGTGCCCGCGCTTCTCCAGCAGGCGCAGCCAGGCGTCTATGTCAAGTACACAATCCTCGAAGATTTCGAAGGCAACCCCGATTTTCCTGCTGGCGGTAGCGTCCCTGGAGTACACGTTGTTTATGATGTCATGTCCTCGTGTGTTGGCAGAGAGGAAGGCATGTCCCCTGGCTGTCAGTTCGTCGGCGAGCGGATCCAGAAACTGGCTGCGATAGAAGTTGGAGGAGGCTCCGTGAACGTGGAGAACGGCTGGCTTACCACTCGGGTCTAGCGGAGTGCAGAACAGGCCCTGCAACTGCAACTCATCTTCAGTCCAGGCACGAACCAACTCGCCTCTCATCTCTGCCCCCTTCTATCACTGCCTTCCACTCGCCACCGTGGCTCCAATTGTAGCCGCAAGGCGAAGTCTGACCTCGATCCTGCTCATAGTGTAAGCTTCCCTGTAGGCCAAGTCTGCCATAGTCGCTTCCCGTTCTGGACAATGTCCTTCCACCATCCTTCTACCACAGGAGGGCCAGACTTGGCCAGCATCTTTGCCGCAACCCGGCAACGATGTCTTGGCGCAAGGACTGATTCGATTTGACGACACCGTTCAACTGCGATATAATGCCGATGGTGAGGAAGACGCTCCGAGAGGATAGACCCAAACATGGCCGACATCTCAGATCTGGAGAGACAAGAGATAGCGAGATACCTCGAGTGGGGCAAGAAGCGGCTCTTCCGCGAGCTGGATCGGTACTATGGTGCCTCGCTGCCCGGTGGTCAACGCGCATCATATCGTTTTCGGGGAAAAGGCCGCGTCTGGTTCAACCGCCTGCTCCCCAGTTTCAAGGAGACCATCTGCAACGAATGGGGATATGAAGCACACAAAGCGGACCCCCAGCTCAAGGACAAGGAGAGCCTGGTGATAGCGGTTGGCGAGGCTCTTGTCCCCCTCGTCCATAGAAACCCCTTCCCGACCAAGGGGCAAGTCCCCGTCTATCTGGTCGCGGCCATCTTGGTGCAGATGGACCTGGACGAACTTTGCGGATCAGAACCCTCGCAGTAGGGGGCTGTGGGTGGCCTCCCCGCCCTGGATCGCCACAATCACAGCTCGTAGACATCGAAATCCTCACCAAACCGCACCGATCCGTGATACTGCTTCCGGATCTCGGAGATGGTGAGGTAGGGTTCCTTGAGCAGATTCGGATGACAATGAACCAGGATCACCTCTGCCACGCCGGCCTCAGCAGCCATCTCCCCCACCTGCTGGGGCGCGCAGTGAAACTGATGCGGTTCCTCCTCTGCACACTCTTGGAACAGTAGGTCGGCGCCGCTAGCCAGGGAGACCAGCTCCCGACAGGGGCCAGTATCCGCGGAAAAGACTGCTGCCCTCCCGCTCCCGCGCGACGTGACCCTCACGGCAACAGTTGGCACCAGATGCTTGACGGGACTAGTATGGACGAGGTACAGCTCGTTCTCCAAAACCAGAAACTTCTCCTCGTCAGGCAGGAGATGCAACTCCAGAGGGACTGGTGTGTTCCATAGCTGGAAGGTATCGAGGAGAGCCGTGGCTACCTGCTGAGTGTGGCCGTTGCTGTAGATGTGAAACGGCTCTCTCCTCCCGAAGAGCCACAGTTCATGCACGAGTGACGGCAGACCATAGATGTGGTCCGGGTGAGCGTGAGTCAGGAGCACTCCCTTCAGGCATGCGGGATCCACGCCCGTTCTCAACAGCTTGTGGAATGGACCGCCCCCGCAGTCAATCAGCAGACTTCCCGCAGGGCTGTCGAGTACAAAAGAGGTGTTGTCCCGCGTGGCGCTGGCCAAAGCCGGCCCAGAGCCCAAGAGTATGATCCTTTGTCGCTTAGAATCCACCATACGCGCGCCGATGTAGGTCAAGTTGCCAGGGGGCCGCTTCAAGACCTGCCAACTCCCTGTCCGTCCCCGTCAGCCCTAACTTCACGGTTCGGACCTCTCCCATTCCTCAGCCGTGATGAGAGAAGGCTCCGACAACCGCTCCAACACCTCGTTCAGATCCTCCGGCAACTCAGCCGTCACAGACAGGCGCTCCCCTGAAGACGGAAGATGAAAACTCAATCGCTGGGCATGGAGGAACTGCCTCTTGATACCTAGCCGCTGCTTCCGATACCCGTACACCCTGTCGCCTACCACCGGGTGCCCAATGAAGGATAGGTGTACTCGCACCTGATGAGTACGGCCCGTTCTGGGAGTCACCTGCAACAACGTGTACCCCTCGAGATACTCGAGGACCTCATACTCGGTGACCGACTCCCGCCCACCCTGCCGCACCACTGCCATGCGTCTCCGACGTTTGGGATCACGCCCCACAGGGGCGTCCACTATCCCCCGTTTCGCTTCCACCTCTCCTTCCACCAGAGCAAGATATGACTTGTCCACCAAGCCTTCCTTGAACTGACGTTGCAGAAAACGACGAGCGGGCTCATTCTTGGCCACCATGATCAGACCCGACGTGTCCTTGTCAAGCCGATGCACCACGCCGGGTCGATTCTCTCCACCCGCCGGCAGATCCGGATAGCGAGCCAGCAGGGCATTGACCAGGGTGCCATCCGGGTGCCCCTGCCCCGGATGCACAACGAGTCCTGGAGGTTTGTCGACCACCGCCAGGTCGTCATCTTCGTATACCACCTTCAGAGGGATATCCTCTGCCACCAGCTCGACCTCTTCGGTAGGAGGAACTCGAACCAGTATCTCATCCCCCTGTCGCAAGCGGTAGCTTGCTTTGACGGCGACGCCATTCACTGTGACTAGCTCCTCGCCGATCAGTTGCTGGATCCGGGAGCGCGATAAAGTTGGCACTTCGCGCGCCACATACTTGTCCACACGTTCGCCACTCTCACTGACTGTCAAACCAATGGTGTTCACAGCACGGCCACCACAAGACTCAAAAACACCGAGTGCCAAATGGCTCTCGGTGTGCGTGACACGTCACCTGCAGATCCTCCTAGCCGGGACTTTCCAGCGTCTCACCAGCTTCTTCCTTGCTGAAGAGAAGATAGACGGCAAGAATCCCTACGCCCACGACGATCGCCGTGTCCGCCAGATTGAACACCGGCCAGATCTTGAAATCAACAAAGTCAACCACCCTCCCTAGCCTCACACGATCCAACAGGTTGCCAACCGCTCCTCCTAGTTGAAGGCCCAGGCTCACTCTCAGCCAGAATTGATCGGCCGGAAGGTAACGATAGAAGACCAGGATACCTGCCACCACAACAAAGGCTACGATGGAAAACAGAGTTCCCTGATCCCGAAACAGCCCGAAGGCAGCACCCGTGTTGGTCACGTGCGTGATGGTGAAAAAAGGCCTCAAGAAAGGAATCGGATTCCACATCTCTCCCAGGGAGAGATTGCTGAGCACGATGTACTTGCTCGCTTGATCCACCAAGAGGACCATAGCGGCTACCCCGAGGAACGCCCACTTAGGGCTACCTCTCCACAAATTCGTCTCCCGCACTACGACTCCCTCTCGTGGCGCCGTACGCATTCCACACACAGACTGGTGTACGTGAGCACCTTCAGACGCCCCCACTCGATCTCGCGTCCACAATCCTCGCACCCACCGTACGAGCCTTTGTCGAATCGTTCGAGCGCTTCGTCGACCCGCTTGAGAGTGTCTTCCAGGCTCTCTCGCAGGGAAAGATTCCTCGTTTGCTCAAACACGCCTGTGGCATCATCGGCCATGTGATTGCCATAGCCAGGCCGCTCTTGTTCCCGCACACCCAGCCGCTCGATCTCCTCTTTCAGTCGAGCACCCTCCTCCTCGAGCTTTCTCTTCAAACTACCGTACGACCTGGGCACCATTCACCTCCTTCCCCCCACGGGGTTAGTGCATCCTGGCCCCATACGGTCGATCTGGACTCCCCCAACACGCGGACACAGACAGGGTTCGCCCTCAGCGCCCGAAGCCGCAAACTCCATTCTACCTAATCTCCTGTCCAAGAGCAAACTCAGAGCTTGAGGGTGCTGAGAAACCGACTCGTATCTTCGTCCGCCCATGTCGCGACCATGATGGAGTCAGCAGGAGATGATGATTTCTCACCCAGCCGATTCAACGGCTGAGGACTTCGCCCAACGGCGACACTGGCGGGCCCTAACGCCATGCTATCGGGCCACTGGGATCGCCTGGCCACACACGACTGATGCCAGCCTTTTCGACTGTCAAGCACGCTACACGCAGTGCCGAAAGGAATCAGCACTCTCACAGTGCGGTTGGATTCCGATGCTATCCATCGGCGGACGCTCTCACCAGATGCAAAGTGATGTCCTTCCCGTCAATCTGGTAGCTTCCGCTGTAGCTGCCCTCCGGCCCGTCGCTCTCGACTATGTCCAGGGATAGGGTCTCCTGAGAGATGTACGTCCCGTGTTCCCGCATGACTTTGATCAGCTCGGGATCGCCTTGATAGTAGGTTTCTATCTTCTCCTCAATTCTAAAATTGGCCTCCTTGCGCAGGTTCTGGATGCGGCGCACAAGCTCCCGGGCCAAGCCTTCCTGGATCAACTCGTCTGTGAGTCTGATGTCCACCCCCACCATGTAGTCTCCTTCCTCGGAGACCTCGTACCCTTCATGTGGCCTCGCCTCCAAAGCCACCTCCTCTGGCAGCAACTCCACCATTTCCCCATCGACGGTGAGAGCGATGGGCTCCCCCTCTTGCAACCTCCGCGCCCACGTCGTGGCGTCAAGCGATGCCACTACCTCCTGGATTCTCGGTAAAAGGGGCCCATATTTGGGGCCCAAGATGGCAGGATCTGGCTTCAATACGTATCTCACCAGCTCCTTCCTGTTCTCCGCAAAACGCAGCTCTTTGACATTCAGCTCATCCAGCACCAAGTCCGCTAGGGGACCCAAAGGATCTTCTTCACCCTCAAACGGACCCACAACCACAGCCCTGGCCAGGGGCTGGCGCAACTTGATGCCGGCCAAGCCGCGGGCCGATCGCCCCAGGCTGGACACTTGGATGGCCAGATCCATATCCGCCATCAATCTCTGGTCCACAAGGGTCTCATTTGCCACGGGGTAGGGGCAGTGATGAACGCTCTCTGGCGCATCCGCGTCAACAGAACGCACGAGATTCTGATACATCTCCTCGGTCACGAACGGTATGATCGGAGCCAACAACTTGACCAGAGTCACGAGGCACTGATGCAGTGTCCAATACGCCATCTTCTTGTCCTCGTCCTGCTCGCTCTTCCAGAACCGACGACGGCTGCGGCGGACGTACCAGTTGGAAAGATCATCCACAAAAGCCTCTGTGCATCGCGTCGCGGGAGCCACATCGTAGTCATCCAGTCGCTCCGTGACCTGTCGAATAACAATCTGCAATCTCGACAGTATCCACCGATCGAGGACATTCCTCGGGCCATCCTCCACGGAGCTTCCTTCGACTCTCGCAGGGGTCCAGCCATCTATGTTGGCATAGGTAACCAAGAAGGAATAGACGTTCCAAAGAGGGATCAAGAAGCGGCGGCGCACTTCATCCGCTGGACCATACCCAAAGTGCAGGTTCACACGGGGATTATGCGAGCAGTACATCCACCGGATCACATCCACACCCATGGTCTCAGCAGCGTCGTCAAACCAGATGACGTTACCACTACTCTTGTGCATCTCGTCGCCATGCTCGTCCTTGACCAGAGCGTAGCCGAAAACCGTGAGGAAAGCCGGGCTGTTCTCCATAGCAGTGCTTTCGGCGAGCAGGGCGTAGAACCAGTTGCGAAACTGGCCAGGAAAACACTCCGTGATAAAATCGGCAGGGTACCACTTCTCCCAATACTCCCGATCGTGTCTGTAGTTGAGCGTGGAAAGCGCCACGATCCCTGCGTCCAGCCAGGGGTTCCCCACGTCGGCGATGCGCGACACGACGTTGCCGCATTCCGGACAACGGATCTTCACTGCGTCGACCCAGGGGCGGTGCGGCGAATGACCTTCGAACTTCTCCCAACCTTTGACCGCCCTCTCCCTCAACTCCACCTCACTCCCGATGACCTCGAAGTGACCGCATGTGCATTCGTAGATAGGAAGGGCAAGTCCCCAATACCGCTTCTTGGAGATCATCCAGTCCTGCATGTTGCGAAGCCAATCCAGCTCTCTATCCATGCCAAACTCAGGGATCCACCTGATCTGCCGCACTACGTCCATTATCTGATGGCGGAGCTGGTCCATGAAGATGAACCACTCATCCACCAGGCGGAACACGAGCTCGCTCTGGCAACGCCAGCAGACGGGATAGCGGTGAGTGTAGTCATCCACCCGGTAGAGGAGCCCTTTCCTCTGCAAGTCCTCGCAGATGGGCTCAGCCGAATCGGCCACGTTGAGGCCGGCAAGCCAACCGAACTCTTGCACGAAGTTGCCGAACTCATCGAGCGGCGCTATGGCTGGCAAGTCATGCTCTTTGCCTAACTCCAAGTCCTCCTTGCCGCAGCCTGGAGCGATGTGCACGATACCCGTACCTTCGGTCTCGCTCACCTCTTTCCAGAAGATGACCCTGTGTTCTACCATATCCTGAGGAGGCAGTTCGTCAAAGGGACCGTGATACGTCCAGCCCTCCATGTCTGCCCCAGACAACTCCTCCACCAACTCGTATGATCCTTGCAGCATGGGCATGGCCGCGCGAGCTAGATAGAGACACTTGTCGCCCTGCTTGACTTTGACGTAGGTCACTTCAGGGTGCACCGCGGCAGCCACGTTGGATGTGAGGGTCCAAGGCGTCGTGGTCCAAACCAAGAGCGATTCCCCTGGACGCCCCGCCAAAGGGAAGATCACGGTAACCCCAGGGTGCGTCAACTCCTGGTAGCCCTCTGTGACGATCTCGTGCTCGGAGATTGCCGTGCTGCAACGAGGACACCAGGGCATGACGTCTCGGCCCTTGTAGATCCAGCCCCTCTCATAGCATGTCTTGAGGAACAGCCAGATGGTGTAGTTGTTCTCATCGGACATGGTGTGGTAGGAGTTGTCCCAATCCATCCAGTAGCCCAATCGGATCGACTGCTGCGTCTGGATGTCAGAGAACTTCCGTACCCGTTCCTTGCACTTCTCGACGAAACGCGCGATGCCGTACTCCTCGATGTCACCCTTGGAGGTGAATCCCAGCTCCTTTTCCACCTCGACCTCGATCCAGAGCCCCTGTCCATCAAAGCCGTTCTGGTAGCGTATCTCATGTCCCTGCATCGCCTTGAAACGATGGAACAGATCTTTGTAGGTGCGACCCCAGGCATGATGAACGCCCATGGGGTTGTTGGCCGTGATGGGTCCATCTATGAATGACCAGCGCTCTTTGCCCTGGTTCTTCTCCACCAGCTTGTGGAAAGCATCCGTCTCGTCCCACAGTTCTAGAATCCGGCGCTCCAGCGCTGGGAAATCCACCTTGCTTGGCACTTCTCGAAACATATAGCCAAACCTCCAATTACTCGTCTAGCTCGATACGCAGTCGTTTGTTCATGCGCCCCTTGCTCTCGTGACCAGTCACCCGGATGCGACCCACCTCCCTCGTGTTGGCCACGTGCGTGCCGCCATCGGCCTGCAAATCCAGCCCCTCTATCTCCACCACACGCACCTCCTGTATGCTCTCGGGCAGCAGGTTGATCTTGGTGCGGATAAGGTCTGGGATCTGAAAAGCCTCTTCCCTAGGCAGTATCCTCGTTCGCACCGGATGAGCCGCGGCCACCTCCTTGTTGATCTTCGCCTCCACTTCGGCTGAGAACTCCGCAGTCATACTCTCAAGCTCAAAATCCATGCGAGCCTTCAAGGGTTGCATGTTGCCACCGGTCACCGCGGCACCATAGTCACGCCAGATCACTCCGCACAGGATGTGCAGAGCGGTATGGGTGCGCATCAACGCGTACCGGTGATCCCAATTGATGATGCCCCGAACCTTGCTCCCCACAATCACAGGTCTAACCTCTAGCTTGTGGATGACCTGCCCCTTCACTCGCTGAACCTTTCGCACCGGGTATTCCCGGCCCTCCTCGTCACGCAGCAGGCCCGCGTCGCTGGGCTGACCTCCTCCCTGGACATAGAATGCCGTCCTGTCTAGTACCACACCATCATCCGTCACGGCCATGACTGTGGCGTCGAATTCTCGCAGGTAGCTGTCGGTGAGACAAAGCAGTTCAGTCACAGGAACCTCCTATCAACGCAGGTCGCACCACAGCCGGTCTACATAGTCCTGGAAGCCCAAGCTTCGCCAAAACCGCTGTGATGCAGGGTTGAAATGCGACACGTAGATGTGCACAGAAGCAAGTCCTTCCCCTTGAAGCCATCTCCGCAGAGCGGTGAACAGTTGACGGCCCACACCGAGTCTCCGCCATTCCGAGGTGACGCACATGTGGGCAATGTGACCGTACTTGGCCGGCTTGAGGCCCAGCCCCACATCCACGATCCCTCCTAACGTAAAGCCGACCACATCATCTCTCGCCTGGGCCACCAGCAACTGACCGGTGTCGTCCGGCAGCCAGTGCTCTATCGCCTTGGCTACATGTCTGCTGCCGTGCCGTGACACTCTTAGACGGCTATCAAGCCGAGCGTGGTAGTCCATCATTTCCATCCACAGCTTAAGCACGGCCGCGGCGTCGCCAATGGTTGCCGCACGGATCACCACGCCACGATCCTCCACCTTCGCCACTGCGCCGTCATCGCTGTAGTACAGATGATCCAGAAAACGCGAAAAACCCATTCTCTCCCAGAAGCGCCGTGCAATCGGACTACGGCTGGCCACATCAGACTGGCTGACATCAAGCCCTTGAGTCTTGAACCAACCCTGGGCTTCGCCAAGGAGTCTGCATCCCACCTCCTGGCCACGCCATCCATCATCAACATAGAGGCAACCTATGTAGCCAAACCTAGGTACGGCAAAAGGCTTGTTGTCCACCACTTTGCCTATGACGCACCCCAGAAGCGCCTCATCATCGCGCCTCTGGGCCACGAAGACCGGATACGATCCGCTGCCCAACATCAGCCGCACTCTCTTCTTGAACCTCTCCAAGGTCCCTGAACTGAGGGCAAGCCGAGGATCCCAACGGCCCAGCAACTCGCTCGCCTGTCTGTGGAGCCTCACGAGTTCGCCCAGGTCGTCCGGCTTCGCCTTGCGAACAGATACCAATCCCCCTTCAACGTAAGAAGCTCTCGTCCCATAGGGACGAGAGCTCTCCTCAGATAATGACACTCCCGCGGTACCACCCTACCTAGCGGTTTCCCGCTCACTCATCATGGGTACGTGTTCATACCCTCACCATTGATAACGGGCGGCGTTCCCGGCCAAATCTACTCTGCCCATCCTCAGACAGGCATTTCGGTTGGCGGCTCCAGAAGGATTTTCGACGGGGCCTTCGTATCCGGCTCTCACCCTGCCCGGACTCTCTGCACGGCGGCTGGCCGCCTACTCGTTTCCATCATAGCCTGTGCAATTCCTTTTTATTATGCCACATATCGGCAATGGTGTCAAGGTCACGGATTCGGCGGCTTCGGACCGAGGATACTCACGCTCAGTTCTGGTACCTGCCAAGTATCAAGCAGGCATTCTGCCCACCAAGCCCAAAGGAATTGGACAGGGCGATATCCACCTGGGCTTCCCGAGCTACGTGAGGCACATAGTCTAGGTCACACTCCGGATCCGCGTTATCGAGATTGATGGTCGGGTGTATTATCTTATCCCGGATTGTGAGCACGCAGACGATGGCCTCCAGACCGCCTGCAGCGCCTATCAGGTGTCCCGTCATGGACTTGGTGGAACTTATCGGTGTGCAATAGGCTAGCTCTCCGAAGGCCTTCTTGATGGCTACGGTCTCAGCCACATCTCCCAGGACAGTCGACGTGGCGTGAGCGTTGATGTAGTCTACATCGTCTAGCGACACCTGAGCGTCCTCTGCGGTCAACACCATAGCCCGAGCGGCAGCGTTCCCTTCGGGGTCTGGTGCGATCAGGTGGTAGGTGTCCGCGGTCCCGGCGTAGCCCAGCACCTCAGCGTGGATGTGAGCGTTTCGCTGCAACGCGTGCCCCAGCTCCTCGAGGATGAGGACACCAGCCCCCTCAGCAGGCACAAATCCGTCACGGTCTGCATCAAAGGGGCGAGAGGCTCTCTCTGGCTCATCGTTGCGCCGAGAGTAACCGCGAGGCACCGCGAAGGCGGCTATGCACAACTCGCAGATGCCCGATTCTGTTCCACCGGCAACCATGATCCGGGCCGCCCCACGACGAATCACTTCTGTGGCCTCCCCGATCGCTTGAGTTCCGGAGGCGCAGGCAGTGACCACGGTGGAATTATAGCCTTCAAGTCCATGCAAACGAGCGATGTGGTGAGCAGCCACATTCAGACTCACAGTGACCGCGAAAAACGGCGAGATGCGCATCCCCCCCTTGGCCAGCAGAATCCTGCATGCCTTCTCGGTCTCCTCCACCGCACCGCCACCGCTTGTGCCCAGAATGACCCCGACTTGCTCGCCGCTGATGTTCCCGGGCGACAGACCTGCATCTTGCAACGCCATCCCTGCCGCCGCCACAGCCAACTGGCTGTAGCGGCCCATTCGACGCGCCTCCTTGCGGTCCATGTACCGCTCCGGTACAAACCCTCTGGCCAAGCCGGCTATCTTCGTCGGGTACTCCTCGACGTTGATCTCAGTGAGCAACCTGACGCCGGACCGTCCCTCTAGCAGTCCTCGCCAGGTAGCCTCTGCCGTCAGCCCCAGAGGAGTGATGGCTCCCACTCCAGTGATCACCACTCTCCGCCGTCCAACCTGGGGCTCCCGCCTGCCCAGGGGCAACCCACAATTGAAGCAGAAATTGGCAGCCCGAGGATCATCTACACCGCAGCCTGGACATCGCTGCCCATGTGCCTTCATGTCTCATGACCCCTTTCGGTAGACTAGTGAGATATCTCAGCTCTCAGATCCATGATCTCCGCACGCAAACGAGTGATCTCCTTCTCGCCCTTCCTTCTGTCACGCACTCCTCGCAGGTGGTGTTTCTTGAAGGCCAACCCGGTCACCAACTGGTACAATCTCCTCAGCCGACGAGCATACCCAAGGCCGTGGATCGTGAAGGCTCTCCATTGCGCAGCAATGCGGAGCCAGTATGAAGCCGCGATCTCATAGTCCGTGCGGGACACTGTCCCACGGCCAATCTCACCGCGGAGCTCCCGTACTGTTCTAGCCCTTCGCCATTTTGCGACGAATCTTCGCGTACGTGCTGAAGAAGTGAACCCAGAAAGGGCTCACCCTACCAACGATTCGCCCGCTGGCGAGGCTCTTCAGAAACTGCTCCTTGCTGTCAAATGGGGGCATCTCCACATAGGCCCGCCCCAGCTCGTAGCCGCTGTGGGCATCGCTGCCCGCCGTACATGGCAGCCCTCGGGACCGGGCGAACTCTCGGGCGCGACGGTTGTGACCCGGGAGAGTGACTCGGGCATTGAATCCCTCTATGAAGTCAAGCTGGTCTCCTATTTCCTTCAGCACGTACTCGCCGACCGACTGCCCTCGCAAACGGTCGAAAGGATGAGGCACCCCGGCCAGTCCTCCTTGCTCCCTGATGATGTCAATAGTCTGGAGAGGAGATAGGCCTTGGGGCACCTCACGCTCCAGGAACAGTCCCATCACCTCCCCTTCCGGCGTGGACACCTCTTGCCCAATGATAACGGGAAACGAGGCTATGTCTCGCACTGCCAAGGCTCCGGCGATGGCGTTGTGATCGGTGATGGCCAACGCTCCCAACCCCTTTTCCTCATGCTTCAGCACTATGTCCTCTGGAGACAGAAGTCCGTCCTTGGAATAGACAGTATGCACGTGCATGTCTACGGCAATCATCTTGCAACGACCTTCGGGTGGATGAGCGCAGACCCAGTAAGGAAATCCCGTGGCACAAGAGAGAGGTGAACAGGTCCATGAGAAGCCAAACCGGGCTTGGGTCGGCCCGCGTGTGCGACGAGGTGGGGCCCGCCCGGCCGACTCTGAGCGCAAGGACGCCTCGTCACGAAGGCAATCGCATCAGGAACCCAGCCTCGTGGAATGGATGAACCGCGGACCTCCACCCTCACAGAGCGAACTGCACAAGACGCGAAGCTGCATTCCCAGCACCCTAGACAGGGCCCTCTCGGATGTCCCCGAAGCGCACCACCCCAGGGTGACGAGAGCAGCTTCCGCTTGCCGCTGGGTCCGCAGAAAACCGCTGTGAGCGAAAACCATGACCACCAGAGCACAGCTTGGACTGTCATGAAGTGCAATAGGGTACCACGATGCACGTCAGTCACACCCGTGGCATTATCGCATAGTCCATTTGGCATGTCAACCTCCACGTTGTCCACGAACCCGTGTTGTGATATAATCATAAATGAGGTCGCAATATCAAGGAGGCCCAATGGTCAAAGACACAAAGGCCCTTGATGTCCGTACGAAGATAATCGGGGTGCTATTGCGAGCTGCTCGGCTCAAAGCCCACCGAACTTTGAAGGAGTGCGCCGACCAGCTCGGATGTACGCCGCACATCGTCTCCCAATATGAATATGGCCGTCGAGGAATATCCTTACCCGAATTGGAGTTGCTAGCAGCTCTGTTCGACCTACCGGTCAATCATCTGTGGGAGGAGGAATTGGCCGTATTTGACGAAGAGGCCGCCGGGCCGCTCCCCCAAAAGCTTATTCCCTTGCGCCAGAAGGTCATCGGGATCCTCCTGCGCCAGGCGCGAATGAAAGCCGGCAAAACCCAAAGTCAGTGTGCAAGGCTCCTGGGTGTGTCCACTGACACCATGTCCAGGTACGAGCACGGCAGGAAACCCATACCCTTTGCTCAGTTGGAGTTGATCTCTTCCTACTTGGACCTCCCACTGTCCGAAGTCTTGGACAAAGAGCTGAGCACCAGCCGAGTCGCGATCTCCGCACGCGGCGGCGAGTTGCTGTCCGCTGACAACGCGTGGGAACGTCTGCCTCTTCGGGTTCAAGACTTCATTCGCAACCCTGAAGCGCTCCCATACCTAGATATGGCCATGAGGCTGTACGAGGTGCCGCACGACTCCTTGAAGAGTCTCGGAGAGGCCATGCTCTCCGCAGGCGCCGAGGAATGACCCAGTAGGGAAATGCAATGAGTGCGTCTGGCACTGCTGGTGAGACTGAACAAAACCTCCCTTTTCTTGAGATCGTCTCCAAGTTGACACGCCACTCCGACGTTGGTGAGTTCGTCAACGCCGCTCTTGACGGGGCGATCCAATCCACGAGGTGTCAAGGCGGGTCCCTGGTATTGGCTGGCGACCCGCCCCGGGGTGTACGCACGGGTGAGGTGCCCTCAGAGGTTGACGAGCAGATCTCTCGCTGGGAAGATGCCCTTCTCGACAGACTGCGCATGTCTCCATGGGAGATCGGTGACACCGAGAACCTCCCTGTCTCCACGCACACCGTACAGAGTACTCAGCATCTATTGACGAGCATCCCTTTGCTCCACCGTGGGAGAGTGACGGGGTCTCTCACACTCGTCTTTCCTCCAGGTCACGTGCTGTCCTTGTCGCAGCGACAGATATTGACGTGGTGCGCGAGGGGTGTTGGGAATCTCGCAGGCATGATTCAGCAGTTGACTACTACTCAGCATGGGCTGAACCAGTTGAGCTTCCTGCACGAGACTAGCCAGGCATTGACATCAACTCTCGACCTCAGAGAGGTACTAGACAACACCATGGAGCTGGCGACTGAGATACTTGACGCCTCCGCCTCTACGCTGATGCTGATAGACGAGGAAACCAGTGAGCTAGTATTCGACATCCCTCACGGCGAGAAAAGGGAGCTGTTGCGTAGCTACCGTATGGCCATGGATCGTGGAATAGCTGGATGGGTCGCCACCCAGGGCCAACCAGCGATAGTGAACGATACCACACAGGACAGACGGTTTAGCCGAGAGGCCGATGCACGGACCGGCTTCCTGACCGAGTCCGTCATCTGCGTGCCTCTACAGATCAAGGATCGAACAATCGGCGTACTAGAGGTCCTGAATAAGATGTCCAGGGAAGGCTTCACCCAGGACGATCTCCGGTTGCTGAGCACGCTGGCTGCCCAGGCTGCCATCGCCATCGAGAACGCCCGTCTCTATCGAAGTCTGCGTGAGGAGAGAGATAAGATAATCCGAGTTGAGGAAGAGGCCCGTCGCGAACTGGCTCGTGACCTCCACGATGGCACCTTGCAGACCCTTTCCTCCATTTCCATGAACATAGACTACATCAAACGCCTACTTGAACATGAGCCTCTGTCTGCCATTGCAGAGCTTGATCGCCTCCAAGAGACAGTTGTCCAGGCATCCCGGGAAGCCCGCACGCTTCTGTTTCAGCTACGTCCCATCGTTCTAGAAACACGAGGGCTGGTCCGAGCCCTGGAGGCCTTCGTTGAGCAGTTGCAGGCGGAGGAATCGCCAAGTTTCCATTTCCACGACGGGGGCTTCGACGGAAGGCTTGCCAACGGCGTCGAGATAACCGCGTTCATGATCGTCCAGGAAGCAGTGACCAACGCCAGAAAGCACGCCAAGCCCGAGAACGTATGGCTGAACGTCACCACAGATGAAACGCATCTACGCATCGTGGTGGAAGACGACGGACAGGGCTTTGACCTGGAAGCAGCTCAGGCGAGCACGAAGCAGGACGCCCACCTGGGATTGGTTAACATGCAGGAGCGAGCGGGGATGATCGATGCACGGCTCACCGTGCAGTCGAGGCCGGATCACGGGACGAAGATCGTGTTACAGGTGCCCCTCAGTTCTCTGCAAGATCAGTCTCGAGAGAGCAGGGCATCAACCTAGCGCGCAATCAATGCACCAACCTGCGAGGCGTTTCAGAAGTGGGCAGGTACTCTGGGAAGGGGATTCCATGACGGAGGAAAGCAAAGCAGCGAAGGCAGAACACCTGAAGGACGAAGGGATAAGGCTCTTCCGCTTTGGAGACTACGATGACGCGACCGCACTCTTCGATGAGGCTCACGGTCTTTATGTGGAGCTGGACGACTCGAAAGGCCAGGCGGAGATGCTCAACAACCTGGGAGCCATTCACACGCAGGAAGCGCGCTGGGACGAGGCCGCCGAGTCGTTCCATCGGGCACAGGCAATATTCGAGTCGTTGGGAGACAGGGACGGTCAAGCCCAGACCGTCGGAAACCTCGGAACCATGTACAGGCATCAAGGCGATAAGGAGAACGCCGTGGATCACTTGAGGTCTGCGGCCGACCTCTTTGGTGAAGCCGGAGAACGCTCTAAGGAGTCAGCCACTCTACGCGTGATTAGCCGCATCCGCCTGGGGCAGGCAAGGTGGTTTGAAGCCCTGCACTTCTATGATCTGAGTTTGGCCTGCGTCGACCCACCGGGAGCTAAGGAGCGCATCCTCCGACGTCTCGTCCAGATCCCTCTCAGTATGCTAACCCGCCCCTAATAACCCATCGCCTCTGTTCCAGGCCACGGACACCGGTTGCCGACCTGGACAATGATGCCCGTCAGCTACTCCTTCTCGTCCTCCACTTGAGCTGCAGCCATCAACTGCTCAGCCAGATGCCTGGGAACCTCCTCATACCGCAGAAACTCGGCGGAGAAAACCCCGCGCCCTTGAGTCATGGAGCGTATGTCCGTGGCGTAGTTCTGCATCTCAGCCAGCGGCGCCTGGGCCGTGATGATGGTCTTGTCGCCCTTCTGTTCTGTTCCCACCACTCTGGCTCTCTTGGTATTGAGGTCTCCAAGTATGTCGCCCATGTTGGACTCTGGAAGGGTGATAGTGAAGAGCATGATGGGTTCCAAGAGCGCAGGCGCCGCATTCCTCACGGCCTCCTTGAACGCCTCTCGTCCAGCTATCTGGAAAGCGATGTCCTTGGAATCAACGGGGTGCTCCTTACCATCATAAACCACCCCTTTCACATCCACCACCGGATAGCCCGCGATCACCCCCTGGTCTAGCACCTGCTTGATGCCCTTCTCAATGGAAGGGATGTAGCTCTTCGAAATGTGGCCCTCTCGCACCTCGCTCTCATACTCGAAACCGGCCCCTCGTGCCAAAGGCTCGACACGAAGCCAGACCTCCGCGAATTGACCGGCCCCGCCGGTCTGCTTCTTGTGCCGATACTGGGCCGTAGCCACTTCGGTGACCGTCTCGCTGTAGGGCACCTTGGGCACCGAAGTCTCTATCTCCACTCCGAACTTAGAGTGCAGACGGCGAGCGGCGATGTCTATATGGGATTCCCCCATTCCGGAGAGCACGGTCTCCCTGGTACTGGCCTCGCGCTGCACGAGTAAGGTCGGGTCCTCTTCAGTCAAGCGGGCCAGCGCCGTACCCATCTTATCCAGATCAGCCTTGGTCTTCGGCGCTATGGCAGCGGAGAAGATGGGGTGGGGAAAGCTGATGGGCGCCAGGGTCACAGGATGGTCCTTGTCGCACAGCGTATCTCCCGTCGAAGTCTCCTGCAACTTGGCAACGGCCCCGATGTCGCCCGCCGGGACCTCGTCCACCGGCTCCTGGTCCTTTCCCCGCAGCAAGAAGAGCTGACCCACGCGCTCTTCTTCCGCCTTGGTGGAGTTGAAGACGCGGGAGTCAGACTCCATGGCACCAGAGAAGACACGGAAGTAGGTCAGCTTACCCACGTAGGGATCGGCCAGCGTCTTGAACACCAGGGTGGCCATTGAAGCCTGAACAACAGGCTCTAGAATCTCCTCTTCGCCTGTCGCCACATTTGTGGCCCTCGCCCTCACCGCGTCAAGCGGTGAAGGAAGGTACTGAAGGATTGCGTCCATGAGCGGCCTGACCGCGACGTTCATGAATGCCGAGCCACAGAACACGGGTATCACAGCTCGGCTCCTCACAGCGGTGGCCAATGCTTCCTGAATCTCCTCCTCTGTCAGGGCCTCCTCCTCGAAGTACTTCTCAAGCAGAGCATCGTCTGTTTCTGCCGCAGCCTCGACCAACTGCAAACGATAAGCTTCAACGTCTGCGCGCAGATCATCGGGGACGTCTCCCTCCTCCGCACTCTCACCCCGATAGGCCCTCATGCTCACCACGTCAACGACACCCTCGAATGTGTCCTGAGCCCCGATGGGCAACTGGAAGGGGATGATGTTACCCTCCAGGCTCTCCTGGGCCTCCTTCAAGGCCCGGTAGAAATCGGCGTTATCTCTGTCCATCTTGTTGACGAACATGATGCGCGGTAGGTCCACCTCGTCAGCATAGCCCCACACGAGTTCGGTGCCCACTTCCACGCCGGACACAGCATCCAACAGGATCACCGCCGCGTCGGCCGCTCTGACAGGGCCCTTGACCTCCCCGACGAAATCTGCATAGCCAGGAGTGTCTAGCACATTCATCTTGTGCCCCGCCCACTCACACGGCACGACGGAGGTGTTGACCGAGATCTTCCGCCTGATCTCCTCAGGGTCGTAGTCCGAAGTGGTCGTCCCGTCGTCAACTCTGCCGAGGCGGCTAATGGCTCCGCTGTTGTAGAGCATGGCCTCCGACAAAGACGTTTTCCCTGCACCGCCGTGGGACAAGAGAACGATATTCCTCAACTGCTCTGCGTTGTACTTCTTCACTGTCAGCATCCTCCGCGTCCTAGCAATGACACCTTCCCAACAATTCTAGGGTAGTTGGCAGCAGTTGTCAATCCACTTCTGTGGACGATATCGAGAAGGACCAACGCGCCATGCTCCAGCACTTGCACCGCTGCTCGTCGCCGAAATCAGGTCCCCCTGGGGCGTGATGGACTGAGCCAGTCCCTGCGGGACTCCACTGCTGTGTAGTGTGACGACATCTGTAGTCAAACCCGGCCTTTGGGAGCGTTTTTCCACAGGCTCTTCTGTGGTATAATACCATCCGGCGCGTGACTTGCGACAGGACTTGCGAGGCCAATGGTAAGCGTGGAGCCACCAGGCACGTACGTACTGATCCTGCATCTGAGCGGCGAAGCGAATATTAGCATTGGCCGCCTGGGCACCTTTGGCTTGCCCGTCGGCTACTACCTCTACGTCGGCAGCGCCAGGGGTCCCGGGGGGTTGCGGGCCCGCCTCCAACGGCATCTACGGCGCGAAAAGCCACAGCACTGGCACATTGACACCTCCTCTCTGTTGCCAACGTGGTTGAAGTCTGGAGCACAGTGTCGCCGCAGAGATTGGAATGCCTCTGGGCACAGGTGTTGCTGAAAATGCCAGGCGCGAGCACACCGGCGCTGCGGTTCGGCTCGTCCGACTGTGGCTGCCCAACCCACCTCATACACTTCACCAGCCAACCCTCTCTCCAGGTCTTCGGTCGACACCTCCGCGCGTCGGGCCTCGGCCATCGCCTGTGCACAGACCTTGCCGGCGAACGGCACTACCCTATGTCGGACAGTCGCCGATGAACACAAGCGCCTCGGACCGCAGGTGCGCCGACTGCAAAAACTTGCCGGCCAAAGCCCACTCTTAGCGCAACGACATGGCATGGCGTGTCCAGTCAAATAAGAATGTTA
Organism: Chloroflexota bacterium; assembly: GCA_030613785.1. Taxonomy (GTDB): domain Bacteria; phylum Chloroflexota; class Anaerolineae; order UBA7937; family B3-Chlor; genus JAUWLF01. Next base: position 116 of record JAUWLF010000079.1, on the reverse strand, counting down.
CCGAAGGGAAGCCATTCTTTCAAATGATAATGTTACCATGGCGCCCTCTCCTTTCTGGCTCTCAGTAGGTGCAAATAAGGTCTCGTAGACGTCCTCCGTCTTCCCTGGGACGGCAG
>JAUWLF010000109.1 GCA_030613785.1 Chloroflexota bacterium | reverse complement strand
CTGAGCGGTGGGTGGGAGATGAGCCTTGTGCCGCGTGCGCCAGACTACACCCACGGGATACCCCACCATCTTGGCCACGTCGCCCCACAGTCGGATCACGGGCACCCAGAGGACAGCCTTCAGCTTGTCGGTGAACGATAGCCCCCTGATCATGGGCCGCAGGCGCCGGCATGGGGCCCAGAGGTAGGCCGCGGCGCCCGCGAGCAGCAGCGACCACCAGAGGGGATGATGGACGAGGCCCATCACGATGAGCGGGGGAGTGATCACGAGATAGGTCAGGTAGCGGATGGCATGCCGCTTTCGCCACAGATCGGCTTTTCCATCTCCGCGGGCGTACTGAAAGTACTGGCGCCAGAAGGAGCCGAGGCTGGAACGAGGCCGGAAGTAGGCGATCGCTCGAGGGGCAAAGGCGAACCTGTAGCCAGCATCCCGCAGCGCGAAGTCGAAGACCAGGTCCTCACAGTAATCCAGCCACTCGGGATACCCTCCCACCTTCTCCCACGCCTCCTTGCGAAAGGCCACGGAGCGACTGGACGGCAGAAAGCGCTCGGGATCGATATCATCCTCGACCGGGAGCACCGTGGCGGCCATGGCCATCTCGAAAGCGGTTCGAGGGTCGGGACGGAAGAATCCGCTGACTACATCGATGGAGGCGTCCTCTTCCAGAGGGCGGGTGAGTTCTTCCAGCCAGTGGGGAACCAGTCGCACCCCCGCGTCGGTGCTGGCGACTATCTCCCCGCTGGCAGCGGCGATGGCCTCGTTGCGACCCTGGGAGATGTTGGAACCTTCGCGGATCAGGAGCTTGATGGGGAGCTTGTCGCGGTAGAGGTCTATGCGCTGCACGGTCCCATCGGAGGAGCCGCCATCGACGATGACGATCTCCGACGGCGCGCGGGTCTGCTCCAGGAGGGATTCGAGCAACCGACCGATGGAGGATGCTTCATTCTTGACTGTGACGATGACCGATACGTCGCTGGGGCCCACTATTCTCTTCCAGTACCTGCTCGTCGGGAGTGGTGGCGGGTATCGGTTGCGGAGCGGCCTTGCTCCCACAGTAGGGGCAAACACTCCAGCCTAATTCCGTTGACTTGCCGCAGTCGGGGCACTTTTTCTTCAGTTGAGTGTAGCAGTTGGGGCAGATGATGTACTCTGGTTCGACCAGTTGCTTGCACGCCGGACAAATGTCCACATCCTCTATGCCCTGGAGCAGCACTTCCTCCTCCAGGGAATTCTGGTACATCTCAGCCAGGGTCTGCTTGGGTCGGAGGATGAGGTAGAGAAAAAGCCCTCCCAGGTTCAGTGGAGGAGGGGGCACCACCAGAAGGGTGCCCAGGGCTTGAGTGAACAGATCACGCGAGCGGCCACGGGCGTCCCGAAAGGTCCACACGATGAGGCTGAACCAGAAGGCGACAAAGTAAGCGCCGATGATCCAGAACACGACCTGGCCGATCAGCCCCAACGTGGCAAGTAGTTCGGTAAGCTCGGGAAACTGTGGCATAGGTGTCTCCTGTTACGAACTTCGATCTGAGAAACTGTGAGTTGCTGTGAGTTATAGCAGAAGTGGAGGGATAGGGCAAGTGAAAGGTTGGCGAACGGTCTGCCCGAGGTTTGCAGGTCTGTGAGGACGTAGATCAGAGCAACATCACTCATATCAGGACGGTGTTTTCCCGCGCGTGCAGTACAAACCAGGACCCTGCATCAATGGGCTCAAGCAATCCTCAGAACATAGACAATGCCTGTAGGATTGTCCTCGCCTGTTGCCTCTTCCTTACCTGGGTCATTCGTGATCTCCATATGTATGACGTTGTTCCATCTCCGGAGAAAAGGCGCAAAGTACACCGTGGTCGGTACGTGAGAAGAGCGGATGTTCTCCTCTACAAGCTGTCCATTGACGTACACGTTGACGGAATCATCGACCATGAGTGTCAACGTCGCATTCACCACCCCGTGGCTGGACCGAAGAAGCCAGAAGTCCAGTCGATGCCAGACGGTTTGCCCTCGCTGAGCTTCCTGGTCACTTGGTTTGTTCTGTTTCCATATCCATTTTGCCCCCTTGATGGGTTTCCACGCATGGTAGAGTGGATCGCATTCGATTGGGTCATCATAGGGACCTTCACGATTACGCGAGAACCCTCCCGTCTGGCCACTGAATTTCGTCACCGTGTATTCGTATCGCACCAAGACCACAATTGCAGCCAGGCCGACAATGACGATTGCAGCCCAAGATGGCCCCGTACTGGAATAGACAAGCCAGGCGACGATGAGGAGTAGCCCTGAGACCAGAAGTTCGCAGTACCTATCGAGCAAACGTCGAATTGGCACCCTGCCGACACGTGCGGCGACGTAAATAACGGTCAAAGGGACCAAGGAAAGAGCTATCGCGTTTGCGATGATATAGAGTGGGTTGCTCCAGTCCGCCTCGCCATTCATGTTCGTCCAACCTCCCCCCTACATCCGTCATCAACCAGGCTTTCTCTTTCCGGTCCTGGTCATACCGGACGACCGAATTCCCTACGCAGATCGGAGCGACGTGATTCACATCACAGACACTATCGACCCGGGTAGCAGTTACGCTCCCGCAACTCAGAAGAGGACCTGACCGATCGGCCCCAACGTTGCAAGTTGTTCGGTAGGCTCGGGAATCTCTGGCATAGGTGTCTCCTCTTAGGAACATCGATCTGAGCAAGTGTGAGTTCCTTTGACTTATAGCAGAAGTGGATGGATAGGGCAAGTGGGAGGTTGCGGATCCCACCCACGCGCTCTTAGACACCGACTGGGGGGTGCAACGATATCAGCCAGTGGACAGGTTCCTGGGTGGCCAAGTTGCCGCCATTGTAGCAGTAGGGCAGATTTCAGAACCTGCCCTACTAGTCGACCAACTCTTGGAGCGAAGCAGCTTGCTACTTGGTGAATTCGTTAGGCGGAGTAACGCCGTCCCAAATCAAGCCTTCGGCGCTCACGTCAGTGACCTCCGTGGTGTAGGATCCTGGCGGGGCGTTGTTCGATCTGAACGTCACGGTGCCGCCCGGTTCAGTGCTGCCACTCCCTGACCAGTAGCTGGACACATCGAGATCGACCTGGATGGACACGGAGGCGGCGTCAACGGCGTTCCCTAGGTCGTCCACCAAGGCGACAGTGATCAGCAAGTGCTTATTGCCGTCGCCACCGCCCACGGTGCCGTAGGTGATCGAGGCAACGGTTACGGTTGTCGGCTCGCTAGGTGGGGTGCCCACGGTGATACTGATGGAGGCGCTTCCGGTCGCACCGCCGGAGTCGGCTACTGATGCGGTGATGGTGTGGTTACCATCGCTAAGGGTCGTGGAGAAGCTGCCGGCCGTGCCAATCGAACCGTCGAGGTTAGAGACCCAGTCCAAGCTAGAGCTAAGGTCACCGTCCTCGGGGTCGCTGGCCGTTCCCTCAAAGGCAATCGCAGCGCCCGAGTCAAAGGTAGAGCCATCGGCAGGGCTGAGAATGGAAACGGCGGGAGGTTGGTTGACCGGGCCCGGAGGCACTGCGGCTTCATCGGCGTCCACCAGGCCGAACCCGAACTGGGGGTCTCTCCCCACGGCGCCCAGGTCATCAGCGGTCTCATCCAGGCGCTGTCGAACCTCATCGTTGATGTAGCCGTCCCCGTTGGAATCTGTGATCCCGCTCGCGATAACCAGCGCCGCGGTTCCGGCCACGTGCGGCGATGACATGGAGGTGCCCGACCCGTACTTGTAGCAGCCTCCATAATAGCATATGGGCTGCGGGTCGTGGGGGCTCGTGGTCATGCCTACAGGCCACGTCGAATAGACGGCCACACCTGGAGCAGCGAGTTCCACCTGATCGCCGGTGCTGGACCATCGGGCTCTCTTGTCACTCTGGTCGGTTGCCGCCACAGCGATGACCGAATCCCATTTGGCGGGGTAGATCACGCTATCGCCCCTCCCAGGAGGGTTGCCAGAGTTGCCAGCGGCGGCCACAATAACCAGGCCTTGCGCCTCTGCGTTAGCGAAAGCCGCCTCTGCCAGCGCGCCAGGGTTGAGGGAAGTGCCAAGGCTCAAGTTGGCCACGTCCACGTCCGGGTTGTCTGGGTCAACGCACCACTCGACAGCAGCGATAATATCACTCCAGTTGCCGAAACCGTCGGCATTCAAGACCTTGAGCGCGTAGAGCATAGCCTCTGGTGCAACACCCACGACGCTGAGGTCATCGTCATTGTCCTCGGCAGCAACCGTACCAGCAACGTGGGTGCCATGGCCATAATCATCCTCTGGGTCGCTATCATCATTCACGAAATCCCATCCGCCAGCATAGTTGGCGTCGAGGTCTGTGTGGGTGTAGTCGATTCCTGAGTCGATGATGGCCACGCTCACCCCGTTGCCCTTGTTGCCGCTGTCGTGAACAGGACTAGCACCGATATGCTCCACGCCCCAGGCATTCTCCAGTTCGACGTCAATGGCCCACACCTGGCCGTCCAACTCAACGGCGGTCACGTTAGGGTTCCTTCGCAACCCCTCGATCGCCTGCTCGGGGACGGTCGCGGCGATGGCAGGAACGAGGTGATAGCTGTATCTGATCGTGCCACCAATGCCTCGAACCAGTGCCTCTTGGGCTGGCCCCGGCTGGCGAGTGAATCCAATCAGTACCTTCACTCTTCCCGGTTGAGGGCCGGGTGCCGCACCAATGGTTGCTACTGAGCTGGCGAGAATACTCACTACAAGCAGAACAGCAAACAATCTCACACCTCTCATCTTAAGACCTCCTACGAAAGTTCTTGATAAGTCACCTTGAATCGACACGGATTGTCCTCCCACAAGTCTTGATTTCCTTTCTTGACCAGATGAACGTGAGCTACTCCAGTGCGTCCCCTTGGCCATTCCTTCGCGAAGCTACTTGGCTACCTCTTGTGCCTCCGAGATCGCCAAATGTGCATCTCTCTGGCTTCCCCAGTCGCCAGGTGCAACTTCTTGATTTTTCACGCCAAGGCGTCTATCTAGCTAGGCCCCGATGGCGTAAGCTCAGGGAACTCAGGCATAGATATCTACTTGGAAGCCTTGATGTGACAATCTGCGAGTAGGGTTGAGTTATAGCAGAAGTGGAGGGATAGGGCAAGTGGGAGGTTGCGGAAGGGCGTGCCCAGTTTTGCAGGACTGAGCCAGACCTCGGAGGTCTTGGAAACCTCCGAGGTCTATGACGGGAAGCTGGCCGTCTCAGACTACACCCAGAAGGAAGGCCAAGAGAGGATCACGTTCAGGATACTGGCCGATACCTATCGGTTACTCCAAAGAGAAAGGGGAGGCTATTAAGCCCCCCCTGGAGAGAAAGATACCGCACCCCGAAGGGCACGTTCTCTTAAACCAATAACAGTAGATACCAAGACTTACAATCTGTCAAGTACGTCAACTTCGTTTTCGTTCAAACGCATCTCGAGAATCCTCTAGGTATCTATATTCTTGGCACGCTAACTCGAGTTCCCAAGAAAGAGTCTTGCGGGGAGAGAAAAGACCTTCAGGATCCTCGCCGATACTCACCGGTTGCCCCCAGAATAATGGGGAGGCCGAAAAGCCTCCCCTTACCTCCTTCTTGGGAGGTGACGGATCCCACCCACCCCCTCTTGAACACACACTTGCTGGCATTCGCCGGTTCTACATTCCTTTGCAGGGCAAGCCGTTAGCATCCAGGAACTTGACGAGCTCATCCGCCGCAATAGGCTCTCCGATCACGACCTACGTCATCTTACGAAAATACTGCAGCAGATCGGCGACGCCTTTCTTCTGAGGGATAGGAGAAGGGCCGCCTGGCGTGAGGACGGCCCTTGTGGTTGTAGCAATACCCGCTCTAGCGAGTTCCTCAAGTTATCATTGATAGCGGATGCGTGGATCAATCACTGCGTAGGTCAGATCGGTGATGACGTTGGCGATAACAACCACTATCGCTGCGAAGACAACCGTACCCGAGATCAAGGGGATATCCACGTTATGAATGGCATCCACTGCCAGTTTTCCTATACCCGGCCATCCGAACACCATCTCGATCAGGACTACCCCGCTCAGGAACCAGGGGATGTCCATGCCGGCCATGGTCACGATAGGCATAATGGCATTGCGCAGGATATGGCGGTAAACTACGATTCGTTCACGCAGCCCTTTGGCGCGGGCTGTACGGACATAATCAGCGTGCATCACGTCCAACGTGGTGGAGCGCATCATGCGGGCGTACCAGGCAGCACCCCCGGCCCCTGCACAGAGCGCGGGCAAGATCAGATGGTGCAAGCTGCCAGCGCCACCTAGCGGGAAGATGGGCAGTCGGAAGCCCAGGAAGTATAGGGACAAGAGACCCAGCCAGAAGGGAGGTGCCGACACGGCAAGCAGGGCGAAGAGGGTGCCGAGCCGGTCAACCCAGGAGTACTGCTTGAGCGCGGACAGGGTACCGAGGGGGATCCCCACCAACAACTCGACCAAGATACCCGCAAAGGTGAGTTGCAGCGTGTAGGGCACCCGCGACAGAATGGCATCCGACACCGGCATCTTGAAATGATAGGAGTAACCAAAGTCCCCGTGGGCTGCACGCCACACGTAGCTCAAGTACTGCTCGTAGAAGGGCCGATCTAGCCCGAGCTGGTGACGGATGCTGTTGACCGTTTCCACGGATGCGTTGGGGCCCGCGAACATCCGGGCGGGATCGGCCGGGAGCAAGTATGTCAGCGAGAACGTGATGAGAGAGATGCCGAACACTACCGGTAGCATCATCAAGAGACGACGAACCAGGTAACCACCCATGGTCAACCCTTCTTCAAGATCAGCGTCGCTGGTACGGATCCAGAGCGTCGCGCAAGCCGTCGCCGAGCAGATTGAAACTCAGCACGGTCAGCATAATGGCCAGCCCTGGAAAGAGCATGAGCCAGGGCGCGCTGCGGTAGTAATACTGAGCCTGCTGGATCATCCCTCCCCAAGTTGGGGTGGGGGGTTGTACCCCAATGCCCAGGTAGCTCAACGAAGCTTCCAACATGACGTTGGTGGCGATGCCGAGCGTCCCCCACACGATAGCTGTGGGAATCAGATGAGGGAGAATGTGGCGGAACAAGATTCGACCAGACGAGGCCCCTGCACACACGGCGGCAGTGACAAACTCGCGCTCGCGGAGGGAGAGAACCTCTCCGCACACCACGCGCGCGATCCAGGTCCACTGCACGAGCCCGATGACCAGCACAATGACCCACAAGCTAGGCCTCAGTACCGCCACCAGCGCGATGGCGAGCAGCAAGCTGGGAAACGCCATCATCATGTCCGTGAAGCGCATTGGGAGCGCCCCCAGCCAGCCTCGGAAGTAGCCTCCAACGCTGCCGAGCACGACCCCTATGGTCACCGCAAGCCCATTGGCCAGCACACCGACAGTGAGGGAGACCCGCGCACCGAAGACGATGCGACTGAGTAGATCGCGCCCGCTGGAGTCGGTGCCTAGAATGAACCGAGTCGTTGCGGGCAGCGTGCTGCCGACAGGCATTCCCTGGGCTGTGAGCCCATCGTCTAACGGCTCGGCGGGATCGTAAGGTGCCAGCTGATCTGCAAAGATCGCGACCAGGATCAGTAGCAGTACGATGGCACCACCGAGAATCGCCAGTCGATCACGTTTGAAATGCCGCCAGACTAAGGATAGTTGACTGTGGTGCTCGGGCAGCCGGTCCGCGACCTCAAAGATGCGGACCGGCTGCTCACTAGCGTCTGTGTGAGTTCGCATTCCCGGTCAATCCGGTTCTACCCTACTCCGATTTCCAGAGGATATATGCCCGGATGTCGTGCACTGGGTGCAAGAAATCCCTCTCGCCACCGTGCAGGGCATCAGAGTGTGCGTTGTAGTCCTCCTGGTGGAGGACGGGTACCCACACCGCATCGTCCAACAGGATCTGGAAGATCTCCTGATACTCTTCCATGCTCGCATCCCAGTCACTCATGCCCCGAGCCGCTAACTCCCGGGCGTCCAACTCAGGGTTGCAGTACATGGGCCAGTTCCATCCGCCCTGGACGGCTGAATCACAGCCCAGGATAGGCCCATAGAAGTCGGAGGGGTGTGGGTAGTCTTGTATCCATGCCAGGCCCCCGGACCAGACCATCGGTACTTTGCCAGGAGTGCCAGCGTCGTCGATAACGGTGCTGGGGGACAGAGTTCGGACCTCGAGATCGATTCCGATCTGCCTGAGATCGTTCTGCATGGATTCGCACAGCTTGGGCTCCGGGTCCACCGAGATGCACTCAATGAACGTGCTGAACCCGTCAGGATAGCCCGCCTCGGCAAGCAAAGCCTGGGCTCCCTCGGGGTCGTAGTCGTAGCCTTTGACGTCCGGATCGTAACCCGGCATCAAGGGGGGTAGCATCCCAACGGCCGGTACGCCACGGCCATTGAGCAACTGCACGATCCGCTCCTTATCGATGGCCATGTTGACCGCACGGCGCACTCGAACATCATCGAAGGGGGCTAGCTGCGTGTTCATGGCGATGTACCCGGTGTGCACCCGCACTGAGTGCACGATCCGATTCTCCCACGCCGGGTCCTCGGTGAGACGCACAAACTCGCCAGGCGGGATGCCATCGCCCAAGTAGTCTACCTCGCCCTTCTCTAGCCTGAGCAGGGCAACGTCAGGACCCACGCCGATTTGCACCTCGACGCCGTCCAGATAGGGTAGTTCGGGAAGGAAGTACTCGTCACTCCGCACGAAAGTCAGCCTCTGCCCAGGTACCCATTCCTGAAAGACAAAGGGGCCTGTACCCATAGGGTGATGGCCGAAGTCCTCACCCCATTTCTCCACCTCTTCCTGGGGTACGATGAACGAGAAGTTCAAGGCCACCACGTTGAGGAAACTGGCATCAGGCTGGGTTAGGGTGAAGCGAATGGTGTAGTCATCCAGCACCTCGATGCCTTCGACCGAGTCGGCCTCACCATTCGCGAATTCCTCAGACCCCTTGATAGTGAAGTAGAAGCTCTGACCAGGGCTCATGGTCTCTGGATCGATCACGCGCGTTATGGTGTAGGCTACATCATCTGCGGTGAGCTCGCGGCCGTTGTGGAATTTGACACCCTCGCGGAGCGTGAAGGTAAAGACAGTGCCGTCTGCGCTCACCTCAGGCATCTCGGCAATGTGGGGAATCATGTTCATGTCTGTGTCGTAGTCCAGCAGGGCGTCATAGATCCACTTCTCCATCCCCCAGTTATCCCAATCGTAGCCGATGGCAGGGTCCAGAGTTGCGATGTCGTTCTCATACGTGAGGATCATGGTGCCGCCATACTGGGGAACCCCAGCGGCCGGGGGTTCCGGCGGCGTCGTCGGCTCGGGCGTCACGCCCGGCGCCGGTGCGGGCGTGCCGCACGCGGTAGCGATGAGCACCAGGGCCAAGGTGACCACCAATATGTGTGCGCCAAAGGACAATGTCAACCTTTTCACTTCTTTACTCCTTCTCTGCATACTGCCTGCCAAACTACACACTGCCTCTTAGTGATGCACCGCTCCCTTTGTTGCCAGTTTCACCTCCTTCCGTGCCTTACAAGAGTTCCCAGTGACATCGCAAGACAAGCTGATTGACTCGAAATAGGGCCTGCGCACTTTGCCATGAGGCGTAGCAGTCTCTGAGGCTCAGCTTCGAGTTCTCGTAGGGCACCTCGTTGTCATATTCAATAAGTGGCTCTATGGTACCTCAAGCTGCAAGAGTGCACAGGTTTCCGATCAATCAGCTTGTTGTGTTATTCACATGATTATACCACGCACTCACAACCTTGTCAAAGAGACGGAGTGCCTGGGCCTGTTCAGCGGGTCGTGGGACTCTCTTCTATCTCAACTCTCCCATGCTGAAACCGTAGGCGCTTAGCACAGACTTGGGGAGCTCAAAGCGCACCGTCTTGAGAGGATCAACCACCTGACAAAACTTGAGCTCGCCGGCAAGGCTCATGATCATTCCAGCCTCGTTGACGCCCATACCCACAATCTCAGTCAAGAACTGAGCCATGGCGTGGATGGCCCCATCGGCAGCCTCATCTGCGGTATGAGCGGAGTGAACAGTGGCCACCAGATCAGTGGTGTCCAGGAAGGGGGTGGGCAGCTTGGCCTCTCTAAGCACCCGCGTACTGAAGACCACCTCCCCCTGAACTTCCAGCCCACAGATGAGAATCTCGCCATCACCCATCACAGAGTGCATGTCGCCCATGCCCAAGAGAGCCCCTTCGGTGTTGACGGGTAAGTGGACTGTGCAGCCAGCCCCGATCAGCGTGCAGTCCATGTTGCCGCCGTGGGCATCAGGTGTGTCGTTGGGTACCGGCTTGCCTTTGGGAGCGACGCCGATGACGCCGATCATGGGCTTCACGGGCAGCCGCACTTTGTCGTTGAAGAGGGCCTGGCCCCTTTCCATGCGGAAGATCCTAATCTCCGTCTCGGTGATGATGTCGCCCAGGGCTCCCTCACCCGGAATGCACACCATCGCTCCCTGGTCAGCCACCTGGACGTCTTCAATGTCCACAGCCAAGATGTCCCCGGGCAGAGCACCCCGTATGTAGACCGGGCCAGTGGCCGGGTTGATCCGTTCCCAGTCTAGAGTGTCCACGGTATCCGCTTCCGTTTGCACCTGACCGCAGAAACAGTCGTGGGTCTCCATCCGCACCTTCTCACCCGGTTCGATCTCCAGCGCTGGTTCAAGGTCGTCAGAGAAAGCATAGAAGACATTGTCCCTGGTCAGCTTTTTCATGACTGCTCCCTTTCCTCTCTTCTCGTGATGACTCAGCTTAGAAAGCGAAGGCACGTAGGGATCTGGACGCTCAGGCGGGCACCATCGGGGAGCGTTCGCTCACGCTCCCCGGCTAGCCCTTCAGGCGCAGGCGGAAAGCCTCAGCATGGTCAGCAATCAACTACCTGAAGGTCTAGGAGACCCCTGTCTTCAGCGTATTGGCGATGGCCGCGGCCCACGTCGTGAAGTCCAAAGCTTCGTGCTGCCACACCTCACGTAGGGGACTCTTTGCAGTCTACCGATCATTGTGTCGCCTCCTCGATGATCTTGATCTCCTCCTCCGTCAGCCCATGCAACTCATACACCAGCGGGTCAATCTCCCGATCCGTGGCCTCGATTCGGCGCTGGTAGAGCCTTCTGTCGCCAGGTACGGTGGCGCCAGCCAGCTTGCTATTGTAGCGTCAGCGTGTGCTCGACCAGCGCCAGCATTTTGTGGTGGCGGATGTTGGGCTGCAACGGCAGATTCCGTCGGCCCGAATATCACTTTGCCATCTTCCCCTTTGATCTCCATCTGGCTTTGATCCAACGAGAGCCGGCAACCATTAGGCAGGAAAGCAGGTAGAAATAGGCGATATTGGCCACTATGAACAACCAAGCGGGACCACCCATTACGTCTAGGCCAAGGACTCTGAGAGGTAAGGCCAATAAGGCAAGAGGCATTAGTAAGAACATCCAGATTGGCCAGATGGGGAAAGGCCGCAACAAATCATAGAGAGGGGGCTTGGGAGGCACATCAGTGAAAGCCCACGCCTGGATCTTACCTCCAATTGCTATGGCGACAAAGATGGCAAACAGAAGGATTTTGCTCCAGTCTGGTTTTAGGAATTGCTTCAGGGTCTGCATTTCCTGCTCCTTTTTTCGAAATGCGGCCTCGCGTGGTTACCGCGGCCGTATGGTGGCCCGAACAGTGCGGAAACAGTTTCAGTTTCGAACAGTTCGCGTCACTTGTTCAAATCGAGATGAGAGAGGTACAACAAGAGCTGTTGAATCCACAGTCCATCACAATGGATAGGACGTGTTTGATCGCAAGCGGTTAGAGACGGATCCGTCGTATAGGTGACGAAACACGAGCACCCGTCAGTATCAGGAAAGCCGAAATGTCCTGGGGTCAGATTCATAATGGCAACTGTGACAAAGAATGCCCCAATCGCCACGAGTGCGATGATCCGTGAAGCCGCATAGCGCTTGTTCCTGGTTGTCGCCTGCTTCATGCCCGCCTCTCTAATGTGCGCCGCCAACGAGACTCGTAGCAGCGTCTCCAACGAAGGCCCTGTGCCTGCTGATTCATACCAAGAATGTACTCGTATACCCTGAGCATCTGCTTTGATTCATAGGGGCCGCAGTGAGAGCGTGAAGGTTGTCGACGA
>JAUWLF010000164.1 GCA_030613785.1 Chloroflexota bacterium | reverse complement strand
CATGTCTGGGACTTGTTCCTGATCCCCGAAGAGGTGGAACCGGTCAAGGCTGTCTTTGCGGGACTAAATGCCGGTGAGTTTCCGAACGAGTTCGAGAACTACTGGGTGACGAGAGAGGGAGAGCGTCGCCTGATAAGCTGGTCCAACACTGCTCTCCTCGACGCTGAAGGCGAGGCGGAGTATGTCATCGGAACCGGAATCGACATTACCGAGCGGAGGCGGGCAGAGGAGGCGCTGAGAGCGAGTGAGGAAGCATGGAGATCACTTGCAGAGCATTCGCCTGACCAGATTATGCTGCTGGACCCAGAGGCCAAGATCCGTTTCATCAACCACACCTTGCCTGAGCTTTCCCAGGAACAGGTAATCGGCACATCCTTCTTCGACTATGCCCTTGAGGAGTACAGGCAGCCGGCGCAAGAGTGCTTTGCACGCGTTCTGGAGACGGGACAGCCGGATCAATTCGAGAGCGTCTATCTTGATGCCGATGGCAACAAGCTGGCGTTTGAGTCGTACGTCGGGCCGGTCATGCGCTCCGGAGAGGTCTGGGGTCTCACAGTCAGAAGTACAAACATCACCGAGCACAAGCGGGCGGGGGAGGCTCTAGAGAGGCTATCGCACGACCTGGGCGAGCGGGTCAAGGAGCTGAATTGCCTTTATGGCATCTCTGCACTAGTCGAGAAGCCGGACAATACTCTGGGGGAGATCCTTCAGGGAACGGTCGATCTCGTGCCCCCTGCCTGGCAGCATCCAGAGATCACTTGCGCCAGAGTAGTCTTGGATGGTCAGGAGTTCAGCACGGAGAACTTTCGTGAGACCGAATGGCAGCAGACTTGCGACATCCAGGTCAATGGCAAGGGAGCCGGGCGTGTGCAGGTCTGCTACCTGGAGGAGAGACGGCAGATCGATGAAGGACCTTTTCTGAGGGAAGAGAGGAGCCTGGTGGAGGCCATTGCCCAGCGACTGGGCGGGATCGCAGAGCGGGTGCGAGCCGAAGAAACGCTCAAGCACAGTGAACAGCGGTATGCACAGGCCCAGCGAGCGGCGAACATCGGCAGTTGGGACTGGGACATTCCCGCTGGCGACCTGCACTGGTCGGACCTGAGCGAGGCCATTTTTGGCTTTGGTCGCGGGGAGTTTGGTGCAAGTTACGAAGCATTTCTCGACCGTGTTCATCCCGATGACCGCCAGCACGTCACCGAAGCGGTGGATGCCTGTGTCGGGAGGAGTGCGGATTACGCGATAGAGCATCGCATCGTGTGGCCCGATGGGACTGTTCGCTGGGTGTCAGAGACGGGTGATGTGATCCGGGATGAGGGCGGGGCGGCAATCCGCATGCTGGGGATCGTTCAGGAGATCACCGAGCGCAAGCAGACAGAGGAGCAGATCCGCCAGCAGAACGAGTTCTTGACCGACATCCTGGAATCTCTCACCCACCCCTTCTATGTTGTGGATGCCCGCGACTATACTGTCCAGATCGCAAACTCCGCTGCGCTTAGGGAAGGTCTAGCAGGGCAGGTGACCTGCTACGCACTCGCGCATGGCCGCAGCAGCCCGTGTGGTACGGCCGACCATCCCTGCCTCCTCGAAGAGATCAAGAGAACCAAAGAACCGGTGACCGTAGAGCACATCCACTTCGACGCAGACGGGAACGCCAGATATGTTGAGGTTCATGGCTATCCGCTCTTCGATCAGGAGGGCGATGTGGTGCAGGTCATCGAGTATGCCCTCGACACCACCGAGCGCAGGGAAGCGGAGGAAGCATTGCGCGACAGCGAGAAGAGACACCGAGGCTTGCTTGACGCGCTGCAAGAGGGCATCTGGGTGATCGACCAAGATGCGCGCACCACGTTCGTTAACCCCCGCATGGCAGAGATGCTGGGCTACACCATGGAGGAGATGCAGGGACAGCACCTCTCCTTTTTCATGGATGAGAGGGGCGCGGAGATCACGGAGCGGAACCTGCAGCGGCGACAACAGGGCATCAAAGAGCAACACGATTTTGAGTTTCTGCGTAAAGACGGCAGCCGCATCTATACTACCCTGGAGACCGCGCCGATCTTTGACGATGGTGGGAACTATGTCGGAGGGATCGCAGGAGTCCAGGACATCACTGAACGCCGGCGCATGGAGGAGGCGCTGCTTGAAAGCGAGGCCCGCTGGCGTTCAGTTACTGAGAATTCGCCAGACCACGTTGTACTACTCGATGCGAATCTGAGGATTCAGTTCGTGAACTATGCCTCACCAGGCTTGACGCAAGAGGAGTTGCTTGGCACTCCCTTGTATACGCATGTTGCGCAGGAGAGGCAGTACGAGATCAAGGAAATCCTGACGAATATACTAGGGACGGCTGAACCTGCCAGCTACGAAACTGAGTATAGCACGCCAGACGGAGGCGTCATCTGCTACGAATCACGCGTTGTGCCAAGGATCCTGGATGGAAAAGTCATTGGCCTTGCGGTCAATGCCCGCGACATCACTGAGCGCAAGCGGGCGGAGCAAGCATTGCGAGAGGCGAAGCAAACCGCCGAGGATGCCAGGCGCGAGGAGAGGGAGCGACGGCAGGAAGCGGTGCGGCGCAGGCAGATTGCCGAAAGCCTGGCTGATGTCCTGGCTGCCCTCAACTCCAACCAGCCCTTGGACAAGGTGCTGGAGCTAATTGTGGTGCAGGCCAGACGACTACTCGACAGCGAGGCGGTGGCCATCTTCCGCCTCCAAGACGAAGCTGGGACCTTGGCCGTCCAGGCTGCTCATGGGCTGCCCGGTAGTTGTATCGCTGGCGCCACCCCACCCCCTGGGCTGGAAATCCTAAGACAGGCGATCGCCTCTTGCCGACCCGTAGTCGTTCCCAACCTGGCGGAAGCCCTGCCTGATGATGGCAGCCAAGCGCAAGGGGTGGGACGAATGGAATCCGCCACCTCTGAGACTGAATTGTGCCAGGCCCTGCTGGCCGTGCCCATTGTTGTGAAAGGCCAGGTCTACGGTGGCATCGCTGTCTATTATGGTGAGCCGCGAGTCTTCTCTGACGAGGACCTGGAACTGGCCATTGTCTTTGCCGATCAAGTCGGCTTGGCCATCGAGAATGCCCGGCTGAGCGAGCACGTCCAGGAGGCAGCCGTGGCCGCCGAACGAAGCCGTTTGGCCCGTGATCTCCACGATTCGGTGACCCAGGCTCTCTTTTCTGCCAGTTTGGTGGCAGAAGTTCTGCCGCAGGTGTGGCAGCGTGATCCTGACGAGGCCCAACAGGGCTTGCAGGAACTCCGTCACCTCACCAGGGGTGCGCTGGCCGAGATGCGAACCATGCTGCTGGAGCTCCGCCCAACAGCTCTGGTAGAGACGAGGTTGGATGATCTGTTGCGCCAGTTGACCGAAGCCGTGGCCAGCCGGGCGCAGCTTGAGATTCTGTTGAACGTGGACCCGGTTCCCACCCTGACCCCCGATGTACACGTGACCTTCTATCGCGCGGCCCAAGAAGCGCTCCACAACACGGTGAAACATGCGGAGGCCAGCCAGGTGACCGTCAGTCTGCGCACATCGCCTCCGGCTGCCCTCCAGCAGGGCGGGGATTGGCAGGGGCAGGTGATCTTGCGTGTGAGTGACGATGGCCGGGGCTTTGATCCAGCCCGGACAGGGCCGGACCAAATGGGGCTGCGCATCATGCGCGAGCGCGCTGAGGCTGTCGGCGCGAGGCTGGCCATCGAATGCCAGCCAGGCCAGGGGACTCAGGTAACCCTCGTCTGGGCGAGCAGATAGACAACTGCAAGCTGAAGCGAGCAAGGTTCTGGAAGCAACTTCCATCGAAGCGAGGAGAGCATGATGACAGAAACACGCCCAATCCGCGTCATCGTCGTAGATGACCACGCGATGCTGCGCAGAGGGTTGAGGTTCTTCCTAAAGGGCTTCGACGACCTGGAACTGGTGGGCGAGGCCGCGAGCGCAAAGGAGGCCGTCGACCTTTGCGCCCAAGTTCAACCGGACGTGGTCCTGATGGACATGATCATGCCCGGCATGGATGGGGCCGAGGCTACTCGAATCATCCGCGAA
>JAUWLF010000067.1 GCA_030613785.1 Chloroflexota bacterium | reverse complement strand
GTCGCGGTCCGAAACGAAGAGAATCTGGCGTCCGTCGGGAGACCAACTGAAGAGAACGTCGTCATGGCCGGCCTTGGTGAGATTGGTCAGACCCGTGCCGTCGCTGCTCACCATGAAGATGTCGCCGTTGTCCTCATGGTTACCCATGAAGATGATCTTGTTTTGCGGGGCGGGCAGCGGCGTCGGGATCGGTGGTTGCCCTGCTCCGCAAGCGGCGAGCGCGACTGATAGTATGATGAGCACGACGGACAGGTTTCGCTGCACAGGTTGCCTCCAGTTACGTTATCGGCTGCGGGAGGAGCCTGCAGGTCTGAGGCCTCGGTCGGCCATAGACAAGTGGCTGTCCGCAACACAGGCATGATTATAACACAAACAAGACAGATCGCAAGACTGCGATCCTATGAAGGAGGTAGAGAAAGTGAAGCTATCGAAAGCGATGGGCCGACTGGGTACAGAGACAGCCTTCGAGGTGTTGGCCCGAGCAAGGGCCCTGGAGGCTCAGGGTAAGGAGATCGTGCATCTGGAGATCGGTGAGCCTGATTTCGACACACCCTCTAACATTGTCGAGGCAGCGGGCACCGCGTTATACGAGGGATACACCCACTACTCGCCTTCGGCGGGCATCCCAGAATTGCGGGAGGCCATCGCTGAATGCACGTCGGAGACGCGGGGGGTGGAGGTAAGATCCGAGCAGGTGGTGGTCACGCCTGGGGCCAAGCCTATCATGTTCTTCGCCATCCTGGCCCTGGTAGAGGAGGGCGATGAAGTCCTCTATCCGAACCCTGGGTTCCCCATCTATGAATCGATGATCAACTTCGTGGGCGCCAAGCCGGTTCCCCTCGCCCTGCAGGAGGAACGCGACTTCCGCTTCGACGTCTCCCAGCTGAAGGACAAGGTCTCCCCCCGGAGCAAGATGATCATCATTAACAGCCCTCAGAATCCCACTGGGGGAGTCTTGACCAGGGCTGACCTGGAGGAAGTGGCTCGGGTGGCCGAGGAGCATGATCTGATGGTGCTGACCGATGAGGTGTACGATCGCATCATATACGAGGGGGAGCACGTCAGCTTCTTGTCCCTACCGGGAGTCCAAGACCGCACCATTCTGCTCAACGGTTTCTCCAAGACGTATGCCATGACCGGCTGGCGGCTGGGGTATGGAGTCATGCCGGAAGAGCTGGCAGTCCACATCACGCGGCTGATGACCAACAGCAACTCGTGCACCGCGACTTTCACGCAGTGGGCGGGGGTTGAAGCGCTGCGTGGGCCTCAGGACGCGTCGTACGAGATGGTGGAGGAGTTCAGGCGGCGCAGGGACGTGATCGTGCCGGGTCTGAATGCCATCGAGGGCATAAGGTGTCAGAACCCCAAGGGCGCTTTCTATGTCTTCCCCAACATTGAGGGCACAGGCATGAATGAGGTGGAGTTCGCCGACTACCTGATGGTGGAAGCGGGAGTGGCAGTGCTGGCTGGCACCTCATTCGGGGAGTATGGCAAGGGGTTCGTGCGTATGTCCTATGCCAACTCGGTGGAGAAGATCGAGAAGGCCCTTGGCAACATCGAGGCCGCGCTAGCCAAACGATAGAGGCCCCTCATGGCGACGCAGGAGGGGCGCTGACGCCGGCGATGTCATCCTTGCTGATCTCAACAGTGGTGAACCAGAGCTCGCCCGACTCGCGTGTGAAATGGCGTACGACACCGTGTGGATAGTACTGCAGTATGCTATCCAGGTGGTGCAAGTGAGAGGGGAGGAGGATATAGGCGGCACTGCGCCCCCCGCTATCCTGGAGCGGTATGTACCTTGATGGGTCCAGAATATCGACACCTTTCACGTCAGGGGCGATGAAACGGATTGTGCCGTGCCGAGCGTAGAGCTTGGGTTCCCCCAGTAGATAGAACTGATAGTCGTCGCCAAGGGATTTCACGTACCTTGCTATGGCTGTGGCGGGCTCCCGCATCGCCCACCCCTGCACCGTTGGCAGGTAGCGGTTGAAATAGATGTCATAGTTCAGCAGTGCAACGGCGCTGAGCGCCACTGCTACCAATCCGCAAAGCGTAGCTCGAGCGGCTCTTCCGTCGCCCCATGTCTGGGCAAAGAGGTCCCACATCCTGTCCATGGCCACGGCCGCGAAGATGACAAGTACAGGGAGCATGCCCGATAGGCGAGGGATGAAGGGCGCAGGCAGGGTGAGTATCCCGCCCGCGATCAACGTTGCCCAGAACCAGATCTGAAGGAAGAAGTGGCGTGGGCGACGGCTGTTGGCCAGGGAGTACCCGAGACCCAGGATGAAGAGCATGGCAGTGATGAAATCCAGCATCGGTCCCCGGTATCCGTACTGTCCGCTCATGTCGCCGCCATAGTTGAAAAGAGGCAAGACCCGCATGGCCTGGGTGAACAGAGTGATGGCTGGACTCTGGCGAGCGTAGGAGACGTCCACCCAGCCCAGGTCCCCCAGAGCAAGAACGTGGCTGGTGCGAGAGATGAAGTGCCAGGGATGCTGAACGAAGTAGAGGGCCATCGGTGCGAAGACCAGTATGGCCACGACCCACAGGATCACCACTCCTCGCCAGTGAGTTCGCACCAACCGCCTGTGGGCGATGGCGGCGCAGCCCAAGAAGCCCAACACGACAAAGGGAACCAGGCGTGAAGCATAATACAAATACAGTCCAGCGCCTATGAAGAGGCCGCTGAGCGCAAAATCCCACCACTTCCGGCTCCGAAGACCTCGGAAAAGGAAGTAGAAAGTGGTTACCTCGAAGAGGATGGTCTGAGTGTAGTTGATGCCAAGTCGATTGAGGGCGATGAAAGGGTGGGAGACCGCCAGGAGAAAGGTAGCCATGAGGGCGGTCCTCCGGTTGAAGAGCAAGCGCGTCAGCAGATAGAACGGGATGAAGGTTAGGGTGCCTACGATCACCGAACTCATGCGTAGGCCGAAGACCGTCTCCCCGAAGATTCTCATGCTCAGGGCGTGCCAGGCGAAGCCCATCATGGGAAGGTGATACCAGCCCACAGAGATCAGGCTGCCCACCTCCCCATGCAACAGAGCCAGAGCCTGCATGCCCGATTCCGCTTCATCGCCATGAAACCCAGGCGGGATGACCTCGAGACGGTAGCTCTGCAAGCTGAATCCCAGCAGGACGATCAGGGCGAGGAGAAAGATCTCCAGTTTGGTGTACGGCTGTGTTACGCCTGCCGTTCGGCGCTGCCGTCCGCCAACGGCGAGAATGAAGAGCACCACGGCCACCGTGTAGAGAGGAATGGCGGCACTGAACGAGGTGAGCGTACTTAGAATCAGTCCGGCCCCTATAAGAAGGAAGAGCAAGATGATGGTGGTGGACTTCTGGCCTTGACGCGAACTACTGTTCTTCCCGAAGATGGATGCGCCCAGAACGAGGACGCTCAGACCGAGTAGCACACCGGCCACCAGCTTGGTGGACCAGATCAGGCTACCTTGTGCGAAGGTTGCCGCCACCAGCGCTGCAATGGTCAGGGATGGCCTATCCATCCCTTGCAGGGCGTCCTCGGCTCTGCTCAAGCACCCGTGCACTGTCCGGCGCAGTCTCGTCACCTGTCAGGAATAGAGCTCTGGTCTCAGTATGCCCACGAAGGGCAAGTTGCGGTAGATCTCGCCGTAGTCCAACCCATACCCGATCACGAATCTGTCAGGTATTTCAAAGCCAACGTAGTCAAGCGGAATATCCAGTTCCCTCCGTGCGGGCTTGTTCAACAGCGTACATATCTTGATGCTGGCCGGACGGCGCGTGAGCAGGTTATTGACGATGTACTCCAGTGTGCACCCGGTATCGATAATATCCTCCACAATCAGTACGTTGCGTCCTTGGATGTTCGCTTCCAAGTCCATGAGAATGCGCACCACGCCACTGGATTCGGTGCCGTCCCCATAACTGGAGACGGCCATGAAGTCTATCTCCAGTGGGAGCTGAATCTGCCGCATCAGGTCGGCCAGGAACAGTAGACCTCCCTTCAGGATGCAGACCAGTAGCAGGTCCTGGTCCTGATAGTCGGCTGTGATCTGTCCTGCCAGTTCCGCGGTCTTCTCTCGTATCTCTTCGCTGGTGATCAGTACTTCACGTACATCCTCTTCCATCTCTACTTGCCCCTCGTAGTCTCCAGCATCCCGAAGAGCCGCGCGGCCCTGGGGTGCGTTCAGATGTGGTCCAGGCGTCCTTGCTGAGCGTTCACCGGTCCCTCGGCGCGCACCTTCCTTGGGGGGGATTATGACACAGACTTGGGGCCTGGTCAAGCCAGAGCCACTGAAGAAGCGCTCACAGGGTGTTGCGTTCGTCCAGTGGAGTGTGTATCATAGAGCGGCAGGGTGTTCTTGGGACCGGAAGCGGCGGACCTGGAGGAATTGGAGGAAGCGATACCGTGGATGTGATTCTTCAGTACTTCTCAGAGCTTCTCGTTGCGGCGATAGACTTCGTGCCCAGACTCATTGTAGGAGTGCTGGTCTTTCTGGTGTCCCTACTCCTTGCCAGGCTGGTCGGACGCGCTGTGGAGCGACTAGCCCAGAAGATGGACGAGGAGATGCGAAGGCTGTTGAGTCGACTTGCCGGCGTCACAATTATCGTCATCGGCACCATTGTTGCGCTGGATCAAGTCTCCTTTAACGTCACGGCGTTCGTCGCTGGCCTGGGGCTAATAGGCTTCACCCTCGGATTTGCGGTCCAGGATATCGCCAAGAACTTCGTTGCTGGGATGCTACTGCTCATGGAACAGCCCTTTGACATCGGCGATGCCATCGAGGTAGCCGGCCACCAGGGCACGGTGACTGACGTGGACGTTCGCGCCACAACCATCAAGGCCTGGGATGGACAGGAGGTCATCGTTCCCAACGCTGATGTATATACAAGCGCCATCATCAACTACTCAAGGTATCCCGCCAGACGGATCCTGCTGGGGGTTGACCTTCGGTATGAGGAGGACATCGCCCAAGCTCAAGAGGTATTCCTGCGAGCGATAACCGAGATCGAAGAGGTCTTGGAGGACCCCGCACCCGCGGTCTATTGTAGCAAGCTGGGCAGGCGCGTGGTACAGATGGAAGCTCACTTCTGGATTGATCAAACCCGGTCGAGCTTGCTGGAGGTTACCTCCCACGCCGTGCAGGCGCTGAAAGAAGCCGCAGTTCGTGAGGGGATAAGCGTGCTGTAGGCCATCCAGAGCGCCTTTGCGCCACTTAGCTGAAGCAGGGCCCCTGTAGGACTATTGCCCCTTCAGGAACTTCAGGCGCAGCACCTCGACCGTCTCTTCGGTGATCTTGACTCGCTCGTCCACCCGCCAGCCAGCCACCCAAACAATGTGGTGGGGAGCAGTCACGAGAGGCACGCGGTCACGGATGTGCTGTGGAATCTTGGCGTCGATCATGAAGTCGGTGAGCGCCTTCTGCTTTCCGGCCATCCCCAACGGCTGAAAGCGATCTCCCGTGCGGCGACCTCGCAGGGTCAACCGCTTACCGGTTCGCTCCAGATCCAGATACGCCTGCCACGGGTTCCTGCCTGCCAGGGCGTCGTCGGGCACATCCTCCCTGTGCATGATGCTCGCCTCTACCTGCCACTCGCTCGCTGGCAAAGGAGTGAGGCCGGGGATAGCCACTGGAAACTCCGGTCCCATCAGTAGAGGGAAAGGGGGCCATGGCACTTCTTCGCCGATGACGAATTCGTCGTATCCCTTGAAGAGAAACAACCCTTTAGGTAGTGTGGTCCTGCTGCCGGCAGATTTCTCCAGGACCGCTAGCCTGGCCTGTTCCACATGGATCCAGTCGATGTTGCGCAGCGACTTGCGCAGCCGATGTATCGCCTCCCTCAGAAGCTGCCTTTGGAGACTCGGATGGAGTTGCAGCCATGGCTGTAGTGGGAAGGTGACGGTGTCTTCGCCTTCGCGAGCCAGGCTCTCCCAGGCTTGGAGGCCCCGGAGGCGCAGGTAGTCAAAGTCATCGCTGATCACACGAGCTGAGCGGCGCAGCACTTCCCTGATGCGAGGGTTGAAGCTCTCCAAGTGGGGAAGGAGTTCGTGACGGATGCGGTTACGGTGGTACGTGAGGTCCAGGTTGGAGCGGTCGAAGCGGGGTTCCAAATCGTGCTCCTGACAATGGGCTTCAATCTCGCTACGCGGCACCTCCAGCAGAGGTCTCACCAGCCTGATGCTGGGTCCGGACCACCACGCTTCCGCCCCCAGGACCTGCACGGGGAGCATCCCACGCAGCCCGCCCAATCCGGAGCCACGCATCCAGTGCATCAGTATGGTCTCCACCTGGTCGTCCGCGTTGTGGCCGACAGCAATGCACTGAGCTCCCAGCTCTTGGGCGACGTGACCGAGGAAGGAGTAGCGGACGCGGCGCGCTGCTTCTTCGATGGCTAGCTTGTGCCGGTCCGCGTAGCCCGGCACGTCTGCGTACTCCACGCTAATGGGTGTTTCCCACGATCGGGCCAGTTTCTCCACGAAAGCTGCGTCTGCTTGTGATTCCTCTCCTCTGATCCCGTGATCTAGATGCCCTGCATGTAGGGCGATGCCTAGTTCGTTCTGCAACTGCCTCAGAATATGGAGCAGACACAGCGAGTCGGGGCCACCGGAAACACCGACGACTACAGTGTCTCCTTCCTCGAACATGCGGTGCTTTCGAATCGTCGCTCGTACTACGTCCACAAGTCCCATCTTGCATACACCCACACCTCAATTCTACCACAGCTCGAGAGCAAGGCGCAGGGAGTGAGAGAGCTCGACCGCGCCAAGAGGGTGCTGAAGAAAACTTGCCGGGTCGTCGAAGCCTGTGGGGACCATAGCGGCAGCAGCAAGAGGTGGTCTCCTCCTCACTGGGCGGAATCAACATTCGAGGTGTGGGCCGAACGCCTACGGATTGGCTTGGCCTGGCGGGACAGCTTCCACACCCTGCCAGCTAGGTTGCTTGACGAAACGTGAGAAGTACAATAGAATAGAACCATGTGGTGGGAATCGGCGGGCTGCGAAGCCTGCTTCTGCATTCTGGTTTGATGGTGATGAGAGATGTTTGAGGCTCTGACAGAGAAGCTTCAGGGGACTTTTGACAAGCTGGCGCGAAAGGGCCGGCTCACCGAGAAGGACGTTGATGAGGGCCTGCGCGAGGTCAGAATGGCCTTGCTGGAGGCCGATGTCAACTTCCAGGTCGTGAAGGGCTTCATGGCCAAGGTGCGCGAGAGGGCTGTCGGTACTGAGGTGACGCGTAGCCTGACCCCCGCTCAGCAGGTGGTCAGGATCGTCAACGAGGAGCTGATCTCCCTTCTGGGCGCGCCCAGCAAGATCGACCTCTCGGGCGAGTCACCCCATGTCGTGATGCTGGTGGGTTTGCAGGGGTCCGGTAAGACGACCACAGCGGCCAAGCTCGCCCTGCACCTACGCAAGCAGGGTCAGAGGCCGCTGTTGGTGGCGGCCGATACCAGGCGACCGGCGGCCGTCGAGCAGTTGGAGATACTGGGGAAGGAGCTGGACATCGCCGTGCACAGCGAGGGGACCGCGGCGACGCCCCCTCAGATCTGCGGCAACGCCGTCCAGAGGGCGCAGAAGGCAGCCTACAGTGTGGTTGTCATGGATACCCAGGGGCGTCTCCACGTTGACGATCAACTCATGGCTGAGTTGGAATTGATCAGGAACAGACTGTCGCCCGCTGAGATACTGCTTGTGGCTGATGCCATGACCGGCCAGGACGCGGTGAGAGTGGCCCAGGAGTTTGATCAGCGAGTGGGGCTGACGGGTCTGATTTTGACCAAGATGGATGGCGATGCGCGAGGCGGAGCTGCTCTTTCCATGCGTTCCGTCACGGGAGTGCCCATTAAATTCCTGGGAGTTGGCGAGAGGCCGGGTGACCTGGAGACCTTCCATCCCGATCGTTTGGCTTCCCGCATCTTGGGCATGGGGGATGTGCTGACTCTCATCGAGAAGGCGCAGGAGGTTTTCGACGAGGAACAAGCTCTGGAGATGGAGGAGAAGCTCCGCACGGCGAGCTTCACGCTGGAGGACTTTCTGGATCAGTTGCAGCAGGTGAAGAAGATGGGACCCATCAGCCAGGTGCTGGACATGATACCTGGCTTGTCCAGTATCGCTGGCGAGATACCTCAGGAGACCACGGACAAACAACTGGTGAGTATCGAAGCCATGATCAATTCCATGACACTTGAGGAGCGCCGAAATCCACGTCTTATCGGCGGGAGCCGCAAGCGACGCATCGCGCGAGGTAGCGGCACCACGGTCCAGGAGGTCAATCAACTCCTGGCTCAATTTCGCCAGATACAGAAGATGATGAAGCAGATGAGCAGGGGACGCATCCCCGATCTCATGTCCATGTTCAGGTGATATGGCCGCTGCTTCCGAAATCCAAACATTGGCAGGACTGAGAGGAGAGAAAAGGACGACAGATGATTAGAATCAGGTTGCGACGCGTTGGTGCCAAGAAACAGCCCCACTACAGAGTGGTGGTAGCTGATGCCCGTTCGCCGCGAGATGGGCGGTTTATCGAGATCATTGGTCACTACAACCCACGCACTGACCCTCCGAGCTTCACGATAAAGGAGGATCGGGCCATCTACTGGCTTCAGTGCGGAGCTCAGCCCAGCGATCCCGTGCTGCGGATGCTCAACAAGCTGGGGACTTTGGAGAAGCTGGAGCGGGTCAAGGGCGGTGAGGCGCTGGAGGATATCCTGGCGGAGGAGGCCGAACGCCCGCCAGTCGTGGAGGAAGCGGTCGAGGCCCCACTGGCTGCCGAGGAGGTAGAGGAGCCCGCTGAGCCCGAGGAAGCAGTTGAGGGGATCCCCGCTTCTGAGGTGGCGATGGATCAGCTTGAGCTCTCAGGTCGCGTGCAGAGAGTTCTCTCAGAGGCGGGTATCAGGACCGTGCGAGACATGCTGAACAAGCTCGAGGAAGGCAGGGAGGCGACGTTGGCGATTCCCGGCCTGGGAGAGAAATCCCTGAATGAGATAGAGGAACGCTTACGGGCAGACGGCTTTCTTGACTGAGGCAACCTGAGGCCAAGGGGCGGTCTGCGAGAGCAAGGTGTGACGACGCCGGCGGCCGGTTCGGGGGCTCGAGATAGGAGAACCGCTTTGGCCCTGTGGTCGTCTGACTTTGTCCAGACCACGTTCAGACACGGAGGGCGATTCCCATGAAGGAGTTGGTTGAGTTTATGGCCAAGAGGCTGGTGGATCATCCCGAGCAGGTGGAGGTGACTGAGGTGAACGCCACGCGTTCAGTGATCTTTGAGCTGCGGGTGGCTCAGGAGGACATGGGTCGCGTTATCGGCAAAGGAGGGCGGGTGGCCAACGCCATGCGCACGCTGTTGAGGGTGGCTGCCACGAAGCAGGGAAGACGGGCGAGATTGGAGATCGTATAGATGGAAGGCGGGGGCAGGGGAGGCCCTTCTCCCGGTGGCGAGAACCGGCCTTCTCACCTGGTGGTCGGACGGATCCTGGCCCCTCATGGGCTCAAGGGTGAGGTGGAGGTCCAAATACTCACTGACTTCTCAGACCGCTTCAGCTTGCTGAAGACGGTCTATTTGGGTGAAGAGCTGGATCCTGTCGTCCTGGAGGGGCAGAGGCCCAAGAACAAGAGGCTCATCCTGAAGCTGGCCGGCTATCAGGATCGCCACGCAGCCGCTGCGCTGCGGGGGAGGTTGATCTATATACCCATCGAGGAGGCGATGCCTCTCGAGGAGGATGAGTATTATCTGTATGAGATAGTGGGATTGCGGGTCTGGACGACGGAGGGCGAATTCCTGGGCCGCGTGGAGGAGATACTGTTCACCGGGAGTAATGACGTCTACGTGGTCAGAGATGGTGACCAGGAAGTACTGATCCCTGCCATCTCCAATTCCGTGAGGGAAGTGGACATAAGCCAGCAACGGCTCATCGTGCACCTGATTGAGGGGTTGCGGTGAGGCCGTGATGAGTCCGCCGTCAGAAGTCGTGTGGAGGTCTGAAGGGAGTTGCCTTGACTGAGGTCAAGTACTGGATCGGGTTCAACATCGTCTCTGGGATAGGGCCGGCGCGCTTCAAGCTGCTGGTCGACCATTTCGACGATCTGGGCAGGGCTTGGCATGCCAGCGAGGCCGAATTGCGTTCGGCTGGATTGGACAGACGGTCCATTGAAAGCCTGCTGGCGGCGAGGCAGCAATTGTCCCTCGATGAGGAACTAGCGAGGGTTAGGAAGGAAGGAGCTCAGATCATCACCTGGAAGGATGAGGAATATCCGCCCAGACTGCGCCACATCCACAATTCGCCTCCGGTGCTGTATGTAAAGGGGCAAATCGTCCCTCAGGATGAGTGGGCGCTGGCGGTGGTGGGGACGCGTACCTCCACAACGTACGGCAGGCAGATGGTGGATGAGGTAGCGGGTGATCTGGCAAGAAGTGGGATCACCGTGGTCAGCGGCCTGGCTCGCGGGATCGATTCCCTCGCCCACCGTGCGGCCTTGCGGGCTGGCGGGCGTACGTTGGCTGTACTGGGTTGCGGCATCGACATCATCTATCCCCAGGAACACACAAACCTGGCGAAGAACGTCGTGGAGAGAGGAGCGCTGATCACTGAGTATCCACTGGGCACCAAGCCTGAAGGGGGCAACTTCCCGCCGCGCAACCGCATCATCAGTGGCTTGTCTCTGGGTACCTTGGTCATAGAGGCCGCAAAGCGCAGTGGGGCCTTGATCACTGCCGACTATGCCTTGGAGCAGGGACGGGAAGTGTTCGCGCTCCCGGGCAACGCCGCCAGCCGCAAGAGCGAAGGGACCAACCTGCTGATTCAAGAAGGGGCTGCGAAGCTGGTCATGTCTGTCGAGGACATTCTCGAGGAGCTGAACCTGACGCTGGTCGTGCAGCATCAAGAGGTGCAGATGGCGGTACCGGAGAATGAGCAGGAATCGAAGATACTCCAGTGTGTCTCCACCGAGCCGATTCACGTGGATGAAATCGGCCAGAACACCGATCTACCCATCGCGGAGGTGACCAGCACTCTGGCTATGCTCGAACTGAAGGGTATGGTTCGCCAGGTCGGGGGTATGAACTACGTGGTGGCGAGGGAGAGAGGGATAGAGTATGTTGTGGACTGAGTGGAGGCGCTGATGTATGCTGTCGTCTTGGCGGGCGGGAGTGGGAAACGCCTCTGGCCCCTTAGCCGGAAAGAGTGTCCCAAGCAGCTCGTGGATATGGCATGTGAGGACAGGACTTTGCTTCAGGAAACCTTTGCTCGCTTGGAGGCTCTTATGCCTGCGAGCGATGTCTACATCATCACGGCCGAGCAATACGTAGGGGGTACGAGGGAGCAACTGCCCTCCGTTCCGGAGCCCAATATTCTTGCCGAGCCGGAAGGACGAGGGTCGGCCCCAGCCATAGGTCTGGCGGCTGTGCACCTGAAACACAGGGATCCAGAGGCGATCATGGCTTGTCTGCCAGCCGACCATCATATAGCCCAACCAGAAAGATTCCGGGAGGTGCTGGTTGTGGCTGAACAGGTGGCCCAGCAGGGTCACCTCGTCACTTTGGGGATGAAACCCGATTGCGCGCATACGGGCTATGGGTATATCGAGATCGGTGAGGAGCTTACGGACATCGGTGGGCATACCATCCATCGTGCCCTACGCTTCACCGAGAAACCCGATGAGGCTGCGGCCAAGCGTTTCGTCGAGGGGGCTCGGCATTTCTGGAACAGCGGGATGTTCATCTGGAAGGCGTCGACGATCCTGCACGAGATAGAGAAGCATCTTCCCCGCCTTCACTCATGCCTGGCTGAGCTGGATCAGGTTCTAGGGACAGAAGATGAGCGCGAGGTTCTGGAACGTACCTGGCCACAGGTGGAGAAGGAGACCATAGACTTCGGAATCATGGAAGAGGCCGAGGACGTGGTGGTCATACCGGTGGAGATGGGTTGGAGCGACGTGGGAAGTTGGGCCAGTGTGGCGGAGCTGCTGCCGTGTGATGGGGATGGCAACGTCGTCGTGGGCCACTACCTAGGCCTGGAAACCCGGAACTCAGTGATCTACAGTCCTCATCATCTCGTGGCTACCATCGGGATTGAGGACCTCATCGTGGTGGCCACCGAGGATGCAATCCTCGTTTGCCCCAGAGATCGAGCACAAGAGGTCAAGGCGCTCGTGGAGCGGCTGGACGAAGAAGGATGGCAGGAGTGCCTGTAAGGTGATTGGTTCTATGGAAGCCTATTGTATGCGGTGCAAGGCCAAGAGGGAGATGGCCAACCCACAGCCTGTCTACTCGAAGAACGGACGCCCCGCCACCAGCGGGACCTGCTCTGTGTGCGGGAGCGGGATGTTCCGCTGGGGGAAGACCGAGGCCCATCAATCGCTGCCGAAACCCAAGGTCGCGCCGGGTGATGGCAAGCTGGTGATTGTGGAGTCGCCCGCGAAGGCGCGCACTGTGGGCAGGTTCCTGGGCAAAGGCTACAAGGTCGAGGCGACGTTGGGCCACGTGAGGGATCTTCTGAGATCCCGACTCAGCGTGGATGTGGACAACGATTTTGCACCCACCTACCGCGTGCCCAAGGAGAAGCGGAAGGCTGTGAATCAGATCAAGAAGGCGGCCAAGAAGTCGGCTGAGGTGTATCTGGCCACTGACCCCGACAGGGAAGGCGAGGCCATAGCTTGGCATGTGATCCAGGCATCCCAGATAGAAGGTCGCCCCATCTACAGGGTAGTCTTCCATGAGATCACCGAGGAGGCGATCACAGAGGCCTTCGACAACCACCGCGACATAGACATGCAGTTGGTGGACGCGCAGCAGGCACGCCGCATTCTGGACAGGTTGGTTGGTTATCAGATCAGTCCCCTGCTATGGAAGACCGTAAGAGGCGGGCTCTCCGCGGGTCGGGTGCAGTCGGTAGCTCTTCGCCTGGTTGTCGAGCGGGAGAGGGAGATCGAGAAGTTCATCCCTCAAGAGTACTGGTCCATCGAGGCTGAACTGGCCAAGCAGGACACGCGAGGGCAGGATGCAAGGGAGAGCTTCTGGGCCAAGTTGCACAAGGTCAGCGGTAAGGATGTCGATCTCAGCAACCAAGAGGAAGCGCAGAAGATAGTGGATGATCTACGAGGGGCGAGCTATGTCGTGGCCAAGGTGGTCAAGCGCAAGCGACAGAGAAAGCCCTCAGCGCCCTTCATCACCAGTACCCTCCAGCAGGATGCCTCACGTCGTTTGCGTTTCTCGGCCAAACGGACGATGCGCGTTGCTCAGCAGCTTTATGAGGGGATAGACATCGGTCCAGAGGGTGGGGTGGGTCTGATCACCTATATGCGTACTGATTCGGTGAACGGGGCGCCTCAGGCTGTGGCGGAGGCCAGGACCTACATCGCTGACAAGTACGGCAACAGGTATCTGCCGGCGAAGCCGCCCAAGCACAAGACCCGCGCGAAGAGGGCTCAGGAGGCCCATGAGGCCATTCGCCCCACCTCAGTTGGGCGAGAGCCCAAGGCGATAAGGGGTCATCTAAGTCAGGATCAGTATCGGTTGTATGACCTCATCTGGAGGCGTTTCCTGGCCAGCCAAATGGCGGCGGCCGTGATGGACACCACCTCCGTGGACATCGAGGCGGGTGACCCCAAGGTGGAGATGCCCTACCTGTTCCGGGCCACGGATACGGTGGTGAAGTTTCCGGGCTTCTTGCGGGTATACAGGGACCTGCGTCGAGATGAGGAGAAGCAGACCGCTCCGCTGCCGCCACTCCTCCAGGATGAACTGCTGGACCTGCTGTCTCTGCTTCCCAGGCAGCACTTCACCAAACCGCCACCTCGCTACAGCGAGGCAACTCTGGTCCGGGCCCTGGAGGAGCATGGCATAGGAAGGCCCAGCACCTACGCTCCCATCCTTTCGACGATCCAAAACCGGGGCTACGTGCAGTTGACAGAGAGACGATTCCACCCCACCCAAGTGGGGTTCATCGTCAACGATCTGCTGGTGGAGCATTTCGGGGAGATCATCAACGTGGACTTCACGGCCCGCCTGGAGGCGAACCTGGACCTCATCGCCTCGGGCGAGCGGGAGTGGGTGCCAGTCTTACACCGCTTCTATGACCGTTTCCAGGGCCAGTTGGAGCGGGCCGCTGTGGAAATGGAGAAGGTGAAGATAGAGCCTGAGCCAGCCGGGATAGATTGTGACGAGTGCGGCAGCCCTATGGTGATCAAGATGGGGCGATACGGCAAGTTCATCGCTTGCAGCAATTACCCCCAATGCCGCAACACCAAGCCTTTCCTGGTGAAGGTGGGCGTCGAGTGTCCCCAGTGCGGCGGGGACCTGGTGGAGAAGAGGAGCAGGAAAGGGCGCGTGTTCTACGGTTGCGCCAACTACCCCGAATGCGACTTCGCCACCTGGGACAAGCCTGTGCCTCAACTCTGCCCCGAGTGTGGGGGATTGATGACGGAGGCCGGTAAGGACTCGGTGAAATGTATCCGCTGCGGCACGCGCAGGGCGTTCTTGCGGGAGGAGGCGGCTGTGCAACAGGAGCCGCCGGTGGGTCAGTAGGGGTCTTGCACCGGGTCAGTGTGCGTGTCCACACCTGAATACCCTGCCGCGGTGCGTCAGTGAGGTAGCGGCGCTGGAGAGAGGAGGGTCGTGTGCTGAGCGAGGTTGGTCACCAGAGGACCATGGAAGAACAGCTTCAGCGTTACATCACCCACCTCCAGGTGGAGAAGGACGCCTCGCCTTACACCCTTCGCAACTATTTCCACGAGATCCAGCAGTTCCTCGACTTCCTGAAGGATCAGGGCGCACACTCCTGGGACGCCGTTGATCGGCACGTGCTGCGTCGCTATCTGCTCTGGCTGCGCAAGGAGGGCTACGTCGAGGCCAGCATGGCGCGCAGGCTCTCGGAGATCCGTTCTTTCTGCCGGTATCTGCTCCAGGAGGGCCTGCTCGACTTCAACCCCATGGACGTCGTGTCCTCTCCCAAGGTGCCCAAGAGGCTGCCGCGCTACTTGAGGAATGAAGAGGTCGAGGCCCTCTTGAACGCTCCCGATCTGTCCACTCCGCTTGGCCAGCGGGACAGAGCTATCGTGGAGCTTCTTTACGCGGCTGGCGTGAGGCTGAGTGAACTGGTCAGCCTGGATCTAGAGCACCTCAACCTGGACAGGGGACAGCTCCTCGTTTGGGGGAAGGGGGGGAAAGAGAGGGTGGTTTTGCTGGGAGACCCTGCGGTGCAGGCCCTGAGGACCTACATCAACGACGGGAGGGGTCGGCTGGCGAGTCCGAAGACCAGAAACGCCCTGTTCCTGAACCGCTTCGGGGGACGGCTTTCCCGGCGCAGCATTGGGTTGATCCTGGATAAGTACAGCAAGCTGGCGGGGCTGTGGAAGAAGGTGACCCCGCATCTCTTGCGCCATACCTTCGCCACACACATGCTGGAGGGTGGCGCTGGCCTGCGGGTGGTCCAGGAACTGTTGGGCCACGCCCAACCTACCACGACAGAGATCTACACCCACGTCACACCGAGTCGTCTTCGCGAGGTGTACATGAAGACGCATCCGAGGGCGCAGGACTAGCTGATTCACCTGTCCTGATCCAACGGGGAGGGCGGTGGCAGACATCCTTGGGAGGAGATCGGGCTCACCGATCCCCTTGTGACAGGAGTGCACCACGTACCTATGAGTCCAAGGACGGAGAGGGAGCTACGGCATGCAGCGGTTTGAGAGAAGGCTCCGCAAGCTACGGCAGGAGCTGGAAGCCAGGAATCTCGACGCCTTCATCATCACACATCCCCCCAACCGGCGCTACGTGAGCGGCTTCACCGGCACTGATGGGACACTGTTCATCACAGGTGACAAGGTTGCTCTGATCACCGACTTCCGCTACGTCGGGCAGGCGCAGAAGGAATCTCCAGCCTCCGAGTTGGTGGAGGCTACGCCTGACATCCTGGCCCAGTCGTTGAGCGACCTGGCGACCGCAGTCAGGGCGAAACGCGTGGGCTTCGAAAGCCACCAAGTCACCTTTGCCAACTATTGTCAGTGGGCTGAGACCGCGGCCGGTTTCGAACTCGTGCCTGTCAAAGATCTGGTGGAGGAGATGCGAGCCATCAAGGACGAGGGAGAGATGGAGGCGATCAAGCGTGCCGTAGCGATTGGAGATGCAGCGATGGCTCACGCGAGGGAGTTCATCGGACCGGGGATGACGGAGAAGGAAGTGGGGTGGGAGTTGGAGGTGTATATGCGCACGCTCGGCGCCGAAGCCGTCGCCTTCGACATCATCGTCGCCAGCGGTACCAACGGAGCGATGCCCCATGCCACGGTCTCAGACCGCGTCATTCAGGGTGGAGAGCCCATCGTCATCGACCTCGGCGCGCGGGTGGACGGATACCACTCTGACCTGACCCGTACCCTCGTTCTGGGCGAGCCCGATGACAGGTTCCAGGAGATCTACGATCTCGTTCTCAAGGCGCAACTGGCGGCGCTGGAGGGAATCAGGCCCGGGATGACAGGCCGGGAGGCAGATGCTCTGGCCCGGCGCATCATTGTTGAGGCAGGATACGGCGAGTACTTCGGGCATGGGTTGGGACACGGCGTGGGCTTGGAGGTTCACGAGGGTCCCAGGGCCAGCAAGGTGTCCGATGACGTCCTGCGTCCGGGGATGACGCTGACGGTGGAGCCGGGGATCTACATGCCAGGCTGGGGCGGTGTGCGAATCGAGGACTTCGTCGTCATCCTCGAGGACGGCGCGGAGGTCCTCAGCCAGAAGGGTAAGGGCCCACTGGGCTGTCTGGGTTGAACGCGGGACACTCTGGGCTTGCTTGCTGTGCGTGATCCGGCAGACACGACCTGACCGAGTGTAGCGGGGAACGACACCAAGGCTGTGAGCTAGCGAGCGGAGTGAGGGTGCGTTTGCCGCACGGTTTCTCATCTGCTGCTCTCGAGCAGCCGTTGCCTGCCTCTGGTCACGACAGGATGGACTCGTGGACGAGCTCATGGATTCCAAGGCACAGCAACACCGTCGCCGCTCCATTCGCCTCAAGGGGTACGAGTACAGTCAGCCTGGTGCGTACTTCGTCACCGTGTGCGTGTACCTCCGCTCCTGTCTGTTGGGCGAGGTGTTGGAAGGAGAAATGCGGTTGAATAAGAGCGGACATATCGTGGAGGCGTGTTGGAACGATTCACCGGATCACTACGCCCATGTGCAATTGGATGCGTTTGTCATTATGCCCAACCATGTCCATGGCGTAATCGTCTTGACCGACGATGGGGGCACAGACCGGGTCAACGTAGGGGCGGGTTTCAAACCCGCCCCGACAGGTCCGCAGGGCACAGCGAAACGACACGGATTGCCCGAAATCGTCCGAGCGTTCAAGACGTTCTCATCACGTTGGATCAATGAATGGCGTAGAATGTTCGGAGCACCCGTATGGCAGCGCAACTACTACGAACACGTCATCCGTGGCGACGCCGAGCTGAACGGAATCCGGGAATACGTCTACAGCGACCCTGCCCGGTGGATCGAGGACAGGTACCATCCCCTACGAAGAGAGGAACCCGGATGATCGGACATCCCACGAGGCCGCGGCTGGGCTATCGTGGCGGCAAGATGGTTGGGGACGCGAGGAACGCACTCGTGAATGACTCTCTTGCTGTGGGTCGGAGAACGGACCAGTAGGACGGACGACCTCTCGACATCCCTGGATGTGTTGGGGAGGTCGCAGTGTCGCCGGTTGGGTTGTTATGGCCAAGAAGGTTCGTGACGCACTGGCAGAGGCCATCGCTGCTATCCGCCAGGGGGATAGGGATCGGGGGCGGGGACTCATCCTCTCGGTATTGGAGGACGACCCCCGCAATGAGACCGCCTGGAGCTGGCCCTGTGAGGTTGTCGACACAACGGAGGCGAGGGTTCACTGCCTGATAATGACACACCGTGTAACACGTTCCTGGTGCAGTCGGTAACCATCGTTGGGGAGTGGAGCAAAGGCCGGAGTCGTGGATGACTAGACGCGGTAGGAGCGCGGAGACTGCATTTGCTCTGGTAGGACAGGTTGCCAACCTGTCCTACGGGGCCGTCGTGCCCCGAGAGCGTACCGAGCAGGCAGACGGTGGCACGTCAGGCGGTGCCACAGTATCCCATGAGCCGACAGCCCGGGCAGTGACCAACCTCCCCTCGCGCCAAAGGATGGCGATATGAGGACCTTGGAGTACCAACGGTTCTATCGTCGGCACTTGCCGCACATGCAGCCGCCAGACGCGACGTTGTTCGTCACTTTCCGTTTGGCGGGTTCGATCCCGGCCGAAGTGCTTCAGCGGCTTCGGGCCGAAGCCGAAGGCAGCGATGCAGCCCTGGCTGACATCGGCGACCCGCAGGAACGTGAGCAACGCGCCCACATCGAACAGAGGCGTCATTTCGCCAGATGGGACGCAGAATTGGACGCGGCCCGCAGCGGCGCTCTGTGGCTCAGTGATCCTCAGGTGGGTGACCTGGTCGCTGAGGCCTTGCACTATCGTGATGGTCGAGTGTACGATTTGGATGCCTTTTGCATTATGCCCAATCACGTCCACACGGTGTTGACGCCGCTGCCCCAGGGCAACGGCATGTACCACGCTCTGTGTCTACGATCATGCACTCACTCAAGCGGCACACAGCGCGCCAGGCAAATCGTGTGCTCGGACGCCAAGGGACATTCTGGCAAGGCGAGAGCTACGACCACGTGGTGCGAGACGAAGAGGAACTCGACAGGATCATTACCTATGTGGTGAACAATCCGGTCAAAGGGGGTCTCGTTCAGATCCGCGATGATTGGAGGTGGAAGTACTGTAAGTACGAGTAGGACAGGTTGCCAACCTGTCCTACGGAATCGGACGGACAGCCGTGGTGTCATCATTTTCGCTTTCTCGCCAGCAACTCGCGGTTGTCGAACGGCCCGTCGAGGGGAAGGTATTCCTGGAGGGACCGGCCGGCACAGGCACGACGACTGCCGGTGTGAGGCGGCTCCTACATCTGCTGGATGCCGGCGTGCCAGCCGAGTCTATCCTCGTGGTTGTGCCGCAGCGTACGCTCGGTACACCCTACTACGAAGCCCTGCACAACCCACAACTGCCCGCTGGAGGGCAGGTTACCGTCCTTACCATCGGCGGGCTGGCCCGGCGCATGGTGGACCTCTTCTGGCCGCTGATCGCTGAAAAAGCTGGCTTTGCGCAGCCCGACCAACGGCCGACTTTCCTCACTTTGGAGACGGCGCAGTACTTCATGGCCCACCTGGTGCGGCCTTTGCTCGACGAGGGCTACTTCGAGACGGTGACTATCGACCGCAACCGCCTGTACAGCCAGATCCTCGACGATCTGAACAAGGCCGCCGCGGTGGGGTTTCCGTACGAGCAGATCGGCGAACGGCTCAAAGCGGCCTGGGGCGGGGAGCAGAGCGAGAAGCGTATCTACGATGAGGCTCAGGCATGCGCCACTGGTTTCCGCGAGTACTGCCTGGCCCACAACCTCCTCGACTTCTCCCTCCAGGTCGAGGTCTTCATCAATCATTTGTGGCACCTTCCATTGTGTCACGACTATCTTGTGCACAGATACACCCATCTCATCGTCGACAACGTCGAGGAGGACACCCCGGTGGCTCACGACCTCTTGCGCGACTGGTTGCGCCACAGCCGGTCTGCTCTGCTGATCTACGATCAGGAGGCGGGCTACCGTCGGTTCCTGGGGGCAGACCCGGACAACGCTTACGCGCTGAGGGAGCTGTGCCACGAGACAGTCAGTTTCGGAGACTCCTACGTCACGTCGCCGGACCTGGAGGCCTTCGGGTATGAACTGGCCCGCAGCCTGAACAGAGTCGTGGAGCCGATCTCGGGGGACGTTCGCGCGGCGTTGTGCTTCGAGCACCATCGCTATCACCCGCAGATGCTGGACTGGGTCGCCGATGAGATCTCCGCATTGGTGCACCAGCAAGGTGCCCACCCAGAGGAGATCGTGATCCTGGCCCCCTACATGACTGACGCCCTCCGCTTCGCGCTGATGAACAGACTGGAGCACGAGGGGGTACCGGTCCGTTCTCACCGCCCCTCTCGAGCGCTGCGGGAGGAGGCAGCCACGCAGTGCCTGCTGACGCTGGCGGCCATCGCTCACCCCCACTGGCGGATCTGCCCCACCAAGTTCGACGTGGCCTATGCCCTGATGCAGGCCATAGAGGGCATGGACCTGGTGAGGGCACAACTCCTGGCCGAGATCGTGCACCGCGTCCGAGACGGGGCTCCCGTGCTCAGCTCCTTCGACCGGATCGACTCCGCCATGCAGGAGCGTCTCACCTTCCTGCTGGGCGAACGCTACGAGCGATTGCGCGCCTGGATCGAGGAGTACGTCGCTGGTCTGGAGACAGAACTGGACCACTTCTTGGGCCGCCTCTTCGGTGAGGTGCTGTCCCAAGAGGGTTACGGCTTCCACGCCAACTATGACGCTGGGCAGGTGGCCGCCAACCTGATCGAGTCGGTGCAGAAGTTCAGATGGGTGGCGAGCGGTGGCCCTCTTCAGCAAGACAAGCCCTTGGGTAGGGAGTACCTGGAGATGGTACAGGACGGCGTCGTGGCTGCCCAGTACATCCGGAGTTGGCGAGTCCAACGGGAGGACGCGATCCTCCTCGCACCCGCGTATACCTTCCTGATGAGTAACCGCCCGGTTGACTACCAGTTCTGGCTCAACACCGGAGGCCGAGGTTGGTGGGAACGTCTCTACCAACCCCTCACTCATCCCTACGTTCTCAGCCGTCATTGGCCGAGAGACAAGGTTTGGACAGACGCCGATGAGTTCGAGACCAGGCAGGAGGCGATGTACCGACTGACCCAGGGGCTGACCCGACGCTGCCGGCGGAGGATCTACCTGGGCTTCAGCGACTTCGGCGAGCAGGGCTACGGACAACAGGGGCCGCTGCTCCAAGCGATTCAGCAGGTCTTGCGCCGTCTACCAGCCGCGCCCGGGGCCGTCTCACGGAGCACTTGAGGGAGTGTTGATCTTCAAGCCTCGTCCCAAGCAGCAGCAGGTCCTGGACTACACCGCCGGGAAGATGGGGGTGTCAGCCGTGCCCGGCAGCGGCAAGACCATCACCCTCTCGTACCTGGCGGCCCAACTGGTAGCCAACGCGAATCTCGCGGACGACCAGGAGGTATTGGTCGTGACCCTCGTCAACTCGGCCGTGGACAACTTCGCCAACCGGGTGGCGAGCTTCGTCCAGAAGCGCGGATTGCTGTCTAACATCGGCTATCGGGTGCGAACTTTGCATGGCCTGGCTCACGACATTGTGCGTGAGAGGCCATCCTTGGTGGGTCTTTCCGACGACTTCCGGATCATAGACGAGCGAGCGGCGTTCCAGATCTGCCAGGAGGCCGCCGAGGCCTGGCTGCGGGGGAACCCTTCCGCCGCCGTTGATTTCCTCTCTCTAGATCTCGAGGCGAAGCAGTTGGATTGGGTGCGTCGGAAGCAGTGGCCGTTCCTGGTCAGCGACGTTGCCCTCAGCTTCATCAGAAAGGCGAAGGACCTGCAGATCGCGCCTGCCGAACTCAGCGAGCTGTTCGACAACTCGCCAGCTTCGCATTCCCTGGTGGAGATGGGTTGCGCGATCTACGCCGACTACGAGCGTGCACTGGCATATCGTGGCGCTGTGGACTTCGACTCCCTCATCCAACTGGCGCTGCGCGCTTTGGAATTGGACCGAGAATACCTCGAAAGGCTCCGTTATCGCTGGCCTTTCATTCTGGAGGACGAGTCGCAGGACAGCAGCCGCTTGCAAGAGGAGATCCTGAAACTCCTCGTGGGACCGGAGGGCAACTGGGTGCGCGTCGGCGACCCCAACCAGGCCATCTACGAGCCCTTCACCACAGCCAGCCCCCGGTTCCTGCGCGCCTTCCTGAAGCAGGATGGTG
>JAUWLF010000050.1 GCA_030613785.1 Chloroflexota bacterium | reverse complement strand
CCACTCGGCGTGTACCGCGATGGCGGCGGCCTATCAAGCAGAAGGGCGGGAGATTGGCACGGAGCCTCAGATCTGGTGTGCCACTGCATCCTTGCAGGTCACATACCTGCGACCGACGCCTATCGACCAGCCGGTCGAGTTGCGGGCCCAGGTCAAGGAGATGGGGGAGAGAAAGATGGTCGTGACTTGCCTGGTCCTCTCCGGAGGCGAGGAGTGTGCGCGCGGAGAGGTTGTAGCCGTGCGCGTTGCGCCGGAGTGGACCGAAGCTGAGGGAGTGGGTTCTTGACCCACGCTCGCTCTGCTGCTAGGTCTTGGCTTTCTCCGGGGACACACCTTGGAGATGATGGGGAACGGGTTCAGATGCTCCTTCCTGCCGTGGGAGGGGCCACCTCGGCAGGGTTGGGGGGGTGACGAGACCAGCTAACAGAGTGATTGCTGTCTCCTTCGCGGCACGAACTCCTTCCACAGGTAGATTAGATGTCGGGCTCAATCCAACGACGCCCGGGCGTACGCCGGGCGTTCCGCTTTGTCTCTACGTATGCGGCCTGGTGGAGAGGAACTCGGAAGCGATCAGTATCGTGATACCAGTGCCACCGGTCTTGGCAGACGTGTCACGCACGGCTACAATTGGAAGGAGCTGAGCGATTCTCAGGTGCTCGCGGTCGTTGCGAAGAACGTCATGCCGCCGTTGGTGTGAGACAGGCGAATGGTGGCGGTCATGGCGGTAGGCCGCTGGACTAGAGGAGGGAACGATGTTGGAGGGGAAGGCACCGAAGGGACAACTTGGGCCTTATCCACTGGAGCGTCTGAAGAGGGTTGACAAGCCGACGACGTACATTGGACCGCACGTTCGGCGGGTGAGCGAGCGTCAGGCCGGCTTCATCAAGGCCGCATGGGGCGACTACGGGCCGCGGCTCAAAGCTGAGGTTGACCGCTTCATACAGAAGGAGCCTTTGTCTGCCGCCTTGAGCCAGATCACCAGCGGCTTGGCCCGTCTTGAACCATGCGATGTCTATCCCACACTCGCCGCCATACCCAAGGACGCGGCGGCCCAATCGCGCCACATGAAGGCTTTGGGCTACTTCCTGCGCTCAGATTGTGTGGGTATCTGCGAGCTGCCCCAATACGCCGTGTACGCTTCCGACAGGAAAGAGCGACCGATAGAGCTACACCACAAGTACGCCATGATCTTCCTCATCGATCAAGGATGGCGTACTTTCAGCGGTGGTCTAGGAAGCGACTGGATCAGCGGTGCCCAGAGCTTCAAGAGCTACTCCACCAGTGGCTTCATCGCCACGATAGTGGCCAATTACATCAGACGACTGGGATATGAAGCAGAGCCGCATTTCTCTGGCCACTACAAGGTTGTGATGCCGCCTTTGGTTCTGTTGGCAGGGCTCGGGGAGATGTCACGCTTTGGGAATACGGTACTCAACCCTTTCTTGGGACCCCGGTTCAAGGCCTCTGCGGTCACGACCAACCTGCCGCTGGAGCCTGACAGACCGATAGACTTCGGCTTGCAGGACTATTGTAAGATCTGCAAGAAGTGCGCCAGGGAGTGCCCCTCTCGGTCAATCTCCGAGGCCGATGAGATGATCATCTACAATGACTACGCCACATATGAGTTGGACGTCGAGGGTTGCACATACATGCGCGTCGGCAACCCCGCCGGCGCATCGTGTGGCCGCTGTATCAAGGTGTGCCCCTGGAACAAGCCCTATCAAGGGATTCACAAGGTGGTCGAGTGGTGGCTGGAACGTTCCTCCCTGGCACGGCGCTTCTCGGTGTGGATGGACGATCTCTTGGGGTATGGAAATCAGAACATCGAGGACAAGTGGTGGTACGATCTGGAGGAGATCGATGGCATCTTCCAAGTGCCGGAGAAGGTTGGCGCCACGGTAAGAGACAGCCCTCTCGCTGAGTGGTCATTTCCCTCGCCAGTGAGTGACCGTCACAACAAGGGTGACAACTGAGGTGCCCACTCCTGCCTCTCTATCGGAGCGGGACTATCATAGCTCTGCTGGGGAGATGGCTGCTGGAGATGCATAGACAATCAGTCAGCCTCTTAGTATCTCCACAGCGCACCATGTGTTTGCTTGTGTGGGGAGAGCTGGTTGTCGCAGGCCCCTGTTTGGCCCACGCGGTTCGAATCGTAGTCTGTCGGGTAAGGACATAAGATGTGGCTTGAGGGCTTTCTCAGAACCCTGCTCAGGAGATCGCTGACCAAAGAGAAGCGCATTGCGCTTGAGAATACGGTTCCCTTGCTTGAGGGCAGATTCGAGGGTACAGAGGAGTTGGGCCTCTATCTTCACATCCCTTTCTGCCGCCAGATCTGCCACTATTGCCCTTACAACAAGGAGATCTACCGGCCCGAGGTGGCGGCAAGGTACGTTGAGGCCGTCAAGAAGGAGATTGACACCTATTCCGATTTGGCGGGCAACACACCAGTGACTTCCTTCTACATCGGCGGCGGCACACCGACGACCATGCTGCAGAGTGGACTTGAGGAGATCCTCAAGCACGTCTTTGGTGTCTTCAACATGCAGTGCGACATACACATGGAGAGTCACCCCAACGACTTGAGCTCAGAGAATCTCAATGCCATCGTCTCCTTGGGAGTTGAGCACCTAAGCATGGGGGTGGAGGCTGTGCAGGACAGGCACCTGGAGGCCCTAGGGAGACCATATACGGTCATGCAGGTCACGGCGGCAGTCGAAAGGGCGGTCCGCACGGGCTTCAAGTGCGTCAATGTGGACGTCATGTTTGCCTTACCTGGCCAGACATACGAGGAGATAGAGGAGACCGGCCACGACTTGGTTGGGCTTGGTGTCGACCAGATCTCGGCATATCCTCTCTTCACGTTTCCTTACACGAAGTTGGCTCGAACCGCCAAGGACGAGAGCTATGGTAGCTCCAGCGTCTTCAAGAGAAGGAAGATGCTCGGGATCTTGGAGGGAGTGTTCTATGAGGCAGGCTTGGAGAGAACCTCTGTCTGGGCCTTCACCAAGCCCGGCGTTCCGAAGTACTGCTCCGTGACCGTGCCCCTGTACGTTGGGCTCGGGGCTAGTGGAGGGTCGTATCTGAAGGACCTTTTCTACTTGAACACGTTCAACGTAGAGGAGTATATCAATGCTCTGGAAGCTGGAAGGGAGCCCATCGCCTTGTCGCTTGACCTGTCCGAGAGGATGCAGATGGCAGGTTGGCTCTACTGGAGGATCTACGAAACGAGGTTCAGAAAAAGCGACTTCGAGAAAAGGTTCGGGAAGGAGTTCGACCAGGTCTACGGTAGATATATGAAGCCCTTGTCGCTTCTCGGGTTCCTCGAGGACGATGGCGACGAGGTGGTTCTCTCAGACGAGGGCACCTACTGGCTGCACGTGTTGGAGGACCTGTTCTCGATCGAGTACGTCAGCAAGCTGTGGGGGACTTCACAGCAGGAGCCTTGGCCTGAGAGCGTGGTTCTCTAGGACAGAAAGGGCATCCTGGCCCTGTAGGGTCCCTCACACAGCCTTGACAGAACTAGCGAGCTCAGCTACAATCGGAGGCAGTCAGGACGCGTCGGCTGCTCGGTGGCAGGCATGGCCGGGTCGAATTGGAGGTCGGCGGGCAAGGGCGCGTCGATGGCAGCCTTACAGTGCTCGAGGAGAGCGTAGTGACAGAAGCTCAAGTCAGTGACGAAGCCTCCGGCGCCATCCCCCTTACTGCCAGCCTGATACTGGCGGGCCTTTGCTTTCTGTGGGGTGGCAACTTGGTCAGCATCAAAATCAGCAATCAGGGTATCCCGCCTCTTGTGGCGGCCACGGTCCGCTCGGGCTTGGCCGCTCTGCTTCTGTGGGTGTATGCCAGAGCAAAGCGCGAAGGAGTCCTCTTTCCGCGGAGAGATTGGCACCATGCGACTGCCATCGGCCTTCTCTTCGGGCTGGAGTTCGTCTTCCTCTACTGGGGCTTGACCTTCACCCACGCCTCACGGGGCGTTATCTTTGTGTATGCGCACCCCTTTTGGGTGGCGCTTGGTGCGCATCTGCTGCTCCCTAGCGATCGGCTGACCGCACTCAAAGGGGCAGGGCTGGTGCTGGCTTTCGCCGGACTTGTTGCAGTGTTCGGTGCCCAG
Source organism: Chloroflexota bacterium (assembly GCA_030613785.1). Lineage (GTDB taxonomy): Bacteria > Chloroflexota > Anaerolineae > UBA7937 > B3-Chlor > JAUWLF01. The sequence goes on along the minus strand of JAUWLF010000050.1, from coordinate 25,614 downwards.
TCCGAGGCGCTGCATCCCCAACACTGGATCGGTGACTTCATGATGCTGGGCGGTGGTCTCTGTTGGGCTGCCACGACCCTCTACATCAAGAAGGTGGTGGAGAACCGGGAGCTCACCCACTACCAGACCATGTTCTCTCAGCTTTTCTTCTCTGTTCCTGTCTTGGGAGTGGCGTGGCTCGTTTTTCAGCGGGGCGAACCTGTCTTACTCACCACGCCTGTCGTGGGAGCCTTCGTTTATCAGTGTGTGGTGATCGCTTTTTTCAGCTATCTGCTCTGGTTCTGGATGATTCACCGCTTCTCGGTGAGCCGGTTGGCGGCCTTCACGTTCCTGGCGCCGTTGTTCGGGGTGGTGTTGAGCGGTGTGGTGCTGAGGGAACCAATCCCGCTGCTGCTCTGGATAGGACTTGCGTTTGTGGGAGCGGGGATCTACCTGGTGAACCGTCCGCCCGCGGTTGCTAAGCGGACTTAGACGTTCGCTCGGCGTGTTACGTTGGCCCTGGTGCGCGGATAGGCGCGCCATGGGAGATACTGGAATTGGATATCAAGTAGACAGAATGGGGAGAGCAACGGGGACTCTTGAACAGCGGCAATGATCGAGGCATGGAAACAACGAGCCAGACAGCTCAAAGTCGAGACGTATGCTATCTATTTGGCCTACAGAGATCCCAGGGTTCCCTGGTACGCCAGGCTTTTCGCCGCTGGCGTCGTGGCTTACGCCTTCAGTCCCATCGACCTCATTCCCGACTTCATACCTGTTCTAGGGTACCTGGATGACCTTGTCCTGGTCCCGGTAGGTGTCGCTCTGGCGCTGAGAATGATCCCTGAAAACGTTATGCAGGAGTGCAGGGAGCGGGCCGAAGAAGCCGTGGCGGAGGGCAAGCCAACGAACTGGAAAGCCGCCGCCGCTATAGTGGGCATGTGGGTTCTTCTGGCAGTTGTGGCTATCGCTCTTGTCCTGCGAGTCATTGGACACTGACGACGAATGGGCTAAGGATGCATGTGGGGAGAAGGATGATACGAGCACTGATATTGGACTTCGACGGGCTGATCCTGGACACGGAAGGCCCGGCCTTCCAGTCCTGGGCGGAGATCTACGAGGAGTACGGCGTCACTTTGCCTCTCTCGAAGTGGGCCGCTGCCATCGGTGCATCGCTGGAGGCGTTCGACCCGCACGAGTACCTGGAGTCGCAGCTTGATCGGACTCTGGATCATGAGGCCCTTCAGGCCAGCCAACGGGCACGGGAGAGCGAGCTGATCGACGCCGAATCGATATTGCCGGGCGTGGATGAGTACATCGCCGAGGCGAAGCGCCTGGGGTTGAAGCTAGGGCTGGCCTCCAGTTCAGATTGTGAGTGGGTACATCGTCACCTGGGGCGCCTGGGGCTGAGGGACCAGTTCAATTGTATCAAGTGCGCTGACGATGTGGAACGGTTGAAGCCGCATCCCGACCTGTATCTCGCCGTACTCAATGAGCTGGGCCTGCGCGGCGACGAGGCCATAGCTCTGGAGGACTCGCCCAACGGTATCACTGCCGCGCAAGCGGCCGGGATCTTCTGCGTGGTGGTACCGAATCCATTGACAAGGCAGCTGTCCACCGACCATGCAGATCTGATGACCGACTCGCTGGCAGACCTGCCGCTACTGGAACTCCTTCGGCGAGTGGAGAATAGGGGGCTCCGATAGGAAGGTCTGCACGCTGTCTGTCTGTTCGCATTGGTTGACACGGTGGTCACCTGCTCCGCAGCACGATTTGCGTTTGATCAATGCACGTGAGTATGGGTTCGGTACTCTCATCTGGTTGCTTGCCCCCGCCCGTGTTCTGCCTGATGAGATTCATCCTGTGGGAGGGAATTGCGCGCCAGCCCGATCTTTGATAGGATTTCGAGTGAGGTGGCTCGGCGCTCGAGACAGGTATCCAGGACAGTCGTGGAGGAACCGTTGAAGCACGAAGAGTGGGTGAGAACTGAACTAGAGAAGTGGAGCAAGTTCTTTGGCTTTCACTACACACCTAAAGAGGAGATAGAGCTCCGTCTCCAGAAAGTCAGAGAGGAGATGGGCCGCGAGCGGGTGGAGGCGCTGCTGGTGGTCCAGAAAATGGACTGCTTCTATCTCTCCGGCACCACACAGGACTCTGTTCTTTTCGTGCCGCTGGAGGGAGAACCCCTGTTGATGGTCAGGAGGGAGTTGGAGAGAGCCAGGGTGGACTCCCCTCTGCAGAACATAGTGGGATTCAAGTCCGTGCGAGAGGTCCGCGCTCTGATCCGGAAGCATTCGGGCGGTCTCCCAGAGACCATGGGTCTGGAGTTCGACGTCCTGCCCACCAGGGAATACTACAGGTATCTGGAGATCTTCCCTGAGACCAGACTGCTTGATTCCTCTTCCGTCATGGGACACGCGCGCCAGATCAAGACCCCCTTTGAGATTGAGATGATGAGGCAGGCGGGCGAGATCGGCCGGAAGATCTACGAGGAGGCCAGGGGCTTCCTCGAAGAGGGCATGACCGAGATAGAGTTCGGCGGCATGCTGGACACTGCTGGGAAGAAGTATGGCCACGAGGGACTGGCCAGGGTGAGATCCATGAACTACGAGGCCTACACCTGGCACGTGCTGAGCGGGCCCAGTGGCGGCATCGTCAGCCAGTCGGATTCGCCGATGGGGGGATTAGGGCTTTCGCCTGCCTTTCCCGTCGGGGGAAGCTTGAAGCCCATCAGGGCCAATGAGCCGATCCTGGTGGACTTTCTGTGCACGTATCATGGCTACATGGTGGACATGACCCGCATGTTCTCCATCGGCAAGATGGACAAGAAGTTCATCGCCGCCTACGACGCGACGCGGCAGATTCACGACGCCGTGCTGGAGGATACGAGGCCAGGGGCCAACTGTGACGAGCTTTTCCGGAAGAGCGTCCAGGTGGCCCACGAGTTGGGATACGAGGATAGCTACCTGGGGCCGCCAGGCTTGCAGACAACCTTCGTCGCCCACGGTATCGGACTAGAACTGGGTGAGTTCCCCTATCTGGCAAAGGGGCATGACTACCCGCTGGAAGCGGGGATGGTCTTCGCCCTGGAGCCCAAGGTCGTCTTCCCGGGGGAGGGCTCAGTGGGCATTGAGAACACCGTTGTGGTCACCGAAGATGGTTACGAGATCCTGACACCTCTCGACGAGGAGATCTACCAGGTATAGTCGCGCAGCCAAATCGAGAGGCGGCCTGGACGGCCCTATCATCGGTTTCGATCGTCCCCTCCGCGGACCTCGCCTTTGGAGGGTGTTGAAGAAGCCCAGGACCCTTTGGCTGCGGTGGGATTTGGAATCCCGCCGTCCGCTGGACTGCAAATCCAACGGCAGCTATCGCTCCGGCGGATCCCGCTCTTGCGCTCTTGACAGCAGTGGGTAATCTGGGTATCATGAGGGTAGGGAAGCGGAGTTCGTCATGACAAGACTGCAACGTGCCCTCTCGTACAGCGTTCTCGCGTTTCTGCTGCTGGTTGGGGCGTCACCGGTCGGGGCGTCTCAACTTGAGCAGGGGACCGTTCACGTCGTGCAGCGGGGTGACAACCTGACTGCCATCGCTAAGCGGTACGGGACTACGCCACAGGCCATCGCCAGCGCCAACAGCCTGGTCAACACCAACCTGATATACGTGGGTCAACGGCTGACCATCCCCGGTTCTGCGTCTGTGTCAGTGCAGAGCGACAGCTATCACGTCGTCAGCCAAGGCGATACGTTGTCGGCCATCGCCCGCCGGTTCGGCACGACAACCCAGGCCCTTGTGCAGGCCAATGCGCTAGCAAGCGCTGACATGATCTACGTGGGCCAGCGGCTGGTGATCCCGGGCGGTGGTTCGATAACCCCAGCCCCCACGGGCACCACAGGCTACTATACAGTGCAGCCGGGTGACAATGTGAGCAAGATTGCCGTCCGGCATGGAGTGACGGCCTGGGCCATCGTGCAGGCCAACCACCTGGCCAACGCCAACTTCATCTACGTTGGGCAGAGACTGGTGATACCTGGAGGCAGCACACCTGCGCCAGCCCCCTCGCCCGCTCCTCAGCCAAGTGGGGGCAACAAGCGCATTGTGATAGACCTGTCGGAACAGCGGATGTATGTCTATCAGGGCGGCCAATCGCTGTACACCTGGGTGGTGTCCACGGGCATGCCGGGCGCGGCAACCATACCCGGTCATTTCAGCGTGCTGGACAAGATCCCCAACGCCTACGCCTACACCTGGGGCCTACAGATGCCCCATTGGCTGGGCATATACTGGGCGGGCAGTTTACAGAACGGCATCCACGCCCTGCCTATTATGGCCAACGGCCAGTTGCTGTGGGAGGGGTACTTGGGGCAACCGGTGTCCTATGGTTGCATCATCCTCGGTACGGAGAATGCCGGCACTCTGTACAACTGGGCACCAGTGGGCACGCCAGTGGATATTCAGTACTAGCGCTGCACCTCCAGAGCGCAGATGGCTTCGCCGCCCGAGATTCGAGACAGGCGCGGCGTCAGACGGCTACTTCGAGGCTCTCTATGCGCTCGTCGGGGATGCGCTCTCCAGCGGCCTCTAGGTCCTCCAGATAGAGTTCGATGGCCACTTTGACGTTGCCGAGAGCTTTCTCTCGGGTGGTCCCGTAGCTGAAGCAGCCCGGCAGGGCAGGCACTGAGGCGTTGTAGTAGCCCGCGAAATCGGGGTCGGTCTCTGGTTGGAGGATGATGGTGTAGACTTTGCCTCGCATTGCTGCCATGATCAGACCTCATTGACGCAAGAAAGGCTCATGCTGGGCCTGGGGTGAAAGCCGCCTGATCTTGGGAAGCATAGCCCAAGTTGACAGGCGATAGTCAGCGGGGCGGCTCAGCGACGCCCCGTGTCAGTCAGTATCTCGCCCCTACCGCCGGGGAGCCCAGAGGACCATCCGGGGCTTGTCCATCTCCTTGGCCAGGTCCTCGATGCGGCCGTGCTTGATCACCGCGGCCATGCAGTGCTTGACGCACGCTGGTTCAAGTCCCTTCTTGGTACGGCGCGCGCAGAGCATACACAGTTCCGTGGGAAACGGGATGTAGGCCAGGTAAGCCTTGTCTTTGGGCAGCGGCTCCACGACCTCGATAACCTTCATCCCCGCCATGCCGGGTTCCCAACCGTATTCCTGGGAACAGGCCACCTCGCAGGTGTGGCAGCCGGTGCAGTATTCGTAGTCGATCAGCAGGCCGTACTCCGGCTTTCGGTCACTCATCCTCGTCCTCCCCTCCACCGACCTTGTAGACCTCGCACAGCATGTGCTTCAAGGGGGTGCCAAGGCCGTCCTTGCCCTGGTAGCCCATGGGGAACAGCATGTTGACGTTGGACTTCCACGTGCCGAAGAGATGTGGCTTCTCCCCCTTCTCCTCGGGGAACCACCAGCCATGGGTGGCCATGACCATCCAGCGGGGCACCACCCGGGTGACCTTAGCCTTGTATTTACACTTGCCCAGCCAGTTCTCGATGCAGACCCATTCCCCGTCGCCGATGTTCCGCTCGGCGGCGGTGTCGGGGTGGATCTCCACCACGGGATCGGGGTCCAGCGCGCGAAGCCAGGGGATGTTGCGATGCTCCGAGTGGAAGTAGACCGCCGACCTCCTCCCCGTGGACAAGATCAGCGGGTACTTCTCCAGCTTGTCCGGCTGCGTGACCGGAGTGAAGGGCGGCTCCTCGTAATGGGCGATGGGTTCCAGGTCCCACTCCTCCCGGAGGGTGGAGTAGATCTCCATCTTGCCTGATGGAGTGTTGAAACCGGGCTTCTTGTCGTGTCGGAGCAGGCCCCTCTCGTACCTATGGTATGGGGCGCTGGATGTGCCGTCCTCCGGGAAGACCCAGCCTTTCTCCTGCAGCTCCTTGAAGGTCATACCCGAGGGAGAGAGGATCTCGTCGAAGAGGTCGTGTACCGTCTCCCAGCGGAAATCTGGGTCGAACCTCTTGGCCAGCTCGAAGTTGATCTCGATGTCGGGGCGGTACTCTCCCACCTTGAGCACCTTGTTTATCGTTTGCAGAGGCACCCACCAGCTCCGCACGCTGTCCTTTTCCAAAAAGGTGGCTGCGGGGAGGACCACGTCGGCGATCTGGGTGGTGGGGGTCATGAACAGGTCCACAGCACCGATGAAGTCCAGCTTCTCCAACGCTTCGAGCCACCTTCTGGGGTCGAGGCCGATTCCGGCCAGAGGGTTACAGCTCTGGATCCACATGCCCTTGATGGGGTAAGGATCCTCGGTGAAGATCTGATCGAGGACCAGGTCCGGCTGGGCCCTCCAGATGAAGGCTTCAAGGGGGCCGTAGCGGTCCGCGCCGATCCTCCTGTTGGCGGCCTCTGCATCGTCCAGCTTGATGATGGCCTTGCCACCTGGAAGAGCGTAAGCGGCGACGTCCAAGGCGTGGCGGGCGATGACGTTGCCGCCCGGTACGTCCAGATTCCCGGTGAGGCACCACAGGTTGGTCATGGCCTGGGTGGTGGGGGTGATGGCGGGCGTCATGTCGATGGGCACACCCCAGTGGATGGCGGCGGGCTTGCTCGTGGCGTACATCCTGGCCGCCTCCACGATGTCCTTCTCCGGGACCCAGGTGATCTCCGAGACGCGGTCCACCGGGTACTGGTCCACCTCCTCGCGGAAGATGTTCCACACTGTCCTGCAGGAGACCTTCTTCCCATCGGCCAGGGTGACTTCGTACGTGCCGACGAAGGCCGGTACGGCATCGACTGGCTTGTACTCCACGTTGGCCGAGTCCCAGATCGCGGGTAGCTGCTTGGCCGAGTCCCAGGCCACGAAGTTGCCCTCCGATTCGCCCTCAACCACATCGCTGGCGCGAAGGAGCTTGCCCGTGTCTTTCCTGATCAGGAAGGGGGCGTTGGTCCACCTCTCGACCCACTGGTGGTCGTAGAGGCCCTCGTCGAGGATGACCTTCATGAAGCCCATGGCCAGCGCTCCGTCGGTGCCCGGCCGGAGCTGGAGCCACTTCTTGGCTCTGGAGGCGAACCAGGAGAGTCTGGGGTCGATGTCGATGATCTTGGTGCCCTTCTTCATGAGGTCGACGATCCAGTGCCCGAAGACGTTGTCTGGGCAGGTGGCGGGGATGTTGTAACCCCAGACGATGATGCACTCGGGGACCTCATATCGGGGATCGTCGTACCTTTTCTCGAACCACTGCGAGGCATCCAGGATGCAGTAGTCTCCCTGGGCCATCTCTACAGCCGCGATTCTGGGGCTGTAGCAGGCGATGCCGCTCAGGGCGAACATCACATTGGGGCTGCCATAGGCATAGGCCAGCATACAGATCCAGGGCGGGATGTCCCTCCCTGTGCCCATGGCGAAGATCACGCTCTCGGGGCCGTACAAATCGCGGATCTTGCCCATCTTCTCCTCGATGAGGTCGAAGGCCTCTTCCCAGGAGATCTCCTGCCATTTCCCCTCGCCTCGCTCTCCCACCCTCTTCAGTGGTTTGGTCAAGCGGTTGGGGTGGTAGGTGTACTGGGTCATGGCCAGACACCTGGCGCAGAGACGCCCCTGGCTCCATGGATGGTCCGGGTCGCCTTCGATCTTGACCAGCTTGCCGTCCTCGATGTGGGCCAACACCCCACATCCGCCGTGGCAGCCTGGTCCAGCCGACCAGGTGGTGGTACGCACAATCTCTCGCTGCTTAGGCGCCATACCTTGCATCCTTGAGTTCAGTGTCTGATCTGGAAGACTGCTCTGTCTGCGGTGGGCCGGGGCCGGTTTGCCCGGTCCTCGCCCGTCGCGACGCCATCAACTCTGTCAGCCATGCTGTCTGGTGGGCCTCGAGGCCAACCACTCGGTCCAGGCCTCTATGCCCTCGCCGGTCTTGCAGGAGACCTCGAAGACCTCCACGTTGCTGTTGAGTCCCACTACGAGCTTGCGGAAACCCTCCAGGTCAAACTCCACGTAAGGCAGCAGGTCTACCTTGTTCACCACGATGGCGTCAACAGCGGCGAACATGGCCGGGTACTTGTAGGGTTTGTCATCCCCCTCCGGCACGCTGGGGATCATCACCTTCAGGGCCTCGCCCAGGGCGAAGTCGGTAGGGCAAATGAGGTTGCCCACGTTCTCGATGAGGAGCAAGTCCAGATCGTCCAACGGCAACTGGTCCAGGGAACCGCGGATCATGTTGGCGTCCAGGTGGCAGGTGCCCCCGGTGTTGATCTGAACCACAGGCACGCCCAGTTGTTCGATGGTGTCGGCATCCACCCGCGAGGCCACGTCGCCTTCGATGACCCCGATCCGCATCTGTTCACGGAGAGCCTCGATCGTTCTCAAGATGAGGCTGGTCTTGCCTGCTCCCGGAGAGGACATGACGTTGACGACGAGGACGCCCTTCTCGGCCAGCATCCTCCTATTCTCATCCGCCAGGCGCTCGTTAGCACTCAGGATGTTCTCCACGATGGGTATCTTCATCTGTCGTTTCCTCTCCGACATTTTCTGTTACTCGACCTCGATGCTGTCCACATAGAACTCCCGCCCGGCGACGATCTCCACCCTTAACTCCCCGCACTGGGGGCAGGTCCATTGCCGATCAGTGGGTGAGAACGTGGTTTGGCACTCGTGGCAGCGAAAACAGGCTGGGACCCTCTCGAACTTCAAAGAGGCGCCCTCGGCGGGAGTGTCCTTGCTGACGAAGTCGAAATAGAATTGCACGGAGTCATCCACGATGCCCGACATCTCCCCGATCACCAGATTGATGGCAGTGATCTTCTTGGCATCAGCCTTGGCCGCGTGTTCCAGGGCGATGGAGAGCATCCCTTGTGTGACCGGAAGTTCGTGCATTGCAGTTCTGAAACGGATTGTAGCAGGGTGGTAGCGGCAGAGCAAACATGCATCCGTGGGCAGGCGGCCTCACGGAGCTCGTCTGACAATCGCCCCTGTACTTCATCCTGAGTAGGCCGCGGGCCGTATCGAACGAAGTCTCCGCCGGACGCCCGGTTAGCAAGACCTCACTGTGAGAGGAGCGATCTCTTGATGTCCGACCATCAAAGGATTGACATGGTATTCGCTCCATGCTATACTTGTTTTAGAGGGTAAGGCAGGTCCCTCTACCGTGGAGGGATGGCAGAGTGGACGATTGCGACGGTCTTGAAAACCGTAGTGGGGGCAACCTCACCGGGGGTTCGAATCCCTCTCCCTCCGCCTAGAATCAGTAGCTGTCTAGGAGAGGTCGCATAGTCTGGTTTAGTGCGGGCGCCTGCTAAGCGTCTAAGGGGTGAAAGCTCCTTCGTGGGTTCAAATCCCACCCTCTCCGCCACAAGCGCCGGTAGCTCAATTGGATAGAGCGACTGACTACGAATCAGTAGGTTGGGGGTTCGAATCCTCTCCGGCGTATTCGTTTTGCGTGCCCAGTCCTGCTAGATGACTACCAGGGTTGGGTCGTCTGCTGTGAAAGGGGGAGTGATGATCAAGTTCGCCACAGATGAGTGGGCCAAGGCCTTCATGGAGAGCATAAATGGAAGCGAGGCCTACGCGCAGGCGGCCAAGACCTGGGAGGGAGATTTCTACTTCGTCGTGGACGCGGGCGAGCAGTACCCCGAGCCGGTCTACATGTACATAGATCTGTGGCACGGCAAGTGTCGCGAGGCTTTCGCCACCGCCGATCCCAGCGCCAAAGACCCCGTCTTTCGCATGAGCGGCCCCCTTGGGAACTGGCGGCGAGTAATCGAGAAGAAACTGGATCCTCTTCAGGGTATTCTGACTCGCCAGTTCAAGCTACAGGGCGACATGGTGAAGATCATGCGTGCCGTCAAGGCCGCTCAGGAACTGGTGAACTGTACAGCTCTCGTCCCGACGGAGTTTCCAGAGTAAGCCTGTGTTCAGGACGTAGATTGCGTAGATTGTAAGGAGGAGGCACTGACATGCCACGGTATATCGTGGTTCATTCCACTGAGGGGGTTACGGACCAGGAGGAGGCCATCACGGGCGCGAGGAAGTTGGCACGGTCGCTGCCGCCGCACACCAAGTGGCTCAACAGTTGGCTCGCGCTGCAAAGAGCGAAGATGTTCTGTGAGTGGGAGGCTCCTGACACAGACACCCTGTTGGCTGCGATGGAGCCGGTGACCGGAGTCACGCCTGTGGAGGCCATCTACGAGGTGGCCCACGTAGACCCTGCGTGGTACGAGGAGTAGAGGTCGGTACTCTTCTCTGTCAGGGGAGATTGCCTGCGCTGTCTTGCTGGATCAAGAGGGGGAGAGATGTGGTACTTCGATAGCCCCAAGATAGTCTTCGGGGAGGGGGCCCTGGTCCATCTACAAGAGATAGAGGGGCACAGGGCCTTCATCGTGAGTGACGAAAACCTGGTGGAGCTGGGTTTCGTGCAGACTGCCCGGGATCATCTGACCAAGGCCGGCGTAGAGAGCACGGTCTTCTCTCAGGTAGAGCCGGACCCCTCTTTGGAGACCGTGGTTCGAGGGGCCCAGGCCATGGCCGACTACGAGCCTGACTGGATAGTCGGCCTGGGCGGCGGTTCATGCATGGATGCCGCCAAGGCGATGTGGGTTCTGTACGAGCGCCCCGACATGAAGCCCGAGGGCATCAATCCCATCGAGGAGCTTGGTTTGCGGCAGAAGGCGCGCCTCATCGCCATCCCCACTACCGCCGGGACGGGGGCTGAGGTCACCTGGATGATGGTTCTGACCGATACCAAGGAAGATCGCAAGCTGGGTCTGGGATCCAGGGAGAACATGGCCGATGTAGCCATTGTGGATCCCGTCTTGTCGAAGGGAATGCCGCCGCGCCTCACGGCCGACACAGGACTCGATGCCCTCACACATGCAGTAGAGGGCTACGCCTCCACATGGGGCAATGACTTCAGTGACGGGCTGTGTCTCAAGGCCGCGGATATGGTCTTCCGATATCTGCCTCGGGCCTACGAGGATGGCAGCGACGAGGAGGCGCGGGAGAGGATGGCCAACGCGGCTACGCTGGCGGGGCTGGGGTTCGGCAACTCCATGGCGGCCCTGGCCCACAGCATGGGCCACGCCCTGGGTGGGGTCTTTCACACACCTCATGGCAGAGCAGTGGGGTTGTTCCTGCCTTATACGGTCGAGTACGCTGCGTGCGAGAACCCCAGTCGCTACGCGGAGATGGCGCGCTATCTGGGGCTACCGACCCCGTCGGAGGCTGAAGGAGCAAGCAGCCTGGTCCGTAGTATCAGAGGGTTGTTGGAGCGGGTGGGGCAGCCCACGAGCCTGAGAGAGGTGGAGATCGACCGAGACGGTCTCGAGGAGGGCATGGAGAAGCTCATCGAGAACTCGGAGAACGAGGCCACCACCGTCGTACATCCTCGGATCCCCTCGGCCGAGGAACTGGAACGCCTGTTTGTCTACGCCTACGAGGGCCGGGAGATAGACTTCTAGAGGGGGAGGTCAGCTTTGGACGGGTACCAGGGGAAGATCCTGAGGGTTGACTTGACCAGCGGCAAGGTCGAAGACGAAGCACTGAACTCCGACTACGCCAGGATGTTCATTGGAGGCAGCGGGTTGGCAGCCCGCTACATCTACGACCTGGCACAAGCGGATACGGATCCCCTGGGTCCGGAGAACCCGCTGGTCTTCATGACCGGGCCCCTCGTGGGCACAAGGGCGCCTTCCTGTGGCCGGTACGTGATCTGCGCTCGCTCCCCTCAGACCGGTTTGTGGGGGGAGAGCAACATCGGCGGTTTCGTAGGGCCTCATCTTCGCTTCGCAGGCTACGACGGCATCATCATCACCGGACAGGCGGCGGAGCCGGTGTATCTCCTGGTACGCGACGAAGGAGCCGAGCTCCGGGAAGCCTCTCACCTATGGGGTCTGGACACGTACCAGACTCAGGAGACGATCAAGGAGGAACTGGGGGATCAGGTGGTGCGAGTGGCCTGCATCGGCCAGGGGGGCGAGGGGCTAGTCAAGTACGCCTCGGTCATGGCCGACTCGGGAAGGGCCGCGGGGCGGTCCGGGATGGGCGCGGTCATGGGCTCTAAGAGGCTGAAAGCGGTGGCCTGCCGGGGGAGAGGCTCGGTCCCCCTGGCGCACAAAGAAGCCTTCGACAAGGCAGCGCTGGACACTCTTGCCCAAGTCAAGGAGGACGTCAGCACCCAGGTGCTGCGGCAGACCGGCACTGCTGGCTCGGCGAATCTACTCTCCATGCTGGGCAACATGCCCAATCGGTACTTCACCCAGGACACCTTCGACGAGGTGGACAACATCAGCGGCAGCACAATGGCGGAGACGATGCTGGTGGGCACCAGCGGCTGCTTCGGTTGCGTCGTGCAATGCGGCCGCCAGGTGGAGATCCCCGAGGGGCCGTATCAACTGTCCCAGACCGACGGGCCGGAGTACGAGACCGTGGCCGCCTTGGGTTCATTGTTACTGATCGATGACTTGGCCGCCGTCAGCTACATGAACCGTCTGTGCAACTCCTATGGTCTGGACACCGTCAGCATGGGGGTGATCTTGGGCCTGGCGTACTACCTGTACGACGAAGGAGTCATCAAGAGCAGCGATACTGGGGGTGTTGCCCTGCGGTGGGGCGATCCAGAGCCGGCGATCAAGCTCATCGAGATGACCGCCCGGAGGGAGGGCCTCGGTGATCTTCTGGCGGAGGGGTCCCTGGCGCTGGCCCGTCATTTCGACGTCGAGGAGCTGGCTGCTCAGGTGCACGGCCTGGAAGTACCGATGCACGACCCCCGGGCTAGCTCTGGTGTGACTCTGTCCTACCTCACCTCCCCACGGGGAGCGTGCCACAATAAGAGCGATGCCTACTGGCTCGACATGGGGCGGACCATGGAGGACGTGGGCGTGGGCTTCATGGACCGCTTCGAGGAGGAGGGGAAGGCGGCCCTGATGGTGCGCCATCAGAACTGGCGCAGCTCTGGGGATGCTCTGATCAGTTGCATCTTGGTGAATTTCCCCATTGACGGCCTGATAGAGATGCTTGGTGCAGCCACGGGGTGGGATGTTTCTCTGAACAGTCTACTTCACGTTGGGGGGCGCATCTTCAATCTGAAGCGAATGCTGAATCTACGTTGGGGCTGGAACCCGGCAGACGAGAAGCTGCCAGCCTTGCTGCTAGAGCCCTTAGAGGGGGGTGGCACGGCGGGCTACGTGCCCAATGTGGAGAGGTTGCTGGCCGACTACTACGAGGTCCGCCAGTGGGAGAGGGGAAGTGGCAGGCCCACTCTGGAGAAGCTGCGGCAGTTGGGTCTGGCTGATCTGGCGCAAGAGCAACACTCAGTACATGCGAACGGTCGGTCGTAGTGGGCGCTTCAGCGCCTTCGGATGGGCTGAAGCCCGCACTACAAGCCTAGATGGACAGACTTCTTCGGGGGTTCAGTCGGGGGACGTCTCCGCCAGGTCTATCCTTTGCAAGCGGGGGTTGGGGGTGATGCCGGGGATGCGACCCCGCTTGGCCACAGGCGTGCCCTCGATGGACTTGATGTCCGCGGTGAAGTCTATCGGCGGAGCCGAGCTGACTGCGCTGCCCACGCCGAAGGCATCTACCGGAGCGCCTTTCCCCACAAAGAGCCCGATGCGGTCTGCGTCGATGCCACCGCTGACCACGATCTTCACCTGCTCGTGCCCAGCCTGATCGAGGCGAGCTCTGACCTCTTTCACCAGATCTGGTGTGACGCGTCCCCGTTCTCCTGGCGTGTCGAGCCTTACCCCCCATAGCTTATCGCCCAGAGCCTCGGCCACGCGCAAGCTCTCCTCTGCCTCGTCCTTGAAGGTGTCCACCAGCGCGATGCGGTTCACCTCCGGAGCTATATGCCGGTCGAAGGCTTTGGTGGCCTCTACCGTGTCGCCGAAGATCAGAATCACGGCATGGGGGATGGTCCCCGTGGGTGACACGTTGCTCAGACGAGCACCCGCTGGCGTAGCGCAGCCCACAAAACCACCCACCATGGTGGCGTATTCCAGCCGGGCGGCCACTCGAGGATGCACGTGGCGGGCACCGAAGCTGATGATGGGGATGCCTTGGGTGGCCTCCACGCATCGCCGGGCGGCGGTGGCCCACCCACTCTGGTGAGCCAGCATGCCCAGATAGGCGGTCTCATAGAGGCCGAAGGATCCGTAGGGAGCGGTGATGCGCAGCACCACCTCCTTGGCGCCCATCGTCTGCCCTTCGTCGAGGGCAGAGAGCTCAGCTTCCAAGGGGAGAACTTGCCTGAGAAGCGCCAATACCTCTCTCATGCCGCAGAGAAGGCCCTCTCCGTTGCTGAAGACCTCCATGGTGACGATGGGGTTCAGATCTTCATGGCGCAGGATGGCCTGAGCACGAACCAAGTATATGTCAGCGGTGTCGCCGGAGAGGACTTCGTCCTCAGGATCGAAGATGGTGGTCATTTGCAGGTCTCCAAAGTCACTATGAGGAGCTTCCTTCGCCGAGAGACACCAACTCCACCCCCAGGATCTGGTCCATGTGTTTCAGGGCGAAGCGGGCCATGTCTTCGTCGATGACGGCCACGCAGTCGGTGTACACCTGGACTCTATAGTCGCGGTTGCGGGCGTCGGTCACGGTGTGTAGCACACAGATGTCTGTACAACAGCCGCAGACGAGGATTCTCTCCGGTTTCAGCTTCTCCAGACGCTGAGCCAGATCGGTACCGTAGAAGGCGCTGTACCTGGTCTTGGGCACCTTTGCCCCGGGATAGGAGGCCAGCTCGGGGATGATCTCTGCCTCCTCTGTGCCCTCCACGCAGTGAGGAGGCCACATCTCGAACTCTAGATCGTCCGGCGCGTGGGTGTCGGCGGTGAAGATGATCGTGGAACCCCGAGCGATTTCGCGGTCGAGCAACCTCTGGACGTTGGGGATGATGCGTCGCGCCGCTTCCCCACAGAAAAGGGGGTTTCCCTCCTCCAGGAAACCCCTTTGCATGTCAATCACGAGAACGACGTCGCCCATGGCTATCCTCTCCTTCACTTCCATTATACCCTGTATGTCTCCGATGGTCAACGGATTGTTGCGGCGCGACGCCCCAGATGTTCACGGAGACTTGTGTTCCGGAGAGGTCACGAGGGAATTCGCTTCGTCTGCGTTCACTCGCTCGTCCAGAGCGCTCAACAGTCCCGGCGGAGACCTGGTATCCACGCAAAAGTATGGTACAGTCCCCACCTCACCTCGCTCCTAGTCTCGCAGCGGGAGCTAGGTCAGACTCGCTTCTCGGCGAAGGATATCAGCCTTGTCGGTTTGCTCCCAGGAGGCGTCAATGTCGTCGCGGCCGAAGTGACCGTAGGCGGCCGTGGGCCTATAGATGGGTCTGCGGAGGTCTAGGTCGCGGATGATAGCCGCCGGGCGTAGATCGAAGTGTCCGTTGATCAAGTCGATGATACGCTCGTACGGGATCTTGCTTGTGCCGAAGGTCTCGACCATCAGCGACAAGGGGCGAGCCACACCGATGGCATAGCTGACGTGCAGCTCCAGCCGATCGGCAATACCAGCCGCCACCAAGTTCTTGGCTATGTAGCGGGCCATGTAGGACGCTGAGCGGTCCACTTTAGTGGGGTCCTTGCCGGAGAAGCAGCCGCCCCCGTGCCGGGCGATGCCACCGTAGGTATCGACGATGATCTTGCGGCCCGTGAGGCCCGAGTCGCCCAGTGGACCGCCGGTGACAAAGCGGCCCGTGGGGTTCACGTAGATCTTGGTCTTGTCGTCGAGCATACCGCCAGGCACCACAGCTTTGATGACTTGATCTTCAACATCCGCCCGTATCTGGTCTTGTTTCACCTCGGGAGCGTGCTGCGCGGCGAGAACGATGGTGTCTACCCTCTTGGGCACGCCGTACTGGTACTCGATGGTGACCTGGCTCTTGCCGTCGGGACGGAGGTAGGGCAGGGTTTTGTCCTTGCGGACCTCAGCCAGGCGACGGCACAACTTGTGGGCCAACATGATGGGCATAGGCATGAGTTCGGGGGTTTCGTTGCACGCAAAGCCGATCATCATCCCCTGGTCACCGGCCCCCATGTCCTCAATCTGCTCATCGTTCATCTCTCCAGTCTTGGCCTCCAGCGCCTTGTCCACACCCAAGGCGATGTCGGCGCTTTGCTCTTTGATGGAGAGGATCACACCGCACGTGTCGCAGTCGAATCCATACTTGGCTCGGGTGTAGCCGATATCGCGGATCGTCTCACGGGTGATGTCGGCGATATCCGCGTAGGTGGACGTTGTGATCTCACCCATGACCAGTATCAGACCGGTGGTGGTGGCGCAATCACAGGCCACTCGCGCTGTCGGATCGTCGGCGATGATGGCGTCAAGGATCGCATCGCTCACCTGATCGCAGAGCTTGTCCGGGTGGCCCTCGGTGACCGACTCGGAGGTGAAGTACAACCGGGGCGAGTTCATGAAGCTGGTACCACTCATTGAAGCTGCATCTCCTTTGCATGGGTTCTGTGACGATGAGGACTTCGTCAAAGCGCCTTAGTGTAGTCGAAACGCCCGCTTGCTGCAAGTATGTGTCTCGGAGTGTGTGGCAAGGCGTTTCTCTGAGCGCGGCGTGCGCTAGAGATGTTGCGGAACCCAGGGGCTATACGTGCAGAGAGCGTGGCTGGGGTCGAAGAGACTACCCTCGCTGACGGTACAGCGAGGGTTCAATGACGCGGATCATCTGCTCGACGTCGAGAGCACCTCCCAGGAATTGATTGACGTTGTCTGCCTGGCCGGTTGGGTCGTGCAACAGGCCGTTATAGCTAACATACATGACCTCGATGTTCGGCTGGTCCGCTAGCCAGGCCTCGACTCTGTTCAGGTACCGTTGGAACATGGCTGCCATCTCTTCATCGCTGACCTTCTCGGTGGGCTCTCCTCTTCTGACTAGCATTCGCTTCTGCGAGGCGAGGATCTCCTTCATCGTGCGGCGCATGAAGATCACCTTGTAGGTGTAGCCGGGTGGCAGGTATTTCAGTAGTTCCGCAATCATCTTGACAGCTCTGCCCTTGGCGTCCACCAGCCACGCCTGGTCGTGCTCTATCTGTCTCACCCTTTCAAACTCGTAGTAGCCCTTTGGATTGTCCTCGTCGGGCGTCCTTATGTGGTCGGTCAGGACTTCCATGCCCCCGGCTTCAAGCATGCTCATCATCAAAGACGTGCCCGACCTGGGCAGCCCGGAAACGATCGTCACTATCTCTCTATCTATGATTTCCCACTCCCTCTGGATCTTTGCTCACGGCGCCAGGGCATAGTTCAAGGCCGCCTCAGCGTGAATGGCGGTTGTGTCGAAGGCCGGTAGTCCGGCATCTGCTTCGCTCACCAGGAGGGGGATCTCAGTGCAGCCCAGGATGACACCCTGAGCTCCTCGGGCGGCCAGGTCTTGGATGATACTGACGAATCTGACTCTTGACTCGTGGCGACTCTGGCCGACAACCAGCTCATTGTAGATGACGTCGTTCACGTAGTCCCGATCAGCGGCGTCAGGCACCAAGACCTTGATGCCTTTGGAGGCCAGGGCGTCCTGATAGAAGCCCTTCTCCATGGCGAACTTGGTGCCCAGCAAACCCACAGTGTCCATGCCTTGCGCCACGATCGCCTCGCCGACGGCGTCCAGCAAGCTGAGCATGGGGATGCTCACGTTAGCCTGAACTTGCTCGAAGACCAAGTGCATCGTGTTGGTGGCGATGATGATGAAGTCGGCGCCGGCATCCTCTAGCTTCTGTGCCGCATCACTTAGGCCTTGGGCGACCAAGTCCCACCGGTCGCGCTCGGGCCAATCCACATAGGGCTGAAAGCTGACGCTGTAGATGAGGATCTCTGGGTAACCGTAGTCGCCGAAGCGCTCGGTGTAGCTTCGCGTGATGTACTGATAATACTCCACCGTTGACTCGGGGCTCATCCCTCCGAGGATACCGATTCTCTTATACATAGCGCAGTCCCGTCCCTCACTGATGTTTGTCCGAAAGCGCCGCCCAGTCCCCATTAGATAAGGGACTGTAGACTGTAGTTTACTAGAGAGCGGCCTCCAGGTGCAAGCGGCGGGGAGGCTCTCAGCTCTTCTGCTCCACCAGAAGCCTCGCCATCGGGTGCAGGTCAGGTGGATGACTGGGGATGTGAGCTTCTGTTCGTCCAAGCATCGTCCACTCTACTTGCTTGCCCGGCCGCTCCAATGCCAAGGTGATATTCGCCATGGCGATGCCCCCGTCGTGAAAGCAGTACTGCTCCTGGGGCCCGGCGCCATACCTTCGGTTGCCTCTGGTGACGAACAGATACAGCCGCCGATCGCGCCACAGGAAGCGCCACGGCTGCGCGTTGACGGCGGAAGGCGCGTGCCGCGCGGCCTCGATCAAGGGGGCGATGTCCGCAGGCGGCGAGGCAGGGGCCTCGAAGGTGCCTGCGAAGAAAATGCGCTCCGCCGAGATCTTCGTACTGGCTCCTGAGACTGCCCTGATCATCCTGTTGAAAGTCCGTCCGCCCAACGTTCTGGAGGGCTTTCCGAAGATGAGGAATGCCGCGATGCGCGCAGCATCTGGTAGGCCGAAGCGGGCTCGAACCTCATCCTCCCGTCTCAGCGCTCCGATGTAGCAACTGCCGATGCCGAGAGCTGTCAAGCGCACGGCGATCTGCTGAACGCGGTAGCCAAGGTCCTCCGCCAGGTGTGCTTCTCCGAGTATGTGGGGTACGAGGTAGTGGGGCGGACTGACGATGCGACCATATCCGCCCAGATCTTTGACCAGATTCTCGCCCGCACCGACGTCTCGCATGAGCACCTCGAACTGATTGCCGCCCACGAGGGGCTTCACGTGGGATATGATCTCCTGGACCTGCGCCAGCGATGCCTCGTCAAGGGATTCGGTCTCGTAGCGGCGCACGGATCGCCGGGCCAGGATGGCCTGATATAGGTCTGTGTGTGGTAGCATCTATTCGTTTCTCGTATGTATATAGTACGGGTCTTAGTCTCAGCCTGACTGTGTACGAGAGGCTGGCGTTTGACAACTCCGAGGGAGCATTTCGCCTGGTCCGAGTCTTACCCTCTTCGACTGTCTACAGAAGCCAGCCGTGAAGTGCACTCGTCTCGCCTCTTGCGCCGAAATCTCGCTTTGCATGTCCTTCTGCTCTGCCCGGATGCACTCATCGTGGGCTTGAATGGAGTATCTGGCCCAGAGTGTGGGAAATGGTTGTCTGGCGACCCGGGACGTCGTGGTCTGGAGACGAGTCAGTAGGACATGGTTCGAAAGCCGCGAAATCCACGCGGCAAAGGCGGGATGGCACGTTCCTGACCCCTGGTTCTACGGACCAGGCATCTTCCAGGCCCAGATGCCGTAATGTTCCTTGATCACCTGGATAGTGATTCGGAAGTCGGACTCGGTGAACTGGTACTTGATCTCTTCCCACAGGGCGCCGCCCTCTGGATGGGCTAGGTTGGTATTCACGTAGTTCAGGTGGGACAGCAGCAAAAGCAGGCTGAAGAATACTCCTGCCACGACGAGCGCCACCGTTCCCCAGCGAGCGGCGTTGGCCCAGACCCCCCTCTTCTTGACGGAACAAGCGCTTTGAACCAGGGTCGCCAGACCGATGACCCACACAGGGTACAGTTCGGTCATCCTCCTCATGCCGAAGGCCCAGCCGCCGCCCCAGTCGTAGAGGGAGGCGTTCATGAGCACTTGTAGCACGACCATCAGAGCTAGAGTGACGGACAAACCGCGCCGCGCTTTGAAGAGGAGGCCCAGTCCTATGAGGGCGAGCACCACCAGAGGCGACCAGAGAAGGAGCCCCCTCTCTGGTGAGAGAAGCACCTCTCTGATGTAGGTTGGTCCCGCCAGAAACGCTTGCTGCCCCTGAATGGCTGCTGGCACCACCCAGGGATTGCCGTACATCCTCAGCCAGGAGAAGGGCAGGTGCCAGGCGAGGAGAAGGAATCCCAGCGCAAAGAGCGACAGGCGTTTCCACTCGCCTCTTGCCAGGGCCAGAAGACCGATGGGCACAGCGTAGAGCGCTAATTGCCATCTGACCAACAAGGCGACACCTAAGACTAAGCCCATGAAGAACCAGGCGGGGGTGCGCTCGCGGTATCCGACGAGAAGGTATATCAGGAGGGCTGTGAGTAGAGTGCCCACGACGTGGGCCATGTATGGTTCGATCGTGGCGTAGTAGAGCAGCGGCGTGGCGACGAAGAGAGCCAGTGAGCTGAGGAGTGAGGCTGGCGGCGAACAGATCTTCTTGGCGGTAAGGAAGGCCAGGATGACTGCCAGAGAAGCGAAGACATTCGTACCCAGCATGGGAAAGAGGCTATAAGGAAGGACCACTCCCTGATGCTGGATGAAATAGGCGTCATTGATGTGGAACTGCGGTAACCTGTTCGCTGCGGACGCCAACCAGTAGGTAGGTAGGTATAGGAAGGCGGAGCCGTAGGGAAACACCGATGCATACTGGCCTGTTTCCTCATTCAGGAAAACCTGGTAGGAATTGACGTCGGCAAAACGTGAGGCTTGATTGGCCAGGTCGAGGTCGTGATCGGCGGCCACCGAATGGAGCCACATGAAGTAGGCCAGTCCATCGCTCCGGATCAAGGGGCGATCCAGAGCCACGAAGGAGACGACCAACACGGCAATGATCACCCACGGGATGCCGGCTGGAAGTGCAAAGCAGCCTCGGTCTGGGACGTCAGAAGGACGTGGATCTTCTTTCACTGGATTCGAGCAGGATGCGCCCCCGCAGCAAGGGGCCTAGTCGCTGCCCCTCGGCTCTCTTCGGAAGAGGGTCTGGTACTGTTCGTGCTGGGAGAAATGCTCGAGCCACTGTTGAGTTTCCTCGTCGGTCATCCAGGACGACACCAGACGGGCCTTCTGTACCGGTCGCGGCCTGGGTCCCAATGCTGGAGGTCCCATCTGCTTGACGGCGGCCACAACGGGAAGTTCCTGCCCCACCCAGAACCAGCAGTCCTTACTCCATGGTCCAGGAGGATGGCCCATTAGTTCACTGGCGATGAGCCAGGAGCACATGCCAAAGTAGTAGTCTGGTGTGTTTTGCTCCAGCCACCTATACATAGCCACGGCTCGCTGTGCGTGGCCATGCACGTCATAGCCTGGATATCGGGAGTCCCATTGCAGAACGCCTTCGTGGGGAACGAACACGCCGCCCTCGGTGCTCATAACAGGCACTTCCAGGTCGAAATGCTGCTTCAGTAGCTGTACTGGGACCCGGTGGCCGATGAGGGAGTTGTCATCGTCCATGATGGTTGTCCCAGGCTTATCCGCCTGGGAGATAGGATCATAGGGGTACTCAAAGTGCCATTCTCCAGTTTCGTCGCGATAGCAGTGGTTCAGTGTAGCGTCGTGAGTGGCGATCCACGCTCCACGAGAGAACACCTCTCTGGCCGTGTCGGAAGCATTGCGAGCCATCCACTCGAAAGCGTTGACATACCAGCGAATACTGCTCGATTCTGGATGATGAGAGCACTGTGCCAGTGCGGGAAAAGCCGGGTAGCCCCCTAGCTCGATGATCGCCTCAGCGTCCCTTAGCCAGTTCTGGGTCACCAATTCAGGCCGGCCTCCCGATCTCCACTCACCACCGCGCCACTCGTGAGCAAGGTTGGGTTCGTTATTGACCTCAATCCATCTGGTAATGCCCTCGTCAATGTAGCGTTTCACGATGGACAGGGCCTTGGACGACAGGGTGGTGGGATTGGGGAAGTCTCCCCACATCCTGACGATGGGCATGATGTTGTTGGCCCGGACCTTGCGGGCGAATTCGAGGACTGACCCGCTGCCGTCGTCCATAACCTTGTAGATGTGCATGCCCATCTCCTGGAGCTGGCCGATCCAGTGATCGTGGTCGAAGTTGGCATGGGTCGCGGGGGAGCCATGAATGCCTCTCAGGCTCGGCGGTCGCTCGAAATCTGATAGGTCCACGTTTCTACTCCTTTCGACACGGGCACTGACAGTGGGTACGCAGGGGATCCTCGTTCCAAAGCGAGAGCTCCGTTTGCGGGATTATACCGTGGCTGACGGCATCTGGCAAGAGCTACGTGACCTTTGTCAGGACCCGGCGGGAGCGGGGACCGTCAAACTCGCAGAAGAAGATACCTTGCCAGGTTCCCAGGACCAGTCGGCCCCGTTCCACCAGTATCGTCTCACTGCTCCCCACAATACTGGCCTTGATGTGGGCCGCAGAGTTTCCTTCCAGATGCTTGTAGTTGTCTTGCAATGGTATGACCCTGTTCAGCTCCATGAGGATGTCTTCGCGGACGCTAGGATCTGCGTTCTCGTTGATGGTGACCCCAGCCGTAGTGTGAGGGACGTAGATGTGACAGACCCCGTCCTGCACCCCGCTTTCGGAGACCGCTCGTTGTACGTCAGTGGTGATGTCTACCAGTTCCGTGTGACTGCTGGTGGATACTCTGATCTCCGGCATTACACTTACCTCCTGATCCATCGGCAACTGCATGTCTATTCTATCATAGAGCTGATGAAAGAGACGTTGGAAAGACCAATCCCATCACGCGAGCGGAGCAAACATTCAATCCCCATGTGTCTGCGCCGCAACAGGGAGGGGGCGTGGAACCATCTCCCTTATGCGCGGACTACGTGAGCAAAGAGAGCGACGCCACCTGGCCGTAGCGGCTCTCTCTTCGTCGAACACGTGCTGTGGGCACTTAATCCTCACCCTTCAGGAGCTGGGCGAAGTCCTCATCGATCAGCCCTTTCCTGAGGGCCTCTTCGATGCCAAAGGTGTCCTCCTGGGTACGGACAGGGGTCTCCGGCTCTTCCTCGGACTCGGCTAGTTTAGACATCGCCGACTCGATTATCTCTCGCTTCTCTGCGTCAACAGGCTGCTCGTCTGTGGTCTCGGGCATGGCCATTTCTTCGCGAACGTCGATCTCCGGTGCTGCTTCCATCTCAGTCTCCACGCCCGAAACGATCCTCAGCAGGTCCTGGATGGTCCGCCTGGCGTACAGCCATACCATGCCGATGCGGCTGGCTTGCTTTGTTCTGTCGAAGACCAGGGTCAGGAAGAGATCGTTCCCAACACCGGTGGAGTAGATGTCGTAGCTCCTACCTTCGTAGAAATTCAGGTTGAAGGTCTCCTCATCCCCCAGGTATTGAGCTATCTTGAAGATGGTGGCGAGACCATTGGCGACAAGGGGAATGAAGGTGCCGGTTTCCAGCCCCTCGGTGATGCCAACCTCGGAGATGATCTCTCCGGCCAGGTCTGCAAGCAGGACACACCGGGCGCCAACCTCGAAGCGGAGGTTTCCCAAAGACTTGTTGACCTCGTCAAACTGGTCCTCCGACAGGGTGAGCTTCTCTGTCTGGCTGACAGCGATGTCTGCTAGAGCATCGCGGGCGACTTCTATGAGGTCGGCGACGTGGAAGGGTTTGGTGATGTATTCATACGTCTCCAGACGGTGGGCTTCGGCCTCCACCTCATCTGAGCCGTAGGCGGTCATCAGGATCAGATGGGTGCCGGGGCTGACCTCTTTCACCTTCTCGAATAGCTCGAGCCCATTGAGCCCGGGCATGCGCAGATCACTGATTACCAAGTCGTAGGCTTCCTCCGTGATCTTCTCCAGCGCCTCTTCAGCTGATCTGGCCGCGGTTACCGTATAGTCATGTCCCAACTCTTCCAGGCTCTCCCGGAGGAAGAAGACTACTTTCTCCTCGTCGTCAACCACAAGAACGCGCTTGTTATCGGCCATGCTCCGATCTCTCCTCACGCTCTAAACGATGCTGCTACGTCAATCATACCACATAGATGTGCGCGTGGTGGCTCTGAAGTAGCCCTGGGGTACCGTGGTCCTGGTTTCTGTCATGGCGCGGACACATTCTCACCACAGAGCGTACTGGCGACTTGGTAGGCCTTCCCGCCGTAGCAACTCCTTCAGCGAGAAGCGAACGTCTGCCTCATCGTCCACAAGGATCAACTTGTTCTGCTTCCGCATCGCCGCCGGTTCCCCGTTCGCAGATGAAGATCTTTCTACAGCAGAGACGGACGTGAAATGATGTAGTTCTGCCACTTGCCAAAAGGGAGGGAGGACATCACCAGGCCCAAGTCGTGGATCTTGAAGCCTCTGTCGTAGAGGAAGGAGAGAGCTCCTGTGTTGTCACCTGGAACGTACAGCGTGAACCTGTCCACGCCTTTGGAGGAAAGGCGGTCAAGGCAGAAACAGAGTACCTGTTCTACATTCTCCGCAGCGAGAGCAGCCAGTGGTCCGATGGCCCCGTCATCCCCTACGTAAGCGTAGCCGATCACTTCGTCATCGCTCCTGAAAATGTAGCCTCGCATTCCTCTCGCACCTAGCCAGAACCTGTGATCAACGTCGCGACTGGCTTCCCTGACTTCAAGGTCTATGTCATTCATGAAAGCTATCGTCTCCTCGCTCAGCGAAGCGACTTCACCGGGTAGGGGCTCGACCTCGCGGGTGGCCGCACCGAGACCGGAGATGTCTCCTTCCAACTTCAGCACAGGCATACGCGGGAAGATGCCGTTTCGTGTGTACAGAGAGATAGACGACCAGTTTGAGGCGCCAGTGTAGGCAGCCAGGACCTCGGCCTGCTCGTTGCCTCGTGCCTCGGGGATAGCTCTTTCGAAGAGTTCTCTAGCGATGCCTGTTCCTTGAAACTCGGGGGCCACAACAAGATACGACAGAAACCAGAGATTGTCTCTGAGTATGTAGCAGCAGAAGCCCGCCAGCCGCGTCTTCACCTTGGCCACCAAGAAACCTTCACCGCTGGTCCCCAGGAAGTGACGCCACAAAGGAAGGGTCTCATGGAAATCCATCTCGACGAGCGGCAGAGCCCTCTGCATAGCGAATTGATTCAATGAGTCCAGCATAACGGCATGGGTTAGTTCGAGGTCTTCCTCTTCAGCCGGACGATAGTCAACTTCCATGAATGATCTCACCTCCCTATCATTTTTCGTACACTGACTGGTTCCTAGACGCGTGCGTCTCCGGCCTGCCCGACGCCAGAGCGGCGAGGGTTGCTCAAGGCACTCGGGCAGATGCAATGACTTTTGGAGAAAGCCGTCCCTAGAGGGCATGGAACCCCAGCTATCGTCTTCTCCGCGTGCCGCAAAGGCCCACCGAGACCGAGGTCCATTCCTGCTGTCATCCTGTCCCTACAGCCGAAGGCGTTCGTGACCAGCGCTGCGGCGGTCAACTTTGCAGTCAGCATGCCATCGCCTCGGTTCTCGATCCACTCCCACCCGCCACCGACGCATGGACTATAGTGCATCTGACAGCTCATGTCAATCGGACATGCTTCTGCTCCCGTGTCCAGTCAAATAAGAATGTTACCGAAGGGAAGCCATTCTTTCAAATGATAATGTTACCATGGCGCCCTCTCCTTTCTGGCTCTCAGTAGGTGCAAATAAGGTCTCGTAAACGTCCTCCGTCTTCCCTGGGACGGCAGGGGGCAGGAGGAAGATATGATGATCGATGAGTTGGTAGATCTCTTGACGGAGCTGTCGAGGGTTGACCTGGTCGCGAAGAGTTCGAAGTTGTTCTTTCTCTTCTTCCGCGATGGCATCGGTTTCAGATAGGCGGTCGAAGGGGGTTCGGGCTTGGTCGAAGCGTCGTGTGATGCGAAAAGGTTGGCCTTGGGGAAAGAGGGACGGTTGTGTGATTTTCTCGCTGAGGCGCATGACGGGCTGAAAGAAGTTGTAGTAGAGCCACATCTTCTCATAG
>JAUWLF010000081.1 GCA_030613785.1 Chloroflexota bacterium | reverse complement strand
CAGCTCAGCGAGATGGATTTCGAGCCTGCTGCTGACCCTGGCGGTGGTTTCCTTCGCTGGCGCAGGAGTACTCGGCGTCGTGTTGGTGGTGCTGAGGCGTCTCTAGCTCGTCACATAGATGGGATTGGTGAACACCCAGCCTCGGCGCTTGAGGAGGTGCCTCCGATAGGCCTCGACGCGATAGACACCATCTTCTCCCGCGCCATATTCTAGGCGGCTGTCTTGGGCGCGTCCGACAACCTCTCCATCTTTCAGCAACCGCAGTTCTGCCTGTAGAGGCGAGAGGATCTCGAAGTCGACCCCTGCGCCCAGAGGGATGTCCTGGCCCACGGTGGCGGTCTGCTGGCCGCTCTGGCCCGTGAAGCGGAAACCGGAGGCGTCACCGATGGCGTCGTAGGCCGTGAAGCAGTTGCCATGCCTCAGTGCCTCATACACCAATTCCTTATCGTGCTCCAGTTCTCGCTTGAAGGATCGAGGAGTCAAGATGTGGGTTCGTGCCGCCTTGAAGCAATGCCCATACGCGAGCACAGGACGGCGGAGAGGACCCACTCGATATGTGTTCCCGTGGGCGTCAGTGCCGGCGATGGCAACCGTCTTTCTGGATCGCAGCAGTTCGTCCCATTTGGCCAGTGTCTCGCGGAACGGTCCACTCATCACTAACTGGGGGAAGAAGATGAGGGGCAGTGCTCGCGGCAGGCTGTGGAGATAGCTTTTGAATTCGGACATGTAATTCCATATCTCCAGACCGCTGCATCCAGTGACCTGCCAATCGATCCAGGGCAGTTCAGGTTCGCCTGTGAAAGAGGGGCTATGCTCGAAGGGGTGGGCGATGAAGCCAAAGCCCCCCTGTGTGTTGACGGCATCGATGACCTCTTGGGTGCCCCTGCGAAGGCCGACGATGTGCTCCCGGATACCAAGAGCCAGATAGTGGTTAGCCTCTGGGACACGCTCCGTGTCGTGGATCTCCTCACCCACCAGAAGGAGTACATCTCCGTACCACCCATCCTTGCCTGTGGTGAAAACGTTGTGGTCAGTAACGATGAGAAAATCGAGGCCAGCCTGGGAAGCGATCTGGCTCACTTCCTCGTGACTGGCAGCGCCATCGGAGGCGGTCGTATGCAGGTGGATGCTGCCTATGTATTCGTGTGTCATGTGCGTAGCGGTTGAAGACGATAACGCTATGGACGTCTGGTTGAAGGTTCCCTGCACGTGATCGTCGCCTTTCCAGTCGGGGGCTGCGCCCCAATAGCGTTCGGCGCCACCGTGGTGCGTTCTGAGGACATCGGCTGGTTGGAGGCCAATCTGTTCCGTTCCACGCTCGGCCCGTGAAGAGGCGTTGCCCGTGGCCATACTGGCAGCGCCATCATGGACATAATCCCGCAGATTATGGCCCAAGTAGAGTGGGGCAACGTTGACATAAGGTTCGCGTGGTGCGATCATAGTGGGTGGCCTCTTCGTGCTCAAGCCGGTGGGAGAAATGCCGCCGGAAGGCGGCATCTGTCAGGCCTGACATCCGCTCGTTGCTGGATCGGCTAGGATTATATCCCAGCTACTGAGCAGCGACATTGCTTCACCAAGCGAGAACTTTGTCCCCTTCAACACGTTCAGACTTGCGTTGATCGAATAATCGGTGGCCCCGCTAAAATCGCCTTCTGTTAGGTTTGTGTGTAGGAAGCGACTCTTGGAGAAATCCGTGAAAGTGCAATTGGCGAGAGTGAGATTGGCTTCAGAGAAATCAACCTCTCTGGCCACGCATCTTGGGATGTTGATGCCACGTACGCTCAAACCTATGAAGGTCGAGTAACTGACGGAGTAGTCAAAGAAGCCAATACATGCGAACAGCGACTTGCCTCTGGGCCAATCAGCTACAGCCCAATTGACCCCGATCATCTCGCATTCACGAATCTGCAGTCCCTCACATGAACAAGACTCAAGTCGCATTGTCTGAACACACAACTGTGAAACTCCCAGCCCCTGAAGGCCGTCTCACGAAGAGAACAGTCAGTGAATGCACACTCTCGGAATTCCTTGAGATTGATCTCTTCTCCTCGGGCGGTCAGCTCCCGGAAGTCTTGATCCTCGTACTCTCTCTCCGCATCGGACAGAGACTCCATGATCAAGACCTGCGTTCTCCCTCGCGCGCCGAAACCATTATGAGCTGGTGCGCCAATGGCATCTTCGGATCAGCGATGCTGTTGTACTATACGCGTCGCCAACACCCGAGAGGGTGACTGGCTATTCGTGCGCTCTGAGAACCCATGTGTGAAATCCCGCTGGTTGATGTTCGGCGTTCAGGCCTCACAGCCGATCCGACCGAACTGAAGCCTCGGCCTTTCGGGTCAGATCAGGGCTCCGCACGAGTGATTATCTCCTTGGCTCGCTCAGCGAGGGGTTCTGGGACCATGATCCGCACTGCTCCCATCCCATCCACGGTGAGGCCGAAGATCTGGCTCTCGTACTGGAGAAGGGCGGGGATGCCTTCGCTTTCCAACTTGCCTTTGATCACGTGGGCCTGGAACTGACCCGACGCAGTATACACCTTTTCCAGCTTGGTCTCTTGCTCTTCGGACATGCCAGCTATGCCTCCGGCCGCCTCCTTGTGCCTCGCAACGGTGTCTCGACGTTGATCTTACTCTTTGGTTCGACGAATAGCTTGTCCGCCAAGGTGCCCAGAAGCGATCTGGGGGGCTCACATCAGCCACCGGAGCGAACACTTCTGCTACAGGAACGCATATCTCCACGCTTTTTCGGCCTTGGCCGTCATGTGTCTTGTTTCTCCACTCACTGAGCGAGGCTGTCTTTGCCCTAGTCCATAGTCAGTCTCTCCATCTCTCTCATTTCCGTTACCTTCTTCGCCACGCCAAGGCCGGTTAGAGTGGGGAAGATCATCGCCAGTATCACGATTGGCAGCCAGGAAAAAAGGGTAATGATCACCGCCAGGGCTTGGAAGAGCATGAAGGCCACCATCAAAGGCACGAACCTCTCATAGGATTGTATCATCTCCTCCATGGGTCTCATCCATTGTTCTTCAAGACTCCCCATTATTTGGGCCAGCAGAGCGTTCTTCTCGTCCGATGTTAGGTTCGTCTGAGCTTCAATCTGCGCCCTCATCGGTGCCATGGTCATCTCGCTGATGATGTCTCTCATTGCCGGCGGGAGAGCGAAGCCTCGCTCCTCAATCTCTACTGCGTACCCGAAATAGAGGCTGGCGCAAGCAGCGATGGCGAGCCCTGCGAGCAATCTGGACTGACTTCCTGATATCGTTTCCACGGAGAACTTCAGGGTGTTGTCCAACGCTTCAGCAACTCCTCTACTGTATAGCAGGGAGACGATGAGGTAGATCAAAGCTGCCACACCGCTGGCGAGGCTCACTTCCCAGGCGAAGAATGCAGCCAGGGCGGAGATGGCAAAGGCGACGACACATATCCAGAAAGGTCGGACAAGCACGGCCACGAGTCCACCGGTGACCGCGACTGTGGCCATGGCCAACAACAACGAGAGGAGAACATAGAGGAAATCCCTGTCGAGAAGAAGAATGAGATAATACTGTTGATTGATCCGCTCACATGCGCTTCCGAAAAAGAATCCGGCCGCGATGAGCAGGATGGTGAGCACCATGATCTTCGCTACTTTGAGCGGTGACATGCCCCACCTCCTGTTCCCGTTGGCCTAGTCGTCGTGACTCAGCCCATTATATCTCACAGAAGGCTCCACATCAACCGTGCCCATGGGGGACAACAGAGGCGAGCATCTCTTGCCCGGCTGCGCTGTTGGCAGGTGATACGGTTGTGGCGACCTATTCCACGACTATGGTGGCGTCGGCAGGCATGCCAGGCTTGAGATCATGGTCACGGTTAGGGATGAGGATCTTGACCGCAAAGACGGTGTTCACTCGCTCCTCTTTGGTCTGGACGTTGCGTGGGGTGAACTCAGCCTGCGAGGAGATGTAAGTCACCTCTCCGTGGAACGCTTTTCCGGGGAAGGAATCCACCTCTACGCTGACCGATTGTCCGAGTTGAATGCGACCGTAGCGGTTCTCAGGTATGTAGACGGTCAGTTTGACATCGTCGAGATTGGCCACGGTCATCAGCGTTGCCCCTGGTGAGGCTGTCTCTCCTGCGTGGATGGACCGGTTGCTGACCAAGCCGCTCAAAGGTGAATACAAGGTCATCTTCTCCAGTTGAATGTGAAGCATACCCAGGGCAGCCTCGGCCTGACTCACCTGGGCCTGAGCCACAGCTACTTCCTCCGGGGTGGGCTTTGCCAGTAAGGCATCCAGGCTGGCCTGGGCCACACCGACCGCCGCCACCGTATCCTCGTACTGTGCGTTGGCCTGGTTGACGACGCTGTTCAGGGCAACGGGGTTCTGACGCATGTCGATGAGGTTCTGCAAATGCGCCCTGGCACCGGCTACCTGTTCCTCAGCGATGGCTACCGTCGCTTGAGCGGCCTGGACCTGCTGGTCAAGGGCGTTGTACCTGGTCTTGCTCTCATCATCACCGCCACCCGCGTAGGCGTCCCGTTGTATCCTAAGTGTCTCTACCTGGGCTTGAGCTTGGGTGATTCCCCGTTCCGCCAGTTCCACTTGGGTGCCAGCCTCGTCTATTTGGGTGTTGAGTTGCTGGGGGTTGTCCCGTATCGCCACGGCATCCCGGCACGCGCGTTCTGCTCCGTTGCGGGCCGCCAAGGCTTGTTCCAGCATAGCCTCTGCTGTGGCTATCTCTCCCGGCCGTGCGCCAGCTTCCACACGGGCCAGGTTAGCGTGTGCTGCGGCCAGGGCTGCTTCAGCCTCTCCGGCTTGGGACTCGACAAGGTCGGTGTCCAGCCGTATTAGAACTTGGCCTGCCTCTACTTCCTCGCCTTCGCCGGCCAGTATCTCTTCCACCCTTCCGCCGAACTCCGAAGCTATGACGATCTCCTCCGCCTCAATGGTGCCTGAGGCCTCGATGGTCCCCGCTCCATCTGTTGTCTGACAGGCAGAGCACAGGAGAGCGATCACAATGGTGATGATCAACAAAGAAGCCATGGCCGGCATTCTCGGCTTGAGTCGCATCACTTGGCCTCCCTTCATTTCTCCACCAGGATCTGGGCATCAGCGGGCATGCCGGGTTTCAGCGCATGATCTGGATTGGCAATCGCTATCTTGACCGCGAAGACTGTGCTCACCCTCTCCTCCTTGGTCTGCACGTTCTTGGGGGTGAACTCGGCTCGCGAGGCGATGTGCACCACCTCTCCGCTGAAGGTCCTCTCGGGGAAGGAGTCAACGTTCACGTGTACGGTTTGGCCTACCTTCACCAAGCCTATCTGGTTCTCTGGAACGTAGACCGTCAGAGTGACCTGGTCCAGGTCGGCTATAGTCAGCAGAGAGAAGTTCGGCGCGGCGAGTTCCCCCACGCTGACCACGCGTTTCAGCACGGTGCCGCTTCTGGGTGCTCGAAGGGTCATCTTGTCTAGCTGCACCTCAAGGGTGTCCAGCGCAGCTTCGGTCTGCTGCACCTGGGACTCTGCGATGCTCACCTCTTCCTCCGTGGCCCCGGCCCGGAGGGCGTCCAGTTGGGCCTGGGCCACCGCAACGTTGGCCTCTGCGATCTCGTATTGGGCTTCGGCAGCGGTGACCAGAGCATTGGCCTCCAAGGGGTTGTCTCTCATAGCCAACAGGTTGTTGAGGTGCTGGCGGGCTCCGTCGCGTGCGGCCTCCGCCGCAGACAGGCCCTCCCAGGCCATCCATGCCTCCTGAATGGCTAGATTTCCTTGTCGCCTGACCTGGCCCAGAAAAGGCTCATGCACGCTGATGTGTTTCTTGAAGACCTCGCCGCTGGGCAGGAGAAACTCAACATCGAACCCCTTCAGCAACCGAGCGTAGGTCCGCGGGAAATAGGCCTCTTGAATGTCCGCCGCTCGCGTGTTTGCTATGGCCTGATCAACGGTCAGTTCGGCGATAGCCAACTGAGTTCGCGCCCCATCTATGCGAGCCTCGAGCTCCTGAGGGTTGGCGCGAGCGGTCTGGGTATCCCTCACCGCTTGGAGCGCCCCGTCGCGAGCCGCCTCTGCCTGAGTCACCAGTGCTTCGGCTTGCTGGATCTCCGCCTCAGGGGCGCCGGCTACTGTTTGCGCATAGGCAGCCTGGGCTGCGTCGAGCCCTGCCTCCGCTTGGGCTATCTGAGCCTGGAGGAAAGCGTCGTCCAGGCGGATCACAACCTGATCTTCCCCCACCAGATCGCCTTCATCGGCGAGCGCGTCCGCCACACGTCCCCCCATCTCAGCTGTGACCGAGACTTCCTCCGCCTCAATGATGCCGGAAGCTGCGAGAACCCCCTCTGCCATTGCTTCTGTGCCCAATCCCAGTTCGGACAAGAGTTGGGTCCGCAGAGCAGGGTTGGCGCTGAGATACCACCACCCACCTGCGGCGGCGATGACCACCAGCACTGGAACGACGATGATCACTATTCTCCGTCTCATTGCACTATCTCCTCTTGCTGCTGTCTGCCTTGGTCTGTGTCAGGCTCCCTTGGAGAAGGCCAGTTTCCTGTTCTCCTCCTTGATGCTGGAGATGAATACGTCCTCCAGTGAGGGAGCAATGATGTCCATACTCCTGATCTCGACGTCGCGCTCTTGCAGCAGGCGCTCAATCAGCGGCCTATGGCTGTCCAGGTCCTCGCCCACCACGTGGATCAGGGCTCCATAGAGAGCTACCTCATCGAAGACCGATGCCTCTCGCAGGCTGCTAAGAGCCACATCTGGCTCCAAGCAATCTATCTCAAGGACCTGTCCCTTCATGATCGTTTCCTTGATCTCCTGAGGTGTTCCTCGGGCCACAATCCTGCCAAGATGGATGAAGGCCAGGCTCTGGCAGTGCTCTGCCTCATCCATGTAGTGGGTAGTGACGAAGATGGTAGTTCCTTCCTCAGACAACTCGTAGAGCAGATCCCAGAACGCACGTCTGGAGATGGGGTCGACGCCAGCGGTGGGCTCGTCGAGGAACAGCATCTTCGGTTCGTGGATGATGGCCGTACCCAGAGCCAGGCGCTGCTTCCAGCCCCCAGATAGGTTCTTGGTCATCTCCCGTTCTCTTCCTTTGAGATTGGCCATCTCCAGGATGTATTCTTTCCTCTCGCGGAGGCGTTGTCCAGAGACCCCATATGTGCCCCCGTAGAAGTTAAGGTTCTCGGAAACGGTCAAGTCGTTGTACAGGCTGAACTGCTGGGACATGTATCCTATTCGCTTGCGAATCTCCTCCGATTCCTTCACAATGTCAAAGCCAAGAACTGTGCCCCCTCCCTCAGTGGGGCGCAGCAGACCCAAGAGCATACGGATGGTAGTAGTCTTGCCGGATCCGTTGGGCCCGAGGAAGCCGAAGATCTCGCCCGTTCTGATGTCGAAGCTGACATGATCGACAGCGGTGAAATCGCCGAATTCCTTGGTCAGCTCTTTGGCTACCACAGAGTACTCATTCTGCATGTGGTGTGCTCCTTGGTGGTCGGCGTCGCTGCATCGGTGCTGGACTCAGTTGCTTTTGCCATTCCGCGCACCCGAATCGACGGGATTGCTGGTGCGCCCTTCTGCTATCCGTTTGCTGATGAGAGAGATGAAGGCCTCTTCCATCCGGGGCCTGGTCTGGCGCAGCCCTGACACCCCCACATCCTCCTTCCTGAGGTGGGCCTCCAGTTCGGGCATGCGGCGTCCTACGCTGTCTACGAAAACGTGCAGCAGATCGCCGTAGGTCTGGACCTCGAGGACGCCGTCCAGGCCGGCGATGATATCTCTAGCCCGTCTCAGGTCTTTCGGTCTCAGTTCAACCAGCTCCCCTGCTACTAGCTCCTTCACCTTCTCGGGTTCGTCACAGACAATCATCTCACCCTCAAACATCATTCCCACGCGTGAGCAGCGCTCCGCCTCATCCATGTAGGGGGTGCTGACGAAGAGGGTCACTCCACGGAGGTGCAAATCCGTCAGGATGTCCCAGAACTCTCGACGTGAGACAGGGTCTACGCCTGTGGTGGGCTCGTCGAGGAACAGGATCTCGGGTTCGTGGATCAGGGTGCAGGCCAGAGCCAGCTTCTTCTGCATACCGCCTGAGAGTTTGGCGGCCCTCCGATCCTGGAACTCGGTGAGGCGGGCGAAGGCCAGCAACTGGGCGATCCTCTCTTTCCGCTCTTCGCCCGTCACCGCGAAGATGTCGGCGAAGAAGTTCAAGTTCTCCAAGACCGAGAGATCACCATAGAGGTTGAAGCGCTGTGCCATGTATCCGATGCGTTTCTTTATCTCCTCGGCTTCCTTGACCACGTCGAAGCCTGCCACCTTTGCGCTCCCGCTGGTGGGGTTCATGATGGCGCACAGCAGGCGGATGGTGGTGGTCTTGCCCGCAC
Source organism: Chloroflexota bacterium (assembly GCA_030613785.1). Taxonomy (GTDB): domain Bacteria; phylum Chloroflexota; class Anaerolineae; order UBA7937; family B3-Chlor; genus JAUWLF01. The sequence goes on along the minus strand of JAUWLF010000081.1, from coordinate 10,806 downwards.
CATCAGGTCCCACCAAGCCAAAGATCTCCCCTTGGCTTATGCCCAGATTCAAGTTGTCAACAGCAACCACATTCTTGAACTTGCGCGTCAGATCGTGAGTTTCAATAACGTATCCGTTTGCCGTGGGCATCAGCTATCTGTGCCTCCATCGATCAAGCCACATACCGGGTGAGTGAGTGCTCACTCATCAAGCGTACTCGTTCTGGGAAAGGTTGTCAACTGAGACCTCAGAGACTCATAGATGACAGTCGTGGCTGATATGCCTCTGGAAGGTCTCTTGCAAAAGACGCGGTTTGGGCGAAATGGTTTGTTCCTCAATCTCTCACTCCAATCGTTTTCGAAAGCTTCGCACGCTCACGATGAGGCTGGCGATACCCAACATGGTCAGGGCTGTGAGTTGCGGTTGAAGGTTCGCCAACGTGGCTCCTTTGAGCATGATGCCACGCATCATCGACAGGTAGTGACGGATAGGAAAGAAACTTGAAAGCCACTGCATCGGCAGAGGCATGTTCTCTACCGCCACCAGATAGCCGGAGAAGGCCACGTTCAGAATGGCAATCATGAAGATCAGCAGAATCGCTTGCTGCTGCGTGGCCGATACTGCGGAGATGACCAGTCCCCAGGTCAGTTGCGCCATGATGAACAGTAGTGTCACTGCCAGCAGCAAAGGCACGGATCCTCTCACGGGAACCCCAAAACCGCACACAACTATGGCCAACATGACGAGGTAGTTCACAAAGGCTATTAGAGTGGGCAGGGTGGCTTTGCCAACTATCAACTCGATTCGACTCAACGGCGTGACCATTAGCTGCTCCAGCGTGCCTGTCTCCCGTTCCCTTACGATTCCCACTGAGGCCACCGTCAGGGTGACGATGTGAACGATAAGACTCAACTGGGCGGGGAGCAGGTAGTAGCGGTGGTTCATCTCCTCGTTGAAGCGGGCCGTAGACCTCAGGTCCAGTATCGGCACAGTGAGGTTTCCTCCAGGTGTGAACTCCCGTCGCTCCACCACAATGTCCCGCCCGAATTCCCCAATCGCGCCCTCTGCGGCACCCACCACTGTATATGCGCCGATGATGTTGGAGCCGTCCACCAAGACCTGCACCGATGGTCTCTCACGGGGTGAGCTCAGCGCTGCGGCGAAACCTGGCGGAATCACCACCGCAACGGTGATTTCTCCCCGGTCCAGCAGTGCACCGGCTTCCTTCACATGATCTACAGCATGCGTGACGTTCAATTCCCCAAGGTTGTCCAGGGCCACGATCAGTGCTCTGCTGTCACCTGTTCGGTCGTTGTCCACGACTGCCAACGGCAGGTGCCCGACGTCGGCACCGGTAGCTTGTCCGATCAACACCAGTTGCAGGGTGGGGCCCAAGAGGATGAAAGTGATCAGGACTCTGTCCCGCATGAACTGCTGGAAGTCCTTGACGACCAAGGTGACGATTCGACCCCACATGTTCCCTATCCCAATCTCTTCTTGAAGAGCCTGATCGTCAGCAACATGTACACCGTGCCCATGCCAGCCAGCATCGCGGCCGAAGGCCAGAGCGCGCCCAGGCCCACTCCCTTAAGGAAGATGCCCCTCGAGATGGTAATGTAGTGTGTCGTGGGCAAGAGAGTGGCCAGCAACTGCGCGCTCAAGGAGGTCGTATCCACAGGATCTATCAGACCCGAGAGAAACATGCTGGGGAGGTAGAGCAGCAGGAGCACCACGACCATGGCCGCTTGCTGACTGCCAAGGAAACTGGACAGCAGGAGGCTCAGGGCCAAGACGCCCAGCAGGAAAACTGCGGTCAGGAGCAAGAAGAGCAGAAAGCTGCCCTGAAAAGGTACCCGGAGCCAAAAGGTCGCCATCAACACCACTGGAACGACACTGACTACGCCACAGGCGATGTAGGCCAGTAGCTTGCCCAGGAGCAGCTCCGCGCCCCGCAGGGGCGTCGCATTCAGGCTCTCCATGGTGCCCATCTCTTTCTCGCGGGTGAATGAAGTCGCGATCGAGAAAGCTGGCGTGCACATCACCACCGCGATGAGACCAGGCACCATACTGTGCAGCGCCCTGAGGTTGGGGTTGTACCAGACTCGCGTGCGGATGTCTATGGGGACCACGCTAGCTTCAGCCTCTTCGGATAGTGATAGGAAGCTGGTCATGAAAGCCTGGGTGCGACCGCGAAGTTGCCCCAGCACTTGGGCGGCAGTTCCGGGGTTGGTGCCGTCAAGGATTGCTTGGAGATAGCCGGTCTGTCCACTATTGACGTGATCCATCAATCCGGGCGGAAGCACCAGCACGCCATGCACTCGGTCCGAGACCAGTAGCTCGTCAACCTCCTTACTGTTGGCCAGATCATAGCGTATCTCAAACATGCCATCTTGAGTAAGCGCAGCAGTGTACTGCCGCGACAGGGAGGACTTGTCTTGGTCGAAAACTGCCAATACGAAGTGCTCAACGTCCCACGTGAAGAGATAAGACAGCATAACCAGCATGAAAGCTGGCGAGACAAACACCAGGAAGAAAGTCCTGCCATCCCGGGCGATGTGGATGAACTCCTTCCCGCAGATCGAGGCCGTGCGTCGCACCATCTGCCTCATAGTTGTGATCCACCAGTTTTACAGCCCACCCACCGGATCACCTGACTCATAGGGTGTCCCTCCGTCAATTAACTAGTCTAGTCGCTTTCGCAGGACGGTCAAGGTTATGCCGTTGATTATCACGCCCAGGGCGGCCAGGGCCACCAACTCCTTCCAGAACACAGTAATCCCGGCACCCTTGAGCATGATATCCCGCATGATCAGCAGCCAATGCTTGATGGGCACAAGATTGGCCAGCATCTGCATCACCGGCGGCATGGTATCAACAGGGAAGGCATAGCCGGAAAAAACCATGCCCACCATGGCCACGACCATCACCAGAAGGAGGGCTTGCAGTTGTGTTCGACAGAACCCTGAGATCAACAAGCCCCAACCTAGCTCAACAAAGATGTACAATAGGGCCAGCACCAGGAGCAGCGGCAAGGAGCCTTTCATGGGCACCCCGAAGATGTAGACGGTGATGCCCAGCATCAAAAGAAAGTCGAAGTATGAAATGAGCACTGCAGGTATCGCCTTGCCGATAATCAGTTCCCAACTGCGGATGGGCGTGACCATCAACTGCTCGAAGGTGCCGAGTTCGCGCTCTCGGGCGATGCTGATGGCGGCTACCATCAAGGCCACCATCGAGAGCATGAAACCCATCTCCGAGGGCACGGTATAATTGGCCTGCGATAACTCCTCGTTGAACCATACACGCACGTCGGTCCTGATGACTTCTCCTGTCTGGCCCGCCACGTGCCCCCAGGTCTGGAGTAATCTCTCCTGTGCGTAACTCTCTATCACTCCCTGGGCGGTCATCTCCGCCGCGCGGGCAGCCGCGGGATCAGAGCCATCGAGGATGACCTGGACTTGAGGCGCTTCGGAGCCCGGCATAGACAGCCTCTCCGCAAAGCCAGTTGGGATGAGAACGCCCGCAGAGACCGAGCCAGCGTCCAGGAGTGCACTCAACTCGCTCTCGCTGCTGGGGTAGTACTTCGCATCGAATGTCTCAGAGTTCTCCAAGGCGACCACCAACGCTCGGCTGACTTCGGTGCGATCCTGGTCCACAATCGCCGTAGGCAGATGCTCGATAGGTGCAGAGGTGGACCAGGCGATGAACACCAACTCCGACACCGGTCCAAGAACCAGGAACGACACCAGGAGGATGTCCCGGCGCAGGTGGATGAGTTCCTTGGTGGCCAGATGCCATATTCGACGAAACATCTTGGCTACGCCAGTCTCTTCTTGAAGGTAAGGATTGCTACTCCGGTTACAACTATGCCCATCACAAGAAGGGCCAGGGCGAAGGGCCAGAGGGAAGACATGCCCAGGCCCTTCAGGAACAGGCCCCGCGTAATGGTCAGGTAGTGGGTTGTGGGCATCATGTAGGCTTCCATCTTCATTTCAGGCGGCATGCTGGCGATGGGGTAGAAAAGCCCCGACATGAAGAAGCCAGGAAACAGGAAGATCAGCAGCGCACAGACCATAGCTGCCTGCTGGCTAGGCACAAAGACGGAGATCAGCAAGGATATGCTCAGGGCAGCAAGGAAGAAGTCGGCTGATAGGAGAAGGTAGAGAAAGGGGCTGCCTCGGAAAGGGGCGCCGAGCAAATAGACGCCCACCAGGGCGCAAAGCACCGCACTCACCAGGCCGCTGAGAACGTATGGGATGAGCTTGCCGACCAGGAGCTCTGACCGCCTCAGTGGCGTAGTGATCAGCGCCTCCAATGTTCCCTTCTCCTTCTCGGCAGTCAGGGCCAGGGTGGCAGCTACGGCTGGCATCCCAAGGACGATGGCGATGAGACCCGGCACCCAGCCGATGATGGGTTTTAGGGTGGGGTTGTACCAGGTGCGCATGCGAAGATCTATGGGTGCCAATTGATCCGCGCTAACCCCCTGACGTTCGAGGGCCTCCCCGAGTATCTCCAGGGCCAGACCCTGCGTGTATCCGCCGATGTGTGTGATGGTGTGATTGGCTGTGTTGGGATCGGTGCCATCCACGATCACCTGCAGACTTGCCTCGCGACCAGCAACGAGATCCCTCTCAAAGCCGGCGGGGATGACTACTGCTGCCTTGGCTTGTCGGCGTTCCAGCCTGATCTGCAGTTCCGCGTAGTCTTCGGGCCAGTACCTGATCAGGATATCGCCGGTGCTGGCGAGACCGTCCCGATAGCGGCGCGACAGAGTAGTTTGATCGTAGTCCAGAATGGCGATGGCCACGTTCCTGATCTCCACCGACATGGAGTAGGCGAACACCAGGAGCAGGAAGACCGGAGAAACAGTGACCAGCAGGAAGGTCCTCCTGTCGCGAAGGATGTGCCACATCTCCTTACGTATGATGGAGAGCGTTCTCGCGAGATTCATAATCCGTGCTCTACTGGTGTGGAGACCTTCCTAGCTCTTGATGCGACGCATCAGCCACAGAACGAGCAGAGCCAAACCCCAGGAGTCGCCGATGGCGGCAATTATCGCCACCCAGCCCGTCAGGCCCAGTGCGGGCAGGACGAAGATCCAGGCCGCCAGTCCCCAGGTCAGCATGGACAACCCGCTGGCGAGGATGTCGCCCCACAGGCCGTATGGTCGTTCGCTCTTGACGGCCAGGGGTATTCCCCAGCCGGTCAAGACTCCGATTATTAGCAGGGTAGCGGCCATGAACGAGTTCCCAAGCATTCTATGCACCTCCCTATTGCATCTCTGTGTTTTCCATCCTACGGTGGTGACTTTTGCCGTCGGTACAGCTTGTCAGCCGAGCACACTCATGGCCAAAGGCGCGCGCTTTCGTTTGTCAGGTACCATCTCCGAGCAGAGTGCACACTGCCATCTCCAGTGCTTTCCACATTGATTCGTCGGCGGCCAGTTCCGGGTGGATCAGGAACTGCGCAGTCAGACCATCAGTCATGGCTAAGAGCAGCGCCGCCAGCCCATCCAGCGGAATCGCCGGCGCAATGACGCCTCGCTCCACCGCGTGTACCAGCCCCTTCCGGAACGCGTCCCGAAACTCATGGAAGAGCTCCTCCAGTTCACGGGCCACCAACGGGCTTTGCCGGGCCACCGTCCAGCACTCGACGCCAAGATTGAGGTAGGTCGGGTCGGTGTCGATGATGGCTCGCAGTGCCTGGGTCAGCCCCGCCGCCAGGTCGTCTGCTGTCTGGCTTTGAGCAAACATCTGCTCCACCAGTTCCAGCGTGCCCTCGCTGCTGGCCCGCACAACCTGAGCCAGCAACTCCTCTTTGCTCTTGAAGTAGTAGTGGAGCAGGCCCCGGCTGACGCCAGCCTCGGCGGCGATCTCGGATATGGTTGTGGCGGAGTAACCGCGTTCGCCGAGACATTTGCGAGCAGCGTTGAGGATGATTTCCGCTTTTTCGTCTGAACGCGGTGGGGCAGTCATTTTCGCTCCCAGCTTGTTTGGTTGGACGTCCAACCAGAAAGATAGTATGGATGCCGGGACTTGTCAAGCACAGGGCGCGGTGGGCTGGCGACTCCGCACGGGACCCGAGTTTGTGGTGGCCCCGTGCATTCGGAGAGTGCGTCTGGGGATTGAGGGCAGGGATCATGGCTCCTGAGATGTTGGTGGCTGAGGTATGGCATTCGGTGAGTAGCTCGCCGTCCAAGAACGCGCGCCTTGGTTCCCGCAGTCCGTGCGTCGGTGTTGCCGCACCATGGCATGCACATCGATATTGCGGGAGCTACGCCGTTCAAACTCTGACGGGCCATCGTGGGCCGAGGTATCCTATTCAAGAAGACAGGTAGGCTAGTATTCTTCAGCGGAGGTCCACATGCACTCGTGAATCTGCTCGACACCATCATTCCAACCGTTTGCGGAAGCGCCTGGCTGCGACACTGAAGATGACAACCCCGAAGATGGCGAGGGCTATCACTTCGCGCGCCAGAATCCGGAGTCCGACTCCCTTGAGGATGATGCCTCTCACGATGACTAGCATGTACCTCAACGGCACTACATAGCTGATCCACTGCAGAGTCTCGGGCATCGCCTCCAGCGGGAAGAGGAAGCCGGCGAGAAAGATGGAGGGTAATAGGGTGAAGAGACTGAGGAACATCGCCTCTTGCTGGGATCTGGCCACGGTGGAGATGAAGATGCCCAGTCCTAGCGTAGTCAAAAGGAACAGCAGGGAGAGGGCAAGTAGCAGAATCACACTGCCCTTGATGGGCACGCCGAACCAGAACACACCGATGGCGAGTATCATAGCCAGGTCAAGAAACGCGATGGCCGTGTAGGGGGCGACTTTGCCCAGTATCAGCTCAGCGGGTCTGATGGGGGTTACGATCAACTGCTCAATGGTACCCTGTTCCCTCTCCCGCACGATTGACAGCGAGGTCAAGAGCGTGGTCAGCAATTGCAGGATTAGCGCTATCAGACCTGGTATCATGAAGTTGACGCTCTTCATGTCTGGATTGTACCATACGCGAGGATGGACCTCGATGCCGGGCAGATCCTGTGGGTCGACACCTTTGGTCTGTATAGCCAGTTGCAGTGATTGAGCCTGGGCGATGGTTTGAGCCGCGGAGAAGGCCATGGTGGCCACAGAAGGGTCGGAGCCGTCAATCACAAAGGAGACCTGGGACTTTCCCGTCTTCCCCAGATCGCGCCCGTACCCGGCGGGGATGATGAGGCCCGCTCGATATGTGCCTTTGTCTATCGAGCGACGTAGCTCCTCCTCGCTGCTGGCATGACGAGTGATGTCAAAGTAGTTAGACGCCCTATAGGCTTGTATGAGATCACGGCTTTGAGGGGTGACGTCCTGATCCAAGACGATGGTCGGCAGGTGTTCTATGTCAGTGGTGATCGCATAGCCCAGCAGGATCAATTGCAGCACAGGGAAGAGGAAAATCACCGCCAAGGTGCGGGGGTCGCGCACGATGTGAATGCACTCCTTGTAGATGACATACATGATGCGACTACTCATAACCGTTTCCTGAAGCGCGAGGCCGCCAAGGTGAGGATGACGATGGCGAAAAGGGCAAGGGCCAGTGCCTGATCCCAGAGGATGTCTAGCCCCACTCCCTTCAGTATGATCCCGCGTGTAATCACCAGCAGATATCGCAGAGGTATCAAGTAGCTGATGATCTGAAGCACGTGCGGCAACGCTTCCAGGGGGAAGAAGAAGCCCGAGAGGAAGATGAAGGGAAGCATAAGGAAGAAGGTGAGGAGTATTGCTTCCTGTTGCGTGTTGGCGATGGTGGAATTGAAGAGACCGATTCCCAAGGAGACCAGTAGAGCCAGGACCCCCAGGGTTAGCAGCAGCAGGACGCTGCCGTTTACTGGGACTCCGAACCAGAAGACGCCGATGAGCAGCACCTCGATCAGGTTGAAGAGGCTGATGACCACGTAGGGAGTCACTTTGCCCACTATCAACTCCATGGACCGGAGAGGGGTCGCGATCAACTGCTCGATGGTGCCCTCCTCTTTCTCTCTGGCGATGGACAGGGCAGTGAAGATGGTGGCCTGTATCTGCAAGATCATGGCCATGACCCCTGGGATCATGAAGTTCGCGCTTTTCATGTCCGGGTTGTACCAGACCCGTGGACGGACATCGACGCCTGGTTGGTCCTCGATGTTGAGGCCATACACCCTCTCTATGAGCGCGGTAGACTGGGCCTGAGCCACGGTGTGGGCGGCGCTCAAGGCGGTCATGGCGACGGTAGGCATGGAGCCATCAATGACGAAAGCGATGGAGGCCTGGTTCTCTGTGGTCAGATTCTTGCCATAGCTAGCGGGAATGATCATTCCTGCCTTGGCCTGTCCTTGGTCTATCAGTTTGCCTATCTCCTCCTCGCTCCGCACGTAGAAAAGGATGTCGAAGTAGTTCGACGCACGATAAGCGTCAACCAGTTCTCTGCTTTGCGATGTGCGATCCTGATCCAGCACGGCCGTGGGCAGATGCTCGATGTCCGTAGTGGCGGTGTAGCCGAAGAGCACGAGGTAAATGACCGGGATCATGAACATCATGGCAAGTGACCGGGGGTCGCGTATGATGTGGATTATCTCTTTGCGCGTGATAGCGAGAGTGCGCCTGATCATGATTCCCTATCGTTCTCCTCGACCGGGCGGACACGCAGACCGTCCAGGAAGAGCCCTGCTACTTCGGACACCAATTCCTCGTGTGACCGTTCGTCGACTTCTGAGCGTTCTTGCAGCCAGAGAAACCCGAAGGACATCACCGCGCCGATCATGGTTCGGGCCACAACGTCGGTCTTCACTTTGCGGAACCCGCCAGCCTGGATTCTGTCGTCGATGTACTCCCCAAGATAAGAGACGGCGGGAGAGAGTACCTCATCCATGTATGCTTGGCGAAGGTCATCATCCACCAGAACCTCAGGCATCAACGCTCTCACCAGGTCTATGTTCTTGAGGAGTAGATCGAAACGGTTGGTGACCAAAGCGAGCACATATGCCTTCACGTCCTCCCTCGGCGGAAGGGAGTTCAGCTCGTGAAGGGAGTCCAAGGCCAAACGCGACGCCATGGCGATCAGCAGATCCCTCTTGCTATCGAAGTAGTTGTAGATCGTGCCCTCGGCCACGCCAGCCTCGGATGCGATCTCCTTGGTCGTCGCCCTCTGGTACCCTTTTCTGGCGAAGACCCGGGCTGCCGCATCGAGAATCTGGGCCTCTCTCTGCTCCTTCAGTAGTTGTCGCTTGGTTGCTTCGCCTTGTGTAGGCATTGGCTTTCCTCCCTTGGCGCCAGACTGAGTGAGCGCTCACTCAATATACTGGATTTGGTGCGAGCTGTCAAGGGGAACGGGTGAAGATCCTGGGGGAAACCAGCGAGGTTAAGGGCTGGCGTTGTGTGTCTGGGTGGGGCACCGCTGTGAAAGTGGGGAGGCTGTCAAGCGCGGTCGCGCAGGAGGGAATCCACCTTGGCTTCGACCTCTGCCAATCGACTGCTCACTCCTTCGAGATCCGACCTAGTTGGCATGCCGAGACGAGTCAACGACGCCTCGATCTCCTGGAGGATCCTTTCCTCCATAGCTATCTGTCTACGCCTCGCTGCGCGCAATAGCTCTTCGCGCAATTCTTGGGCCTCTGTCATACTGATCTCGCCTCTCTGTGCCATCGTGTCTATGCTCTCTCGGACTTCGACTTCCAGGGCCTGCAAAGCGCTCAAAGATGCCTGAAAGGAGTCCCTCAGGTTGTTGAGGCTACCTGCGCTCCTTCTGATCAACGAGGAGAGGAGAGCCTGGGGAAGGAAACTCCCTTTTCTCTCTTGCTCTCGCAGGATCTGGGACAACACGAGGGTGGTTATCTCCTCTCCGTTGGTGTTGTCCACGACTCGGACTTCCTCCCGGGCTATCACCAGGGAGGCGATGCTGCGCAGGGAGACATACCGCTTGTCCTCGGTGTCGTACAACTTGCGGTTGGGGTATTTCTTGATCAGGCGCAAGGTAGTTGTTTCCTAGACAGGGGAGGGGGAAGGGGCACAGGATGCCCCCTTCTCCGTCACGTGGTTCGGCGCTGTTACTTGACCAGCTTGTCCAGCTTCTTGTTCAGCTCGTCGAGCTTCTTCTCCACCGCTTTGAGATCGGCCTTGGTGGGCACGTTCATCTTCTCCAAGGCGCCCTGCACCCGGGTGTCGAATCGACCCTCGATCTTCTCCCGTCGCTTGGCCATCATGTCCTGCATGAGATCCCTGCCCTCTTCCCGGGCGATCTCGCCTCGCTCGACCAGCTTGTTGATCAGCTCTTCGGCCTCCTCCTGGGCGATGGCCACCGCCCCCATGCTAGCCAGGACCACTTTTCGAAGAGGGGCCAGTATGGGGCTGACCTTCTCCTCTTCTTGCTTGATCTCTTCCTTCTTTCTTGCCATTGTCTTGACCTCCCTTACATACATCTACCAGTCGGAGTTCATGACGCGCTGCGTCATAGTTCATTATATGAGAATCCTGCGGAACTGTCAAGTCCACGCGCAGGAGGCCTGTGGAAGGTTCCTGTAACCCACGGGGGACTGGGCGGCCGCTCTGGTGCAGGTTGCCAATCTTTGCTACCCTTCGAGGGCGGTCGGCGCGCCGGGCTTGCGGAAGGGACCAGTCCAGAGGCGGCATCACGTCTTGCGTGGCACCATTAACGGCGGCGATCCCTCGCCGGGTTTGAGGCCAGCCGTGTCCAGTCAAATAAGAATGTTACCGAAGGGAAGCCATTCTTTCAAATGATAATGTTACCATGGCGCCCTCTCCTTTCTGGCTCTCAGTAGGTGCAAATAAGGTCTCGTAGACGTCCTCCGTCT
>JAUWLF010000094.1 GCA_030613785.1 Chloroflexota bacterium | reverse complement strand
AACTCGACCGGCTGGTCGATAGGCGTCGGTCGCAGGTATGTGACCTGCAAGGATGCAGTGGCACACCAGATCTGAGGCTCCGTGCCAATCTCCCGCCCTTCTGCTTGATAGGCCGCCGCCATCGCGGTACACGCCGAGTGGCAGTCGATGATGGTCGCTATGATCCCGCCATTGACAACGTCCAGTGGACCGGCAGCGTGGTAGCTCTGTGGCTCCCAGATGGCCACCGCCTCTTCACCCAGCCAATAGCTCTTCAGCTGCAAACCATGCTCGTTGAGGCGTCCACATCCCCAGCAGTGGTTGTCCCTCAGAAACTGGTCCTGAATTGCTCTTCGATTCATGATCGCCTCTTGCATCTGAAAAACCGGTTCCTGTCCTTGAACTGCAGTTCACGAAACTCAACCAGGTGGCACTGTGGCGCGGCCCTTCCTCATATGCGATCACCGACACACCGCGCCGTCTACAACTCTTCGCACCGTGCAGGCTCTGCCTTCTCCTCGGTCCGGAACTGGCTGATGTACAGGTCATAGTACAGCCCCTGCTTCGCCAGCAACTCCTGGTGCGTTCCTCTCTCCGCAACCCGACCATCCTGGATGAAGATCACCTGGTCGGCGTCCCTAATGGTGCTCAATCGGTGGGCGATGACAAAGCTGGTTCGGCCTTGCAGCAACCCACCCAGAGCTTTCTGGATGAGCAGCTCTGTTCGTGTGTCAACGCTCGAGGTCGCCTCATCCAGTATGAGGATGCGGGGATTGGCGAGAATGGCTCGCGCGATGGAGATCAATTGTCGCTGGCCCTGGCTGAGATTGCTGGCCTGCTCCGTCAGTTCAGTCTGATATCCTTGCGGCAAGCGGGTTATGAAATCGTCGGCGTTGGCCAGCTTGGCCGCTTCGACCACCTCCTCGTCGCTGGCGTCCAGCCGACCGTACCGGATGTTCTCCATCACCGTGTCCGAGAACAGGAACGTGTCCTGGAGAACAACGCCCATCTGGCTGCGCAGGCTGGCGCGGGAGACGTGGCGCACATCATGTCCATCCACCGTCACCCGGCCCCCGCAGACGTCGTAGAAGCGTCCTATGAGGTTGATGACCGTGGTCTTGCCCGTCCCAGTGGGCCCAACCAGAGCCACCGTCTGGCCCGGTTCAGCCACCAGATTCACCTCCTGAAGGACCGGTTCGCCAGGCTTATACTCGAAGCACACGTCCTCGAGAGCGATCCTCCCCACAATGGTAGGCAACTCAACAGCGTCGGCCGCATCCGCGATGGCCGGAGGCGTGTCCAGCAATTCGAAAATCCGCTCCGAGCCGGCGATGGCCGCCTGCAAGTTGGCCCAGATCATGGCTATCGCCCGGACCGGTTCGAAGAACCGCCGCACGTACTGCACAAAGGCCACAATCACCCCGATCGTGGCCAGATCGTTCAGCACCAGATAGCCACCGAAGCCCACCACGACGGCGACGCCGATGGTGCCGAGAACGTCCAGAGTCGGAGAAAAGGCGGCTGTGATCGACTCCGCGGTGACGTTGGCGTCCCGGTTCGCGGCGCTGACCTGGCGAAACGCCTCAACGTTGGCGTCCTCCCGGCTGAAGGCCTGAGCCACCTTGACAGCGGCGATATTCTCCTCCAATTCCGCGCTCACGCCCCCGATCGTCTGGCGTGTCACCCGAAAGGCCCGGCGCGCCCGGCTCGAGAAGAAGACTGTGCTGAGAACCATGACCGGCAGGACGCTGAAACTGGCCAGCGCCAGCCTCCAGTTCAGCACGAACATTGCTATCAGGATGCCGATCAAGGTCAAGGCACTGCTGACCAGCCGTATGAGGCCCATGGTGAGTACGCGGTTGATGACATCGGTATCATTGGTCAAGCGGGACATAAGATCCCCAGCCTCATGCTGATCGAAGAAGCTCAACGACAGGGCTTGTATCTTGGCAAAGATCTGTTCCCGCAAGTCATACAGAACGTTCTGGCCAACAGTCACCATGATGTAGAAAGCGCCCAGGTTGGCCCCCCAGCCACCGGCGTAGGCGACTAGCAACAAGACCATGATCTTGTTCAGCCCGCCCCAAGCGGCGCCAGCCTCGATCTCACCGCTGATGAATTGCCACAGAAGGTCTACCGCCGCACCAATGAGGCCTGGTGCAGCGACGGTGAGGACGGTGTTGACGAGCACAAACAGGCTTGCCAGTGCCAGGTGGCCTGCGTAGGGCCGCAGATATGCGAGGAGCCGGACCAGTGTTCGACGGAAATCGCTCGTCTCTTCAACCTCCCGCCTCAAGGGATGTCCCGGACCGCCATGGAACATCAGCTCTCCTCCCTGCTCAATTCGGCCCTCGTCACCACCTCTGGGTCGGGTCTCAACTCACGATCGTCCTGTAGTTGCGAGCGGTAGATCTCAGTGTAGATGGGACTGCTCTCCAGCAGTTCTTCGTGAGTGCCTTGGGCTACGATCTGTCCCCCGTCCAGGACCACAACTTTGTCGGCGTCTTGGACGGTGCTGATCCGCTGAGCGATGATGAAGCTGGTCCGACCAACACGCAGGCGCTCCAAGGCCTTCTGGATGCGATACTCCGTCTCGACATCAACGCTGCTGGTGCTATCATCCAGGATGAGTATCCGCGGATCAATCAGCAGAGCGCGAGCTATCGCGATCCTCTGCTTTTGACCCCCGGAGAGCATGACGCCACGTTCACCCACGGCCGTATCATAGCCATCTGGGAAGCTGGCGATGAACTCGTGTGCCTCGGCCGTCTTCGCTGCGGCGATGATTTCGTCCTCAGTGGCGTCAGGGCGGCCGTAGCCGATGTTCTCCCGGATCGTTCCACCAAAGAGGATGGTCTCTTGAAGCACAATGCCGATCTGCCGGCGCAACGAGTCGAGGCTCACATCGCGCACATCATAGCCATCCAACATCACCTTTCCCTCACTCACGTCGTAGAAGCGGGGGATGAGATTGATGATGGTGCTCTTGCCCGAGCCCGTCGCCCCGAACAGCGCCACGGTCTCCCCTGGCTCGGCGACGAAGCTGACCCCCTTCAACACCGCATCCTGGTCGCGGAAGTAGCGGAAGGTGACATTCTCGAACACGACTCGGCCGTCAATCGACGGCAGCTCTTGCGCGCCAGGCTTGTCCCTGACTTCTACCTCAGCGTCCAGGATCTCAAAGATGCGGTCAGCGCCAGCTCCGGCCTGAGAAACAGACATGATGATCATGCCCAGCATGACCATGGGAAACATGGTCATCATCAGATAGCCCTGAAAGGCCACGAGTTCGCCAATGGTCAATCGACCGGCGATCACTTGATAGCCACCTCCCCAGACCACGGTCAATGTGCCCAGGTTGGCCAGAGTGAAGATCAGGGGCATGACGAAGGAGAACATCCTCCCCACGCTAAGACTGGCATCCCGCAGTTCCAGGTTACTATCGCCAAACCGCTCCATCTCCCACGGCTCTCGGGCAAAGGCCTTGACCACTCGTACTCCGGCCAGATTCTCCTGCAAGATGGTATTCAGATGGCCCAGCTTCTGTTGCACCAGGGTGAACAGCGGTCGCCCCTTGGCCGCAAAAAACGCAAATACCGCGAGCACGAGAACCATCACCGGCAAGGTGATGAGCGTTAGCTGCCAGTTGATCATCAGCAGAAGAACCAGACTCCCGATCATCATCAGCAAGGCACTGAACAGTTGCACCAGTCCCGTGCTGATGAACGTGCGGACCAGTTCCACATCGCTGGTGGCACGGGTCAGGAGCTGTCCCGTCTGTGCACGGTCGTGATAGCTGAAGGAGAGATTCTGGATGTGTGCATACAGGGCATTGCGCAGATCATAGGCCACCCCCTGGGATGCCTTGGCCGCCAGGTATCCTCGCAGGTAGGAGAACAGTCCAACGAGCAATGCTGCCACCACGATGCCTCCCGCGCCCCAGGCGATGATGGGCATCGCTGACGGAGCGATGCCCAGGTCAATGACCATCTGCGTCAGCCGAGGGATCACCAGACTGCCTGCCGTGCTCAGCATCAAGCTGACGAATGCCCCGACCGTTTCCCATTTGTAGCGCGACAGGAACCCCAGTGAACGGAGGAGCGGCCTCCTCATGCCGCCACCCTTGGGTCGATGTTTCCCTCTTGCCTGTCTCTCATTCTCCACTTCTGTCAACAGCTTCACTCCACGATCCGTCTTGGTCAGAATCAGACCAACTCAACAATGCCTGCGCGCCTGTGCTTGACCCAGTCGCCGTTGCCACTCAGCCTATTCCGAGCTCTGCGCCCCGTCGGCGGGGCGGGTAAAACATCCGCACAGCACCTCCAGCCCCGTCAACAACTGGTCGCATTCCGCAGGTGACAGAGAAGCGAGCAGTCGCCCCACTCGTCCTTCAACCGAGCGCTTCACCTCCTCGAGTACCGTCCGACCGGCAGGTGTCAATTCCACCAGCACCATCCGACGGTCGTGAGGAGCCCGCACGCGCGTGACCCATCCTCGCTCGACCAAAGCACTGATGGAATTGGACATGGTCGGCAGGCTGACTGCCTGTGTCTCGGCCAGTTCACTCAGATTGTGCGAACCCTCCGCCAGCATGACCATCAAGGGACAATGCACCGGTGCCAGGAGATAGCCTGTGCTCCGCATCTCCAGCGCGAGGGTTCGCATGACCAGCGGAATGACCTCGACCACCTGCCGGGCAGCAATCCGCGTCTTTCTCGCCATCGCGGTTAGCCTCCCTAATAGTTGGCTGCACTAAGTATAATCATTCTCGCCAGTCTTGTCAAATAGGAGGTCTTGTCAGGAATCCTTCGCTCTCTTGGCTGTTGCCGAGAGCCTGAACTCGCACAGACTCCCCAAATACTACCCGCCGTCCATTGGGAGCTCGATGATGAACGCTGTTCCCTGGCCCGGCTGGCTCTCCACGTCGATTCGCCCCCCGTGGGCGAGCACCAACTGCCGGACGATCGCTAACCCCAAACCACTGCCCACCCCTGAGGCGTGAGTGCGGGACCTGTCGCCCTTCCAGAAGCGGTCGAAGACGCCTGACAAGTCCTCGGCAGGAATGCCTTCACCGGTGTCACTCACGATGATGCGGACCCCTCCATCCATGTGCTCTGCATAGAGTGTGATGGTTCCGCCCGCGGGGGTGTAGCGCAATGCGTTTCCCACGAGGTTACCGAGCACCTGATCCAGCCGCCCTACGTCGGCGGTGATGGTCATCGCGTCAAGGTCCCCGTCTGTTTCGACGCGCAGGTCTATTCCGGCGGCTTCGGCTTGCCCGCTGAAGCTGGTCTGCACATCAGCCAGTAGCTCGGCCACATCCACCGGCTCCCGGATGAGTGGCAGTTCCCCAGCCTCTGCCAACGACAGCGTCCGCAGATCGTCCACCAGACGAGTCAGCAGCCGGGTCTCGTCCAGCGTGGTGCCGATGTGCTCCTGTGTCGGCTCGTACACGTCGTCGAGGATGCCCTCGAGGTTCCCCTGGATGATCTGTAGCGGTGTGCGAAGCTCGTGGGCCACATCGGCAGTCAAGTTGCGGCGCTGCTGATCGGCGCGCTCTAGTTCCTCGACCATGCGATTGAAGGACTCTGCCAGCCGATCAAACTCCCCGTGGCCCCGCACGGGCACCCGGACCGATAGATTCCCGTCAGCCACGGCGTCGGCACCGGCCATGACCTCTGCCAGCGGACTGGCGATACCGGAGAAAGCGCGTGCAGCCAGCCCAGCCGCCAGCATCGGCAGTACCAACGCCAGGCCACAGCCACTGACCCACACCAGCACCGCCGTCTGAGTATCGCCTCCGAACCATCGCGTGAGCACAAATGCCAGTGCCGCCATCCCACCCAGCCCCAGGAGCACCATGAGGCCAAAGATCCCGGCGAAGCGGGCAAAAAGCAGTCTCCGCTTGCTCCGCGACAACTGCCGCCACTCGACGAAGCCGTGGTCATCGAACTGCCTGCGTGCCCACCATCGGTGTGGCCCGTGTTTGCGGTGTCTCCAGTACTTCCTACCCTTCAACATCACACTTCGTCGGTGAACTTGTAGCCTATGCCGTACACAGTGAGCACGTAGCGCGGCTCGACGGGGTCTGGTTCCAGCTTGCGACGCAGGTTTTTGATGTGGGCGTCTATGCTCCGGTCAAAGCCGTCCCAGGCGACGCCGTGAAGCCGGTCCAGCAGTTGGGCCCGTGTGAAGGTCTGACCTGGGTGCTGGGCAAGCGTCGCCAGCAGATTGAACTCCGTTCGCGTGAGGTGGATGGTCTCCCCGGCCAGTGTGACGCTATGGCCGTGTAGATCGATCTCCATCTCGCCGGAGCGGATGAGCCCCGGTTGGCGGACGCCCCCGCGAACGCGGCGCAGCACAGCTCGCACACGCGCCACCAACTCCCGGGGTGAGAAAGGCTTGGTGATGTAGTCATCCGCGCCCAGCTCCAGGCCGATGAGCCTGTCGGTCTCCTCGACACGGGCGGTGAGCATGATGATCGGTACGTCCGACTTCCGCCGCAGCGCCCGGCAGACGTCCAGCCCATCCATGCCTGGCAGATTCAAGTCGAGGACGATCAAGTCAGGCCGCTCGTGACGAGCCCGAGCCAGAGCCGTCTTTCCATCGGCAGCCTCGACGACGCGAAACCCGCTTTTCTCCAGGTAGTCACGGGCCTGTTTCATGATCTTCGGCTCGTCGTCCACCACCAGAACTGTCTCGTTCATGCTGCGTCACACCATCCGTGTTTGTAACACCGACGCCATCAATGTGCAAGTGTCGTGACGACTCACCTCGCCGCCAAGGTGGTCGTGCGTCTCTTCAGGGGCGGCCGTCACTATTGTGGGTGAGTGCGGACGAAGACCACCGTTTCCCCGTCCTCGCCGTGGACCTCCCACCTCACATCTGACCGCAGCAGCTTCAGCAGGTCCCCGTCGCTGTGGAGACTCAAGGCGACAAGCCGCACACCGTGCTCGTCGAGCATCCCTAGCCAACCCTCTCTCAGGTCCTTGTCTCGTGCAACCGAATGCCCTTGTACCATGCAAGTTCCCCCTGCCGCTCCCTTCCTCCGACATAGTGCCTGTTCCGCGATTCAGGCCTTCAGCCACCACCAGTCCCCATCCAGTCACCATTGATGATCCACCTCATAGAAGATCCCGCAGACCACCAGACCGACCAAGAAGATGGTGGTGAAGGGGAGGTCTGCTACGCAACCTTTCTGTATTGGACGATCCTCCCCTGGCGGCCAAGAGGGTGGAAGAGCTGGTTGGGAGGTCTGAGTCTTCCTTCGACAGAGAGTATCCCGGCGGGCTCCAGGACCCGATGCAGCTCTGCCATGATGCCGTCCACATCCCCTATGGCGTGACCAAGCCCGAAAACGAAGACGAGGTCAAAGCTCTGATCGGGCAGACCTGTCTGGGCCGCATCCCCCAGAATGGTCGTCACATTGGCCACGCCGCTCTTCCCGATTTTCTGCCGAACCCTCTCCAGGGCCAGAGGGTTGATATCCAGCGCATAGACGCTCCCCTCCTCGCCCACTATTTGCGCCGCGGGAACGGTGAAGAACCCAGGCCCGCAGCCAACCTCGAGTACGTCTTGGCCTGGTTTGAGACCGGCCGCGTCCAAGACCTGGTACGGATCCCTGAACACTCGATAGAGATCCTCATGAATCAGGGACATCATCCTGAAGTGAATCTTGTCTGTTACCGACATCGTCTACCTCCCTCTTCATTAGTTGCGCGGATGGCTATCTACGTCCTGTGAGATGGCGAGGGCTCTCCCACTCGGTCAAGGACGCACTGTGCGATTCGTCCCCTCAGCCACCACCGTCCCGACACAGTCGCCCTTGATGACAGTCGTCATAGAGCATCGCGTAGGCCAGCGCACGAGGTGCCAGGATGACCGTGACAGGCACCACGTCTGCTATGCAGCGTTTCTGTATTGGGCGATCGTCCCCTGCCGGTTGAGAGGGTGGAAAAGCTGGGTGGAAGGAACAAGCCGTCCAAGCCATCCTTCGACCGAGAGCACACCCCCCGGCTTCAAGAGCCGACGCACTTCGGCGAAGACATTCGCCATGTCGCTCACCTGGTGACCAAAGCCGAAAACGAAGATGAGATCGAAGCTCTCATCAGGCAGACCTGTCTGGGCCGCATCCGCCAGGATGGCCCTGACGTTGGTCAGGCTCTCCTTCTCGATCTTCTGCCGAACCCTTTCCACTGCCAGAGGATTGACGTCCAACGCACAGACGCTCCCCTCCTGGCCCACTATCTTTGCCGCGGGAACGGTGAAGAACCCAGGCCCGCAGCCAACTTCGAGTACGTCTTGGGCTGGTTTGAGACCGGCCGCGTCCAAGACCCTGTACGGATCCCTGAACAGTCTATACAGGTACTCATGCATCAGGGACATCATCCTGAAGTGAATCTTGTCTGTCACCGACATCGTCTACCTCCCTCTTCATCAGTTGCGTGGATGGCTATCGCCGTCCTGTGAGACGGCGAGGGCTCTGCCGCTCGGTCGGGGGGGGCGAGCAACCCGTAGCCGCCTGCGCACCCCCGTCCTTCTATCTACCGCCGACTAGCTCTCTCGTGCGGCGGTCCCAGTCTTCACGTCTTGCCCTGCCTGACCGTTCTTGGCCTCCTCCGGCGGTCTCTCCCAGCCCCAGCAGCAAGGGGGCATGGGATGGTGATGCCCGTGCCAGTATCTGGCCCACGGTTCGCCGTTGGGCCCCACGGCTATCCTGCGTAGGCCGCCATGCATCATCCACGGCCCACTGACCGTCCTCCAGGCCCAGAAGCGGAAGCACGTGGCCATCACGCCCAGCACCAGGAAGAAGACCAATCCAACCGTCAGGAATAACCCGAGGCGGCTCAAGCCAAGCGGCGCATAGGGCGCTGTCGCTCCCTCCACGCCCTCAGCCGCAAGCTGCCCCACGGCGTAGCCCTCCGACCATCCGATGCGATGGATCGCCCAGCTTCCCACAATGAGCAGACCGAGGATGATCACTGCCGCCAGTGGTATGAGTAGAAACCGCGTCCTAGACAAGCGTTACCTCCTTACGTCTTATTCTATGGGATAGGCACCGACGGAACCCAGAGGTAGACCCAACCTGCAATCACCAGACTGAACAACACGGCCGCCATGATCGCGCGACCGATATCGCACGTTCTGTGGCCGTCACGCGTCTGAGCCACTCCATTCATAGTCCTGCCTCCCTGCGCCTTTAGCGCTTCTCCCAATCTCTTGACCGGGGCAATTCCTCGTTGCCTGGGCCACTTTCTGATCCCACTATGCCACAAACTTGTGAAGGAGTTATGAAGAGGTGTGGCAGATGTGGTGAAGATCTGGAAACGGCGACGGCTCTCATCGGCCTCGTGGCTTCCACCGAGTCGCCTCGCACGACTGTCACCGCGGAGCCGACAGCATCACCATCACCAGAGGTGTGACGTCCCCCCTCCGACGGTGGACGAAGGCTGGTCAAGAGGAGAACGCCTGGGATACGTCCAGGCGTTCTGGAACCGATGAGGCTACGGTGTTCGTCCGGAGGGCTCAGACCAAAGAGGTAGACCTCGAGCCATCTCTACACTGAGTGAAGAGCCAGTCACCCTCTTTGGCTACATCCCCAGTCGCCCTTTCCCCTCTTCCACCCACTCCGCGTCGATGCGAGCCAGCCGCTTCTTTCTCAGGTTCTCCTTCATCACCCAGAGGACATCTTTGTCGTCGCTGGAGAACCATCTCTCCATCATCTTCTTGCCCTCTTCTGGGGAAGCAGCTACTGCCACGCTCCAACAGTAGCCCAAACCCTTCCTGAGAGCCTTCAACTCGTCGCTTCTGCGATCCTCGACGTCTGCTATTGAAGCAGTCATCTGATCCAGGATCTCGAGAACTCGCTTCACCTGGTCTTCGTCGCGCAGCAAAGCTGGCTCGCACAGAGCAGCAGCGACTGCTCTCTTCTCCAGCAGATTGCCTCGGCTCCATCGCTGCATTTCCTGGAGCAGCAGGTCCATGTCCACCTCTCCCAGGCGTTGCAGAGCCATCGCTACCGCCTCTCGCATTCTCCAGCGCGGATCCGAGGCACAGCGACGCAGTGTTTCCAATACCTCATGCTGCCCTTCTGCCAGAAGTCTTCCCAGTCCAAGCACACCGCAGAAGGCCAGGAACTCTTCTGGAGAATTCGTCGGGGCCTGTTCCGCATCGAAGGAGAGATAGCGTTGGAAAAGCTGTTCGTCTCCCTCCTCAGCCACTGCCCGGCCCAATTCGATGTTCCCCCTCGGGCCCGGGAGACCGGATTCCTCCAATAGGAACGAATCCCAATCCTCAAGCCTCTTGAGAGCCTCGCGATATCGCTCAGTCTTGCTCATCGCGCCTCCGTCCATCCTCCACAACGCGGACATCGCACCGCTGACTGTTCACATCGTAGCCAACCTTGGCCATCATATCAAGTAGGCTCGAAGCCCCGCGTGGGTCGCGACATCCTGTTGGGGTCCATAGGTACTGTGATTTTCCTTCACGCTCCGCTACAATCATGCTGCTTTGGCCACAAACCTACTGTGCGATGTAGGCGCGTTCGGAGGTTCAGAGAGAATGACGGGGCCAAACGGCAACACACCCAGAAGGGGACTCAGATCGGCATCCTGGTGAGAGACCAACCGCGAAGAGTGGCCTCATTATGCAACCAGACAGGGCGAGTAGAGAAACGTGACTGAGAACGGTACATCTACTCAATCCGCGCGGCAGGGAGAGGGAGCTTTGATCGTCAAAGAGACAGGGTGCAAGTCTATCCTCACCAAATCCGGCATCAAGGCGGTGGATTATGCCATCAACCCCTATGTAGGCTGTGAACACGGCTGCGTCTATTGCTACGCGACTTTCATGAAACGGTTCACCGGTCACGAAGAGGAGTGGGGCACGTTCGTTGACGTCAAGGTCAACGCGGCCGAGGTATTGGCAACGCAGCTCAGGCGGGCCAAGCCAGGCAACATCACGTTAGCCACAGTGACCGACGCCTATCAGCCCTTGGAGGAAGGGTATGGCATCACCCGCGCCTGCCTGGAGGCGCTCGTGGGTTACGACTGGCCCGTTTGCATCCTCACCAAGTCGGCCCTCGTCCTGCGCGATCTCCAACTGATCAAGCGTCTCAAGGACGTCGAGGTAGCGTTCACCATCACCACCATGGACGACGAAGTCAGACGGCGCTTCGAGCCCGGGTCTTCGCCCATTCCCGAGCGTCTGGACGCCCTCCGCACGCTAAGCGAGGCCGGCATCCCCACGTGGGCCTTCTGCGGCCCCCTCCTCCCTTTCCTTTCAGACGGGGAAGCAGAGATTGATGCCCTGTTTGGAGAATTGAAGCGAGCGGGAGTGGGTTACGTGCTGGTGGACAGCATGAACCTGCGCGGAGCGTCCTGGGGACGGGTCAGGAAGTTGCTCGCGGCACACTACCCCGAGCTGGTAGACGGCTACCGCGCGCTATCGACAGATCGGAAACCCTATCACGTGGCACTTATGGAGAGGACGCGCCGGATCGCGGCCAAGCACAACCTGACCTGGCGGGGGGTGGAGCTGGACACAGGTGGCACAGAGGCACGATGACTATCGTTCTGTCTGAAAGGAATGCAGAGCACAAACGAACTCAGAGAAGTGTAGAAACCTATGGCAACTGAAGTGATTCAATGGCTTCTACAATCGGACGAACCCTGGACCCGCTATCGTACGCTGGTGGACCTGCTCGACCGACCAGAGGAGGACGCCGAGGTCCAGGCCGCTCGCACCGAGATGCTGGCACACCACCAGGTCCAGAACCTGGTGACCGAGGCAAGTGCCTGGCCCGGCGGTCCTCTCAAGCGACACAATGATGCCAGCCATCCTCTCTACGCCTTCAGCACCCTGGCCGACTTCGGCGTGCGCAAGGATGATCCTGGTATGGCTCCGGCGATCGAAGCCGTGCTGGCCCACCAGTCGGAGGAGGGAGCCTTCCAAACCGTGGTGAACATTCCCAAGGCCTTCGGAGGAACAGGTGAGGACACATGGACGTGGATCCTATGCGACGCGCCCACCCTCCTGTACTCCCTGGCGGCCATGGGCCTCGCCGATGATCAGCGCGTCAGGCAGGCCGTCAAGCACCTGGCTGAGCTTGTGGATGGCAACGGCTGGCGGTGCGTCGCAGCTCCAGAGCTGGGCAAGTTCCGCGGTCCCGGGCGCAAGTCCGACCCCTGTCCCATCGTCAACGTCTACGCATTGAAGGCGCTGGCTCAAGTGCCCGACCTACTGGACAGTCCTGGGGCCCGAACAGGGGCCGAGATGTTGCTGTGGCACTGGGAACATCAGGGCGAACGCAAGATCTATATGTTCGGGATCGGTACCGATTTCCGGAAGCTCAAGTATCCCTTCGTCTGGTACAACGTCCTGCACGTGGTCGATGTGCTCAGCCGCTTCCCCTTCGTCCGTGCCGACAAGCGGCTCGGCGAGATGGTCGAGACCATCACCGCCCAGGCCGACGACGAGGGACGCTACACCGCCAACTCCATGTACCTCGCCTGGAAGGGCTGGTCCTTCGCTGACAAGAAGAACCCGTCCCCGTGGCTCACCTTCCTGGTGTTACGGATCCTGAGGCGGATGGCGATACGTACCTAGCTTGCCCGACTCACAGGGCTCGACAGAAGGGCGATGAAGACTAGGACTCCTGGCATAAGCCAGGAGTCTGAAGGCTCGTCAGGCGGCTCTACTTTCCGCCCTCTGACTCAAGTATCTGGTGGATCTGCTCCTTCAACGGCGGGAGGTCAACTTGCGCGATCTCCCACACTATTGCCTAATCCACCTGGAAGTAGGCGTGGATGAGCCGATTCCTCATGCCTACTATCTGGCTCCAAGGCACCTGGTCATGAGCCTGACGCAAGTCGTCCGAGAGGTTGCGGGCCGCCTCGCCGATGATCTCGAGTTGTCGCAGCACTGCGTCCTGCACGAGCTCGGTCTGCAAGAACTGGTCCCAGGACACTCCTGCAACGTGTCGCTCGACACGCTCGATAGCGTCCCGAATGTGATGCAGATATGCCGCGTCATCCCTCTTCATACAGAATCACCATGTCCTGTTCGACGTAGGGGCGGACGTACGGGCTAAGGGCGTCAGCGCTCACCAGCTCCACCTCCCGTCCCAAGAGGCGACCTAGCTCCTCTTCCAGTCCGAACCATTTGAGCCCAATAGGAGGACGGCTTCCAGGGTCTTTGAGTTCGACCAGGATGTCAATGTCACTTTCCGGTCCGTCCTCTCCCCTCACCACCGAGCCAAAGATGGCGATGCGCTTCACGCCGCATGGGAGAAGGACCGGCAATACCTTCTCTCGCAACTCCTCAAACCGTTCCATTGTCCATCTCCTCCCCAAGAGCCGAGGCAATGAGCCAGATAGCTCCAGTCTAATTGTGCACAACCTTGGCTGTGGTGTCAAGCCCACCAATGTCGCTGAAGAAGCGAAAAGCCTGCCGTGACGCCAGGCGCTCCACAGGAATAGCCCTGCGACTTGAGCCCCAGCCAGAGGTCTCCTAGTCTCCGCTGCTGACCAGAGCATGGCGCTCAAATACCAGAATGTATGAGGGCCCTGCACTCTTTGGGCAATGCTCTACACCTTTCGGTACGACGGCCATCTCGCCTTCATGCAATGTCACGTCCGGCTGGCCCCTCAGTTGAATGATAATAGTCCCTTTGAGAACGTAGAAGAGCTCGTCCTCATTGGTGTGCTTGTGCCAATGATACTCTCCCTCGATCATGGCCATGCGCACAACCTGGTCGTTGACCCGAGCGATGTCGATGGGAGACCACGGCTTGTCGATCTCTGCAGCCTTCTCCTCAAGGTTGATCTTTGCGATCATTGGGGCTCTCCTTGTCTCTGAGTCACACTGCTCAGGTGATCCAACAGCCACGCTGTAGCCAGGCCTGACTATCACGTGGATCCCACACTAGCTGATCTCACAGACTCCTGCTTCATCGCTGCTGGCCACTTGAATTGTAGATTCGATGATACCATACCATTCGGATAGATGGCTGTTGATACGTGCCACGAGGCTCTCGGCATCCGCCGGGTTGGGAGTGTCCTCCAACTCCACATGCGCGGAGAAAACCACCATGCCGGCGGTGATCATCCAGAGATGGGCGTTGTACAGGTCCTTGATCTGAGGGAATCTGGTCTTCAGATCGTCAGCAATGATGTCCATGTTCAATCCCGTCGGGGCTATCTCCAACAGCACCTTTGTGGAATCCCTGAGTATGCCCCACGACCAATGGATTATCACTGCAGATATGCCCAGACTCACCAACTGGTCGAGGGTATTCCAGCCAGTGAAGAAGATGACCACCGCGGCCGCCACGATGCCCACCGAGGAGGCGGCATCTACCACCATGTGATAGAACACACTTCTGACATTCAAGCCCTCTTCATGGCTACCCTGAAGGATAGCGATACTCACGAGATTCACCGCCAGACCGAGGAGCGCAATCGCTGTTCAGGATCCGGCAGTCGGCACGTACACGCGAATCGCTGCCTCACCGTTGACCGGGCACTTGTACTCACAGATACCGCACCCGATGCACCTCTCCCGGACCACTTGAGGCCGCTGCACCGTCACAAGCTCGCCGTCGGGGGTCATGACCTCGACCGTTTCCAGCTTGATGGCCTTGTCAGGAACGGGACACATCTCCTCGCACACGATGCAGTCGCGGTAGTCGGCCCAGGGGATGCAGCGATTCTGGTCGATGTATGCGTGCCCAATGACCTGCTGCCGCTTCTCTTCTAGGCTCAACGGCGGAATCGCCTGCACGGGGCACACCTGACCGCAGGCGTTGCAAGAGTAGTCGCAATACCCCAGCCTGAACACCAGCACCGGCGTCCACAACCCTTCCAGGCCTGCCTCTGCCACG
>JAUWLF010000169.1 GCA_030613785.1 Chloroflexota bacterium | reverse complement strand
CCCCAACAGGTGTTGGGTTCGATGGCCGGCCAAGCGCTGTCGTCCACGTTGGGGGCAACCGGCGGGGCTGCCATGGGGTCGGGCAAAGTCGTGTAGCGGAAGGGCGGCAAAGGCTGACGCCGCCGGTAGACCAGTGGTTCGATGAGACGAATGCGGTGTGCGATCTTTTGGGCTGTCCAACGAACTCGGTGAATCAGATCGACTTCCCTTGTTGCCAGATGGCGGATTGGCCAAGCGATTCCATCAGGCGTTTCACCCCTTCAGTCCGGTTGTCACGATACCCTCTTCGAAGAACCGGCGGAAGAGAAGGAAGAGGATCAAGATTGGCATAACCAACACGGTCGCCCCGGCCATCTGTGCGCCGGGATATCCGCCGTATTCGCCCTTGGTGAAGGTCGCCAGCAGTACCGGTAAGGTCATCAAGTCGTATTCTTTGACCACGATTAGGTTCCATAGGAACTCGTCCCAGCGAGCCATAAAGTTAAAGAGGGCCACGAAGGCGGTCACCGATCCTGCCAGGGGGATCATGATGCGCCACAGAATGGTCAACTCTCCGGCGCCGTCAATCCGTGCTGCGTCAACCAGGTCCTGTGGAATGGTTCTAAAGAACTGGGCGAACAGAAATACGGCGGTGGCGCTGGTCAGGAAGCGAACAATCATGCCGGCGTAGGAGTTGAACAAGCCCATTTCCAGGACGAGCAAGAAGGTTGGGATGAGAAACAACACACCGGGAAAGATCATCTGATAGAGTATGGCGCCGGAGAGTACGCGGCGTCCCTTGAACTCCACACGTGCCAGGGCGTAGCCGGTCATGGCGCCGGTCGCGACGATGGCGGCCGTTGCCACGACGGACACAAGCAGGTTGTTGAACACGCTGCGGACGAAAGGACGTTGGAGGGCCGTGCCCCCCGCAGCGATGAGTTGGTAATGCTCCAGGGTAAAGTGGGTGGGCCAGAAACGCGTGAATATCTCCGCTGTAGGTTTGAAGGAGGAGAATAGCATCCAGGCAAAGGGGATTAACCAAAAGAGCACACCCACAGTGAGCACGAGGTAAATCAGAGCCTGGCCTATATTGCTTCGTAATCGTCTTCCAGTTGTTCTCACGCCTCCACCTCCCGTTCGACCCCTTTTCGCACCAGCGCGACTGCGCCAAAGCTAAAGGCGGCCATCAAGATGGCCATGGCCGAGCCATAGCCGGCCTCCAGGTTCTCAAAGGTCTTTTGATAGATGATCAACATGAAGGTTCGCGTGCTGCCCAGGGGCCCGCCGCCGGTGATCAGGTAGGGTTCGGTAAAGATGCCAAATGCCAGAATGGTGGCAAAGACAAAGACGATGGTGATAGAGGGATTGATCATGGGAATGGTGATCCGCCAGAAACACGTCCAGGGACTCGCGCCATCTATGGTGGCTGCTTCGTAAAGCTCTCTGGGGATAGCCTGCAAGCCAGCCAGGAAGATGAGGCCATAGTAGCCGATAAACTTCCAGACGACGACCAGGGCGATGGACACCATGGCGATGCGAGGATCGGTGAACCAGGGGACGCGCACGTGAAAGATCTCCCATATCGCGTTGTTGACCATGCCGTTGCCGGCGAGTAGCAGATTGAAGATAATCGAATAGGCGACGCCAGCCATAGTGTAGGAGGCCAGGAAACCGGCGATGTAGAGCCCTCGGAAGCGCTTGATGCGTTGCAGGAGCAGGGCCAACCCCAACGAAGCGACAATGACGGCGGGCAGAAAGACGATCCAGAACTTGAATGTGACCCACAAGGCATTCCAGAACTGCGGATTTGACAGCGATTTGATATAGTTGTCCAGGCCCACAAACTCCCGGTCGGGTGAGATGATGTTCCATTTCTGAAAAGCGATAATAAAGCCCCAGACGAAAGGATAGACCCAGAAGATGATGTTGTAGATCAGGTAAGGGCTGACCAGCAGGGGGCCCGTCCAGTCGATGCGCTTCTTTCGGGCTGGCCCGATCCTGGAAGGGCGAGTTGTAGCTATCGTTGACATGGCAAAACCCTCCTGTTTCAATCCGCTGTGGACAGGGCCAGAGCCTCTCCTCCGGCCCTGTCCTGGACTACAAACTCAGACTACTGCCCCAAGGCCAGGTAGGCTTCGATGGCCTTGACAGCATCTGCCATGGCCTCCTCGGGACTCTTGGTGCCGAACCAGATGGGCTCGATCATCTCGGTGCCCATGATGCGTTGTACCTCGATGGTCACGGGGATGAGGGCCGGCGGCACGGAGTAGGGTACCCCTGCGGCATAGTCCTTGACTACCGGATTGCCCTCCCAGTAGGCCTCAAAGGCCGGATTGGTGATGAGGTCCTCGCGCACCGGCGGCATGTTGGTTGCCTCCAGCCAGTCAACATCGTGCTGCACGTCGTCAAAGTACCACTTGATGAACTCCCATGCCTCTGGCTGGACCTCGGACTGGGTGAACATAATCATCCCCTTGGTGTCGGCGAAGGTGTAGACAGGTTCACCTTCGGGGAAGTCGTCTGGTACGGGCGGCGGTCCGACCACGTACTCGAAATCGGGATACTTTTCGGCGGTGGAGTTGATGGACCAGGGACCCTTCACCTTGCCAGCGACGTAGCCGAGTGGCATCGGGTCCGACAGATCGTC
The DNA here is from genome assembly GCA_030613785.1 of Chloroflexota bacterium. GTDB lineage: Bacteria > Chloroflexota > Anaerolineae > UBA7937 > B3-Chlor > JAUWLF01. The sequence continues at coordinate 1,026 of JAUWLF010000169.1, read as the reverse complement.
GGTCGGTGCACAGGCCGTGCGGAAGGTCTCGTCCATAAAGTTCAGGACGGCCTGGCCATATTCATTGTCAAAGAGGACCTCGCCGGTGTCCAGGTCCAGGTAGGGGGCGCCGCCCGAGGCCGCGTAGTAAAGGGTCAGGTAGCCGAACCAGCGATCCCACCAGTTCTTGTAGCTTGGATACTGGATGGCCCAAGTTGCGCCCGGTTCACCGATCGCCTCGCAGAGGGCGATGACCTCGCTGTAGGTGCGCGGCGGTTCGCTCATGCCGGCTGCCTCCAGCATGTCCTTGCCCCACCAGTATTGCATCGCGTTGTTATAAAGGGGCATGATGTATTGGTGTCCCTCGTAGCCCCACCCCTTCTCCAGGATGTTTCGCATCTGTCGCCCTTCGACCGCATCCCAGAATCCAGGGAATTCGTCGAGCGGGACAGCCGCGCCAGCGGATATCAGTTGGGCGGCGAAACCGGAAAAGATGTTGGTGCTGATGTCGGGCGCGGTGCCGGTGGCAATGGCCGTAAGCAGAACCTCTTCGGAACTTGCCCCGGCGGGGATGACCGTCCAATCAATCTGAATGTCTGGGTGTGAGGCGTTCCAGTCGTCTACCACGTCCTTCCAGTAGGCCTCCTGCGATGGGTTGGGCGCTGTCCAGAAGGTGATGGTAGTCGGTTCGGAGACAGGTACCGCGGTGACCTCCTTCTCCACCTCGACGACCTCCGGTTCAGGGGTGGGACCACAAGCAGCCAGGAGAGGCACCACCATCAAAACTGACACAACCACGAGAAGGGTAATCCTTGCTTTCTTGCCAAACATGATCTTCTCCTTTTGCGTTTGGTTACGCTCTTGTTCTTGATGCGGAATACCGACACTTTACCACTCTGTTCAGGGCTTCTCGTCTCTTCCCCAGAACAGTCCCTCACTATTCATGCCATAGGCATCCCTCCTTTCCTCACTCTTGGTGGCCCGAGCCCGACGGACATTCGCGCCGGACAGCTTGCTCATGTGCCGCAGATATGGTACAATCCGTCG
>JAUWLF010000174.1 GCA_030613785.1 Chloroflexota bacterium | reverse complement strand
GCTGGCATTGGAACTCGAAGCCAAGGGTCTCGACTACGGCCGCGAAGAGAAGATACCTATCTACTACAAGGACAGACGTATAGACACTCGTCGGGTGGATTTCATAGTCGAAGGGTGCATCGTCGAGATCAAGGCCAAGAGCGAGTTTGACCCCGAGGACTACATTCAGGCACTGTCGTATTTGAAGGCCTCCGGCTACCCAGTGGGTTTGCTGATCAACTTCGGCGGTAAGAAGGCCGAGTTCAAGCGCCTGGTTAACAGTGCAGGCTCTGACACCACGTAACCAGAGCTGGGTGGCGGCTCGTCACCATATTCGCGGAATTCGGGCAGCTATTGCTGTGATTCGCGATTCAGTGGCTCGGTGCGGGGATCGACATTGCGGATGAGCGCCCTCGCCAGTCTGCCGTATAGGAGAAGTGCCATGCGACAAGCGGACCGGATCAGAACGTACGCGCTGGAGAACTGGATACAACCGGCGCGCCGACGGGGAGAACGCTTCACCACCATACGGACAGGGGATGTCCACAAGGCCATGGGGCTGAAGAACAAGATGCCGGCGGTCTGTAGCGCTCTCAAGGCGCGGAAGTTTGAGGGCTTTGGCAACGTGGAGCGGATTGAGGCGACGGGCCCGCCTCAGGGGGCCAACCTCTACTTGACGTTCAAGCTGCTTGAGCCCGGAGAGGTGCCCCGGCCAGTGGCCACAGACGGCGCCAGCCTGGCGGACAGAATCAGGAAGTACGTGCTGGAAAACTCCATCGAACCCGCGCGCGGCCGAGGAGAAACCTTCATCACCACGAGAGTTGGCCATGTCCATGACGCCATGAAGCTCAACAACAGGCATGCAGCGGTTGCAGGTGCGCTGAAGGCCCGCAAGTTCGAATCCTACGCCAGCGTTCAGCTGGTGGAAAAGTGGGGGCCGAAGGCGAGTTCCAATCTCCGCCTCCGTTTCAAACTGCTACGGTCCGGCCAATCGGTAGCAAAGGGTACTACTGCTCCCGTTGACACCGCATGGCCTGGAACGCGACCTTCAACCATCAAGCGGATGGAACAACGAGTTGACAGGCTGATCGCTGATTTTGACCAGTACATCCAAGTCTTCGACGAAGCCAACCCGTTCACAGGCGCGAGCCTCTATTTCCATCTCAGGACCATTGAGGCCTTGAGAAAGCACCGGGTTGCCTCGGGCGCCTTGGATGATGACTGTTTCTTCGTTCTCCTCTACGGCACCTTGGCATCGTGGGGAATGCAGCGACCGGGCCTGATCAGTCTGGTGGACTTCCGAGACATGGTAGGTAGCTTTGTTGCACAACGGCCAGCCATCGAGAGTCTAGAGAATATTCGACTGTCACGACTATCGGAGTCGCAAATGAGGGGCGTTTCGGATGGGGTCTGGAAAGTGATGGACAGCCTTGGCGTCGGAAGACAGAGGGTCAAGCTAGTAGTGAACAGCAAGGCGCTACATCATGTTCTTCCTGATCTAGTCCCGCCGATTGATCGCGCCTATGTGCTCCGGTTCTTCTACAACAGAGGAACCCTGACCAGTCCGGAGGAAAAGACCTTCAAGGAGATATACCCCTTCTTCCATCGTGTTGCTCAGGCAGCAGCTCCTAGGTTACGCAATCTGCTTGGCAAGGGCATGCACACCAGCGAAACCAAGATCATCGACAATGCGATCGTGGGCTTCGTCCTGGCGGAGCTGAAGTAGGTCAGGCAGTCGCACCAACCGACCTCCAGCATCCGACACCGGTGCGGGTCGTCACCATATTCGCGGAATTCGGGTAGCTATTCGTGTGATTCGCGATCCAGTTCGCGCATCCCCTTGGGGTGGCTCAGGACAGGCTTCGATAGGCGCTCCACGTTGCTTGGCGCTACTCAGGGTGCTTGAGGCATAGGGAGGCCGCGACCATGGGCGAAACCCTGCGCGGGGAAGAGGATAGTCATCCTCCACGGTGGGCGTAGCACTCCGCAGCAGCAGTCTCAGGATCGGTTGAGCTTGTAGAGCATCTTGAGCCCTTGCAACGTCAGGTTTTGGTCCACGGCTTCGATGACCGCGGTGTGATCGGCTATGACGTGCGCCAGGCCGCCTGTCGCGACGACTCGCGCTTCGCCACCCAGCTCGTCCTGCAGGCGAGCCACCATCCCCTCGACCAGGCTCACATCCCCAGACATGCTCCCTGACTGCATACTGGCGATGGTGTTCTTGCCGATGGCCTGCGAGGGAACGACCAACTCGATGTGAGGGAGTTTGGCTGCTCGTTCGGCAAGGGCCTCGCTAGCCACGACGATGCCCGCCGCGATGGCCCCTCCCAGGTAGTCGCCCTCCTTGGAGATGGCGTCGAAGGTGGTGGCGGTGCCGAAGTCGATAACGATGAGCGGTGTGCCATACAGGTCCTTGGCTGCCACAGCGTTTACGATGCGGTCTGCCCCCACCTCTTGGGGGTTGTCGTAGAGGATCCGCATGCCGGTCTTGGTGCCCGGCTCAACGACCAGAAGGCTGAAGTTCATGTACCTCTCGCAC
>JAUWLF010000038.1 GCA_030613785.1 Chloroflexota bacterium | reverse complement strand
GCGTATCGTACGTGAGGAAACCCTGGATAACCACCGCGTTGGAGAGGATAGTGCGCAGGTCCTGATGAGCGCGGTAGATGCTTAGCCCCTCGTCTATCCACATGCTCTTCGCGTCCAGTCGGTAAGCATGGGTGGCGAAGGTGATCAGGATAAGCACCAAGAGAAGAGAAGCGCTCAGCCTCCCACTTGCTCCCAAAGTCCAGCCTTGCTGCGTCGGCCCGTTCTCGATCACACCTATTCCTATGCACTCTGTGGTTAGGAAGAATCGCTCTGTTGCGATCAATCAGGCACAATCACGATTATACTCCCCTGAGAATCTCGCAGCAAAGGGGAGAGTTGCGGCGTATTGAAAAATGACAGACAAACAACCTCGGCCCGCCGACTGGTGAGACTAACCGTTTCTCTCCGGTCACTCTCACGTCATCATGGTTCCCCGCGCGCCACGAGGCGCTTGATCGCGTCGCTGATAACACCCAGCGCAAACAGCACGTCGGTCATCAGGGGACAGTAGTCATGCTACACGTCAAAGATGCACCACATGCCCCCCACCGCATGCCGGCAGGTGCACCAGCGTACGATTGGTGCTACACGGCGCATCCCGATCTACGCGGGGATCAAGTCCGTGGGGAACGACATATTCTCCACTCCCGGGTGCGGTGCTGGGTTGTCGAACGCACCGAGCTGGGCTGAACGGCTTCCGGAAGCTGACGAGTCGCTGGCAGAAGAAGATGGAGAATTACCAGACGCGGGTTCGTCCTGCCTGCGCCCCTGTGGGCTCCCGAACTGCCCTACTTCATGGACAGAAGCTTCCCTGTCAGAGAAGAAGCATCGATGCTGGAGAGGGCCTACAAAGTTCGCAGCGGAGAGACCACGCGAGGCTCACATGCTTCGTCGTTGGTCGCATTCTCCCCGATATGACCAGAAGTCCAGGTGTCTGATGCAGTAGTACCTTTTTCCTATTGTTGCAGGCTTGACCTGCTGGTATAATGTGAATGGGAAACCAATCGCCACAGGATTGGGAGTTGCCGCGTGCGTGGGCGCAGAACGATGAGTAGTTCCAGAGACACTCGATCATACACAGCAAATCTGGTCAGGAGTCTTGCCGGAATCCTGATCGCCTTGCTCTGTGTCCAGTCTGTAGCGACGCCAGCCAAGGCAGGCATTCCCGTCCTCCCTTACCTTTTCGGGAATCCAGTTCAGTTGGCTGGGGGCAAGATCTTTCACTCGTCTCCCACCCTGGTCGACCTGGATCCTGAGAATGGCAACGGGCTTGAGATCATCATTGGATCCGTCGAGACCTGTGCGGATGAAGGTTCTTGGCCGGCTGTCCTGTCGGTCCTGAGGTCAGATGGCCGTGTTTGGTGGCAAAGGACCGTACAGGGATCCATCAATTCAGCCCCTGCGGTAGAGGATATCGACAATGATGGGCGGCTGGAGATAGTGGTGAGCACTGGCGGAGAGAACTATCCAGAGACAGTTGGCGGAGTGGTGGCCTACGAACGCAACGGAGCGCTCAAGTGGAGCATGACCACACTGGATAGGAACGGCCCCGAGGGCGCGCCAAACGGTAGGCCTGATGGGGTGTTTGCGAGTCCCTCGATTGCCGACATTAACGACGACGGAGTCCAGGAGGTCATCTTCGGAGCCTGGGATTACCGGATGTACGTGGTGAAGGGGACCAATGGATCGACTGTGTCACCGTGGCCCATCGAGATACTGGATTCCAGTTGGTCTTCGCCCGCCATCGCTGACTTGGATCAAGATGGCTACCTGGACATCACCTTTGGAGGCGACCTATCCTACAATAGTGCCGCGTGCACACAGGATGGCGGGTTGTTTCGCGCCATGAGCCACGATGGTGAGTACCTTCCAGGGTTCGCGGACCCGGTTGGCTGTGATCCGAACGCGCCACTGACCTACGGACTCTGTGTCAACCAGACCATCTACTCCAGCCCTGCTATCGGGGACTTGGATCGTGATGGAGACCTGGAAATGGTGGTTGGCTCAGGCCGTGCGTTCCCAGGAGGGCATTGGGTGAAGATCTGGGATAGCGAAGGCCAGTTGTTGAGGACGCTTAGCACCGATGATTTCGTGTTCAGTTCCCCTGCCCTGGCGGATCTGAATGGAGATACCTATCTGGACATCGTGGCCGGCACTGATGGCGGCACAGTATACGCCTGGGACTATCACAACAATCGGAAGCTGTGGTCGGTCAGACCGCGTATGGTCTCCGGACAGCAAGGGATCCCCATCGCCTCATCTCCGACCGTCGCCGACATTGACAGCCAGCACGCCGGCCCGGAGATCCTTTTCGGCTTTGGTCCAGAGGTCGCTGTGCTCAGTGCGAGCGGAGAGCAACTCACCGCGACTGCGACCAACGATGGTAGACCGACTCTATGGGTAGGTCTGTCACCGGTGAACGGGTCACCGGCGGTCGCAGACATCGATGGGGATGGCTCGCTGGAAATCGTTGTGGGGGGCAGCTATGCTCCTCCCGGAGCGACACAGTTTGACTATCGCGGATATCTGTTTGCTTGGCGTTGGCCGGGAAACGAAGGCCATGCTGCAGAAGCTGATCTGCCCTGGCCGATGTTCCGTCACGATCCGTGGCACAGCGGTGTCGCTCCGCAGGATGGACTTGCCGTCAGCCCGACTTCAGTCCACTTGCTCTATCAATATGGCAGTGAAGATCCGGACCCGTCGTCAGACTTCCAACTAATGAAAGTCGGTACCGGCGCCCTCGATTGGACGGCCTGCTACTCGTCAACGGTTGATGGACCTGAGTCGGGCACCGTCCAATACGGCTCACCGTCAACTATCCCCTTCACGGTGCAGGCCAGCAACTATGTCACCGGGACATACGATTTGGGCATCACCATCTGGCCCCCTGCTCAGGAGGGTGATGGTACTCACACGGTTGACATACGCCTGTCCGTGGGCCAGATTCGAAAGGTCTTCATTCCCTTGGGCTCAAAGAACCATCTCCCTTGAGCGTGGTCCCCTCTGACTGAAGGTCGACGGTCCTGATCGCAGCCCCGATCTCTTCATGCTCTTCCGACCTCCAGCGCACTTTGGGACATCGTGGATCTCTTGCGCGCTCCTCAAACGGACAGATGAACCCTCTGCGCTCCCGGCAGCCGTGAATGTCCTCTCTTCGATCTGGCTGCCTGAGCCGGCCTCACGGGACAGCGGCGAACGGACGTTGCCGGATCCCCTTTGCGACTCGCCTTCAGCAAAGAGACTCGACCGTTGGTGGTCTGTGCATCACGGCTCCACAGCGGATCTGGTCCTATGAGTGGCTTTTCTCATCCATCAGGTGGGCCTTCATGGGCCGCTAGCATCTCTCCGGGATGATGTGGCGGTTCGAGCAATGCACATGGATAAGACGTCAGCCCCATTCAAAGAAGCACGCGCTCCCAGTGGCCCAACCCCCTGCCTGTTCTGCTCAGCTCTGTGCCGCATACGCCCTTTCCGCGACTTTGGCCAACTCAGGCCAGCCAAACTCCTTCGTCACCCGCTGCCTTGCCTCCATACCCAGTGCTGCCCTCAACTTCTCGTCTCGCAATAGCCGAACGACGACAGTGGCGAAGGCCTCCACTCCGCCCGGTGCCACCAGATATCCAGAGACCAGATGGTCGATGTACTCCCCCGCCTGCCCCACATCATCGGCCACCACCGCCAGCCCTGCTGCCATCAGATCTGCCAGCTTGGCCGGGCAACGCGCACGGTTCAACAGCGTGTCTTCAAAGGGGCAAACGGCGACGTCTGAGGCGGCGAAGTATCCTCGAAGTTCGTCTTCCTGCACCCAGCCCACATAGGTAAGGCGCGAACTGAATCCCGCCTCCTGTGCGCAGGCCAGGAAACGCTCCTCTTCTCCGAAAAGGCCACGACCGATCACGAGCAACCGCGCCGAGGGCTCCTGAGACCAAACGCGGCCCAGTATACTCAGCAGCCGCTGTGCCTCGAACTCAAAGAACCTGGTATATAGAAGAATCACTGCGTCATCACCGAGGTGCCATCTGTCCCGGACTTCGCGTCGCAAATCGGTGTCTGATACCTCGGACTCAGTGCCGACACCGTTAGGTAAGTAGTGCAACGCGTCCCTGTCAATCCCCATCTCTAGGGCCAGGCTCTGCAACGTCTTGCTGGCCAGGGTGAGGGCGTGGCAATGGGTCATTCCCCACCTCTCTTGCCAAGCGAAGAAACGCCGCTCGACCCACGAGTACCCTCCCATCTCGTTCCAGCCGCCCCATCCCTCCCAGTCGTCGCTGTCAACAACCAGGCGTACTTTGCCGAGTCCCAGTTTTCCCAACCACCAAAGAGCGGCTGCGGTCAGGCCAGCATACGCCTTGGGCTTGAAGCAATGAACCACATCAGGCCGTGTCGCCAGAGCACGACGCAACAGCCGCCAGGTGATGAGCATCTCCCTCACCAACGGCACTCGGGTGGGCAAGACAATATTGTAGATGCCTACCCCGTCCTCCTCCCATGCGCGCCCGCTCTCTTCGGGACAACTCCAGGGAGGCAACAGCACTTCCACCTCATGCCCGCGAGCTGCCAGCGCTTTGGCCAAGGGCAATGCTCGACGGGCCATCGTACCCCTCGGTCGCAACCCGAAAGGCCCAACCATGACGACCTTCATCTGCAAGAGCCGCCTTTGATCACCAACACAGTACGACATTCCATCTCAGATGGTAGATCCCCGTCAGTCGCAGTCGGCTTCGCTGAGCGTCGATAGGGCTCTTGGGCTCGGGGGGCAACACGATTGGTTTCAACCCGCAGCGTCAAGTGGCCTACCCTGACTGAATGATGCGACGAATGGTGTCGGTCCACGGGGATTCTTGCGTCTGGTCAGCACGCGGTGCAGCACTAGCCAGTTCAAACTCCTACCTCAGGAAAGGCACGGCAAAGATCGACAGTCCAAGCCTGGAATGGCGCGCCTACGCGTCTACCGCAACTCCGTCTTGCTGACTGGTGACAGTCACCTTTGCGGCCTCTGCTTGGCGACGCGACATGGATCACAGCACGAATTCGTCGCAACGACCACAGGGCGATTGAACAGAGACCATCGTGGACGATGCGGTACCGGAGATCCCGGGGTATGCCATTCAGCCCTACACTCTGTCATCCCAGTCTTCGTGAGATACCCTTCAAGACGTATCGCACAGCCAGTCTCAGCCACTGCCATCCAACTGTCCACGCATCTTTCAGCCAGACGAAGCACCTCAAGTTGGCCGCGCTTTGTGGTAGCAACCACCCTGAGGACCTGCTAGCCTCATCCGCCAGTTCCACGCTATGTACGCCCACACCCGAGTCCCCCGATGGCAGCTTGAACCTCACCGCCAGGATTTCTTCATCCTCGTTCCCTACAGGGAACGAAATCGACTGCCACCCCGGACGCACGCGAAAGGCGCCGAGGGATTTGTCGTTCACAAGCACCTGCCCGGTCACAACCCTTGGTCGCCGGCCAGTAAGCTCCACTGACAGCACAGGCTTTCGATTGTTTCGCAAGAACAGACTAGCCTCTCTCGCGATGAGGCGATAAGGTCTCTCCCCTTGATCATGCTGTAGCTCTCCCCACCCCAGGCCGTGAGCTTCCTGCGAGCCGACCTCCATCTTGTCCGCCAACATTCGCAGCGGTTGCGGGTTGTTCCAGATCGTACGCCGACACCGCCAGCAGATCCCAGGAGGGTCGGTGCTTTTCAGCTCCTTCCTGAATGTTCGATAGGCCTCGCCTCGCCAAATCTCCTCGAAGGGTGTCTCGAGGATGTTTCCCATCACCACGCCGGCGATGCAGCAAGGGTGAACATCCCCATTATGAGCCACGAAGGTGTGCAGCCAGGGGACCACGCACCCCTTCCGAAACCCCTTGGCCTCGGTCTGCGCCGGATTCAAGGGCAGGAAAAAGATGTCGTCGATTCGATATTCGGGAGGACCGTTCCCTAGCGCTCTGTAGAACCGGTGAGCCGACTCGATCCCAATGCTTATCCCCGCCTTCTCGGCCAAGGCCTTCGCTTCCCCGAAGCCCTCACTCGCCTGGGGTCCAAGGAAGGGAGCGTCTTCCAGCGCAAACTCCTCAGTGAGTCCGAAGTCATCTAGCGGGCCAAAGGTTATGTGCCTGATCCCCATCTCTGTTGCCAGCCGCACGATGCCCGGGAACTGCGACGCATTCTCCTTCATGGCCACGAAGGCTATCTGTAGCACCGGGTGCGTCGAGCCCATTCTTATCTTCATCCTCTGAATGCGGCGGATGTTATCCTTGACCTTCACCAGACTTCCTCCCTGCCTGATGCGGCGGTATGTGGCCTCGTCCGCAGCATCGATGGAGAGAGCCAAACTGTCCAGCCGCTTGGCCACCAGCATCCGGGCCATTTCCTCGTCGATAAGCATGCCATTGCTCGTAATGTGGACCCGCAAATCGTACCTATTCAAGATCTCGAGGATCTCTTCCAGTTGCGGGTGTAGCAGAGGCTCCCCGATCCAGGAAAGAACAGCGTGATCTAGCTGCGAGAGGAGGATCTCCAGCCCTGAGAAAGCCTCCACGGGCAGATCTCCGCTCTGGCCACTAGGGCTCTGTCCGAGGCTACGGGGGCACATCGAGCACGCCAGGTTGCAACGCGAACTCACCTCAAACACCGCCAACTCCGGCAGAGGCACACCCTCGCCGCAGAATTCGCGTAGGTATTGTGGCGTATCCTCCAAGTAGACTTCCTTCATCGATAGACCCTAGTGGTGCCGCGAATCTTTCAGGACCGAATCCACCCAAACACGCAGCTTCGCCAAGAACTCTGCCTTTCCAAACTCCTCCAGACGCTCCTTCTGTTGGGCAATGACCCTATCCCTGAATTCGCCCTTCGTGGCTAAAAGGTCGATCATTTCAGCCAAAGGAGCGTATCGCTTTTTTCTGACAAGGACCCCCGAGCCGCCCAAGGTCTCCGGCACCGCCGCTGCAGCATAGGCTAGGATAGGGACTCCAAAATGCATGCACTCCAGCAGTGGCTTGCAGAAACCCTCGTGCTCACTCATACAGACAAAGACGTCAGCCAGTCCGTAATAGGCTGCAAGATGGGCAAGCGGCACATGACCACAGAAATGCACGTCGTTGAGATCCAGATGGCGAACCAGACCCTGCAGCCAGTGGAAATAGCGTTCCGCATGGCCCCACCATCCGACCAGAAACAGCCTTGAACGACGATTGATCTGTTGATAGTGCCAGAAAGCTCTAATCACGTCCTCCTGCCTCTTGTTGGGAGCGATTCTTCCCACGAACAGCAGGTTGACGGCATCGTCATCGAAACGGCTCGTGACCTCTTTGCTCGGATCGACCTCGCGGACTGCGTCGTCTAGAGCTAGCGGCAAGACCCCTGTCTTCTCATAGCCGACCTCGATCAGGTCCCGACGATTGAATTCCGAATCCGCCAAAGCCAACTGGGCGAGTCCTCTGAAGCTTGCCAACTCCCTCGTCCCGCTTCGTATCTGTTCAGCCAAGGGTTCGTTCACTCCCTCAAAATAGCTCTCGGGAGTCACGTTGTGATAGATCAGGAGAATCCTCGCGTGCTCACCTTGTCTCTTGACGAACTCTAAGGTCTCCGACCCTAGAGAGTAGTGCAAGATCAAGAGATCGCCCCCGTCAGTCGCTGGCTCATACCTCGTGAAATGCTTCGCCTCGCCCGCCGCGCAGGACTCTATAGACTCGGCGTAGATATCAGAACGGAAACCCCATCCGCGCAATGCTTCCCTGATCATCAAGGCCTCACCGAAAATGGCATCGCCAGTGACGGCCCCCACGACTATCTGGTCAGCTCTCGTCTTGCGACCTGCTAAGAACCTCAATGAATCTCTCCACAACATCAGACCACGAACAATTGCTCTCCACGTATCTTCTTCCAAGCCGCCCCATCCTCTTGGCCGTGGCTGGGTTCTGCAGGAAGAAGTCCAGACAGGCAGCGAATTCGGCGTACCCTCGGAAAAACAGCCCTCCGTTGCTCCTCTGGCAGTGGTGGGTGGTTACTACACAATCCGCGTTGACCAGCACAGGGGTTTCTTGAGCCCAGGCCTCCATCACAACCAGGGAGAAGCTCTCTCTCTTTGACGGTTGACACAGTACCGTCGCCGCCGCACAGGCGTTGTGCTTGTCCTCTTCTGACAGAAAACCAAGATCTACGATTTCTCTCCCGAAGGCAGGCGGGATGTCCACCGCTCCCGCTCCTCCGAGCAACAGTTTCAAGCGACCGCCATTACGTTCTTTGTAGGCACAGAAGTAGTTGATCAGGCCTGGAACGCCCTTGCCCGCATCTCGACGGCCGAGATACAAGACGAACTCGTCCGCTATTCCATTCTTTCGACGGAAGGCGCTTCCATCGCCTCGAACGTCAAGATCGACGCCTGTACCCAAGAGGTAGAGGTGAGAGTCTTCGAGGCCATACAGCGTCTTCGCTAGCTCCATCTCGGGACTGGAGTAGCACAGCACGCGCCGCACCTCGTGAAACGTGGATTTGAGTATCCTCAGGCGCGCATATGATTCGTCGTGCAGGCAGGGGATCAGAAAGGAACGACGGGGGCAGATATTGGCCCCCCAGTAAGTTGTGCCGAACATGTAGGGGGTGAAGACATAGTTGTATTCGCCTGCATTCCGAGCAATGAAGTGATATAGCTCCTCACTGCTGACGCTTTCCGTCATGAACCTGGTTTCCTCCTCCTCTGAGAGCGGCAGCCCATTCAGGAGCTTACTGTTCAGCTCACGAAAAGATAGCATATCCGGTGGTCTCAGAGGAAAGCGTCGCACTACAACACCATTGAGTTCTTGCGAACCCTGCCGATGGGAATTGTGCTCCCACCCTGAGAGAAGATCTTTGGCACAAGTCGTCAAGACCTCCACGTGCAGCCCAGCCAAGTGAAGCCGCTCTGCCAACTTGCGGCACGCCGTCTCCGCCCCGCCGGAGACGGCACGTCCGTACCAGGGGACGACAAATGCGACCTTCGGTACTCTACTAGCGATCGCTTCCATGGCTCTTCCCGCGATCAGCTAGCGCCTCCAACTCGCGCACCCTTGTCTCGAGCTTCGCCACTTCATCTTTTAGCGACCGTAATTCCTCCCCCTTCGCAAGGGACGTCAAATTATGAGTCAGGTGATTCAGGGTTCGTACGACATACTCGTTCACGGCCACCTGTTTGCCCGCCAGCGTATTCACGTAGAACACCACCAGTTCGTGCGCTCGCCGCTTGGTATCAAGCCATAGGCGCCCAAGGAGCGGTAGGTGCCGGGAGACGAGATGAATGGTCACCCAGACCTTGTCGTAGGCGAGGTTGGCTTGCTCAAGATTGTAGTACATCTCCTGTTCCGAGAACTCAAGCGAGCCCGTTTCGGTTGGGTGGTGGCGGCCGAATGAAGGGAAGCCGAGATCCTCCAAAGGACCTTCCGCACGCCTCTTGGCCATCCCCTCTCTGATCTTGTCCATGATCTGCATCACATCGATATCGGGATCCTGGATCTCAAACACCTCACCTATGTCCTCTTCCATCGATGCCCCTTCCCCTCAACTTGACACGTCGCAACAGGGTTCGGACTCCCAGGACAGCGTAGACGATTCGCACTATTCGCGCAGTGGGGCGCTCTAGACCCTAGGCAAAGCGGCCAGGCAACACGTTGGTTCGGTCACGAGCCTTTGCCATCAAGCCCTTTGGAAGAGAGGCCCCGTCTCCAGCATAGACCGATGATTGACACAAGCTGTGAGGGCAATGGGAAATCGGCTTCCCTTGAGGTGTGTTTGCCGTTTTGATCACGGATCCGGGCCGTCCGAAGAAGCACCATCGTTCGCAAAGCCCTCAGCCCTCGTGCTTCTGGTTCTCACGGGCCACCTCTGACGCCCGTTCCAGCCTGGTCAGTCGCTCGTCGACGCTGGCGTCTCTCTCATCCAGCTTGTCTCTAGTCTCTTCCAACTTGAGGGCGAACTCAACCAGGCCCTTCGCCAAGACAGCGTTGTCCCTATCTCCCTCGTACACTCGGCTGCTGAGTCTGTCCACCATTTCATCCTGCCGCCGCACCTGCTGCTGAAGTGCTTCGAGAAACGTGGTCGCGGCAAGGTTGAACTCGTTCTGTTGCTGGCAGATGGCTCGTACGAACCACTTGGTGGAGACACTATTCCAGATCTCTCTAACGGCCACGATCAATGGGCCGACAACGGGTTTGTAGGAAACGAAGGGACGCTCCACCACGCTTGCTTTGGAATAGAGTTGGCCAATCGCCGTTTCAGCTTCCTCCTCTTGTCTGGCTCCCATGGCGGGATCCTTTCGCTCAACACTACCCATCTCTCCCAATCTCCTCCTTTAGTGCTTCTTCCCTCAGCGAACACAAGGCTGCTGCTATCTCAGGCCCCTCGTCAGGCCTAAGATGAAGCGTGACCCGCTTCCTCGCCCCTTCCTCAGACCCAGAAGCAGCACGATCTCCATGCAGCAGACTCGGCAGCGCAAGAAGATTGTCCAGGTAAGCACGTCTCAGAGCGTGAGTCTCTACCCAAGGCAGGCCTTCCTGCAATCTCGCCCGTTCCGCGGGAACGAAATCATCCAGGAACTGCCCGGCACTGTAGTGCTTAAGAAGGAAACGTACTCGATTCTTGTGGACGTAGTAGTGGTGACGATAGCTGCCCAACCCGACTGAGGTAGCTTCATGATGGATCACCGTGGCCCGTGGCACACAAACCACCTTGTAACCAGCATATCTGGCTCGAAAACAGAGATCCACATCCTCGAAATAGGCAGGGGCGAAGCCCTCATCGAACAAGCCCAGTTCCAACACCACTTCTTTCCTCGTGGCCAGGGCGGCACCTGTCACGTAGTCGACCTCACTGATCTCGGCATATTGACCCTCGTCTAGCTCGCGGTAGCCCAAGTGCATGCTCAACCCCAGTGGGTAAGACAGCGTCGCTCCGGCATGTTGCAGCGTCTTGCCATCCGGATATAGGATCTTGCATCCGGCAACCGCCACCTCTTCATCGCTCGACATGCCTCTCACAAGCGCCCCGAGCCAATCCCTGTTCACCACAGTATCTTGGTTGAGAAGGACAACGATGTCAGCCTTGGAAGCTCTCAAGCCAATGTTCATCCCGGCGGCAACCCCCACGTTCCGATCACTCTCCACCACTTTCACCGTAGGGAAGCTATTGCGGGTCAGTGCCACGGAGTTGTCCAGCGAAGCGTTATCGACCAAGATGATCTCCAGGCCTGAAAGGGTCTGAGACAACACCGACGAAAGACAGTCCTTGAGATACCTCTCTCCGTTCCAACTGAGCACTACAACAGACACACTTGTCATGATGCTCTCACACGTGATCCGTGGAGTGAACCCCTCAGTTCTTCTGCGGGAAACCGGAACAGACAAGGCGGCTGCCTCCAAGATGAAGCAGACCCCACCTCGCTCCCAGGGAGTCCGTCCGTCGTGTGCAAGAGATTCACATCAAGAATCCCATCTCTTCAAATCGCCGTGGCCTTCTCGTGGCCAGCCACGTCATCGAGGTAGCGACCGACGACGAACTCCGGCTCTCCCAGCTCCTGAATCATGCCTTTGTCCAACCACAGCGCCCTGCAGCACAGATTCTGGACCGTCGTGAGATTATGAGATACCAAGAGTATGGTAACCCCAAGCCTCTGCAGATCCTCGATCTTCTTCAAACATTTCCTTTGGAAGTACTCATCTCCCACGGCCAGGACTTCATCAATCAGCAAGATTTCGGGATCGACTTGAGTGGCAACGGCAAAGCCCAACCGCACGTACATGCCAGAGGAATAGTACTTGGCAGGCATGTCGATGAATCGGTCCAGTTCCGCGAAGCCCACGATCTCCCCAAACCTACGATTGATATGCTTCCTGCTCAAGCCCAGTATCGAACCGTATAAGTAGACGTTCTCTCTTCCAGTAAGATCGGGGTGGAAACCTGCTCCCAGCTCCAACAGAGATGACATCCGTCCGCTGAAGGTGATCTTGCCGGCAGTGGGCTCGTAGATGCCGCTAGCCACCTTTAGGAGTGTGCTTTTGCCGGAGCCGTTGGGCCCTATGATGCCCACGGTCTCTCCCTGCCCCACGGCGAAGCTGATGTCCTTCAAGGCCCAGAGCTCCTCACCCGGGTTTCTTAGCCGCAACTTGAGTGAGTTGATGACCATCTCCTGTATAGAAGTCGGCCTTCCGGGCCGTAGCACGAATTTCTTGGATACATTCTGGAACTCGATTGCGGCAGACACACCTTGTCCCGAATCCTCAGTTCTGATGATACGATCCACTGACAATCTCCAAAGCTGGAGCCCTGTTGCTCGGGCTGGATCTATCACGATCTCCGCGAACGGAACGCGTCAAAGGCGACCCAGGCGTGTGCAGGCAACTTGCTAATCCCCCACCCGGAGAGTAACGCAGACACAGCCGGGCCCTTCTACGAGCCAACTGGAACGGCGCTTGGTCGCGCTGGTCATGCTCCCGAGCTGGGCAGCCTCGAACAAGTCCATCGTCTCCCGCCCATCAGTAGGCAAGCAGAACACTGGGCACGTGCGTGCGGTAGATTCCATCGTCTTCGATGTATACATAGACTGGATTGTAGGTGTAGGGCACGGTCACCAGAAAGTCGACTCGTCCATCGTCGCCATCATGAATGATTTGGGGCTGCATTGTCTCCACGGGGGGCACAGTCTCAATGTCGGGATCGAACCTGTCAAGGACGGTGACCTGGGTTGCCAAAGTCTGGAGTGTCTCTGTGATCTCACCAGAGAAACACTCTGGCGGTGCCCAAGGCGCGACGTTCTTCCACACGATTAGCAGTCTTTGGCCCGAGGGGAGGGTGAAGGCGTAGCCCTCTCGCCGAGGAAGTGGCCACCAGCACTCGCCAGGCTGTGGTGGCTCGTAGGCGAAGAGGGAACCGCTGTACGTTGCGCCGTCCAGACGGGTGGCGAACGTTCTGCCGGCGTTGAACGCGGGTTTGCGATTCGGAGCCAGATCTAGCAAGCCCCGTTCCTCCGCTTCCACTGGACTGTCAACGAGGAGGTACCAGATGGTAGTCTCGAGGTCTGCCGCGAAGCTCCGGGAGTAGGCCTGAACTATGTATCGACTCTGCTCCTCGTGGCTGCCGGGGCGGAACGGCGGGCCTCCCCCACTCCAGGTACCAGCTTCCGTACAGACCATGGGTTTCTCGATATTGTACGAGAGGAGCTTGTCCCGCATGTAGGTGGCTTTGCCCTTGATGTCGGAGCCCCAACTGCTGTAGTTAACGTCGAAGACTACATAGTAGTGGAAGTTCATAATGTCAAAGTATAGACCGGGATGATCACGGATGTACGCCATGACCGAGTCCACGAAGTCCAAATCGAAGTTGCCCGGAGGGTCCCCAACCATCTCATGGGCCACCCCTCCAAAGACCCCCTGGGCGGAAGGGTCTGCCTCCTTGATGGCAGCGTAGGCGGAGGCTAGCATCTGGGCGTACTCGACGCCCCTACCTCCCCAGAAACCGAAGTATCTACCATTCTCCCCTGACGCCAGTTCGACGTCTTGAAGGTCGGGCTCGTTGTACAGCTCCCAATATTCGACGCGGGGGCTTCCTGGAGCGTCGGCAATCCCGTCACCGTCGTATCGCTCTACCGCCGCCTGGAGGAAATCCGTGAGGTTTGTCGTATCGGTGACGGGGCCGCCAGGGAACTCAGCTGCCCACGGGGGGTTCGCAGCCACAGTGGCAATCACGTTCGTCCCACCGTCCGCCATGTTCGCAAACTTGGTGTCGAACGCCGTCCAATCATAAGTCCGCGGATCGGTCTTCTCATGTTCTATCAGATCCCAGTATATGTTCTCCCGAAGCCAGCAGGCCCCAGCATCGCGCGCCAGCCCGAAGTAGTGGGTTTGGAACCCGATGGCGCAGGAAGCGGACGATGTCGGGTTCGCTTCGGCACTTGTTGCGTAAACCGCCTGGCTCCCGGAAGACGCTGTTTGCAGCCCAGCACCAAGGGCAGCAAAGAACATGACCGTGAGGATCGGGGCCAACGCGAGTGAGGCTCTTCGCCAAAGTACAGTCCGCGATCTTTCGGGCGGTGTCATACTCTTCTTTCACAGATTCGCCAGTGGGGCCTTCACACTCGTGGGATCTAGTCACCCAGTGAGACAGTGCTTGGCGCGGTCTGAACGGCGGTGCCGACGGCGACAGACCAGCCAGGGACAGAGAGCGCCTTCAGTGGTTGACTAGACTCCGAGTGATATTCCTGTCCCGCCATCGTGGACCATCGCTACGAACCCGCGGGCCCAGTCGCCCCGTTACGTACTGGATTATAGTGCTGGATGAGCACTCAAGCAAGGTCGCTAGGTATTCGTTGTGTAATGGTGGCAATGTCTGCCTTGGCGTTCGCCAATGTCTGCTGGCTTTGCTCACAAGAACGAGATCCTACGAGCGCATGGTAGGTGATGGTGATCATGGCCCTGCGAATGAGGTCACGCCGGGAACTGGGGGCCTCGTCCGGCCGACATGCTGACCCGTTGCTCCGTCGTGGAGATGGCGCACTTTGACCTTTCCCATCATCTGAGGTATCGTTGTGGCTAAGACTTGACAAAGCTGTGCTAGGTGGATGCCCGCCGGGCCCCTTGCTCGGACGGTCACGGGAGTGCCGAGGCCACGTGTGGTCGAAAGGACTTCGACAGCTTCCGAAGACCCGGACGGCCTGGATGTTCTTCAACGTGCGCCCCGAAACAACGGAGTCGCTCCCGTGTCCAGAGTTCATTCGGAGTGAAATCCCAGTTGCATATTGGCTGTGGCCCAGAGCGAGGCGCGCGTGCCGGACCCACATCAGCACCAGCTTGGTTTCATCCTCGGGTGTGGTTCAAACAGGGACGATCTGTGAACCCCCGACAGAAGGGCGACAATCACCCGCAAGTCATAGGGTGGCATGGGTCAAAGAACGAGTCGAGAGTGAGGAATACCTGCTGAGGATAACACTGGGGCTGACAAAGCATCTCAAGCAGAGGCGGAGGCTGCGCGAGCGGAGAAATCTGCGCCACTCATATCCCCTTTTTCTGAGGAGCCAATTGAGTCGGAGGTGCGCGACGTGACGGCGGAACCTGACCCATCAAGAGAGTCCAAACAGACACCGGTTGCCGAGACGGCGGCGGAAACCATTATCGAAACAGAGAGGAAGGGGATCGACGAGCCTGCCGAGCGTTCGTGGTCAGATCGCCTTTTGCGTCGTGGGCGCGGTCTGCTGCTCGGGTGGCTTCCGAGGCCGTCTGAGTCACAAGAAGCGGTGGCGGAGCTTGTAGTTGCCCCTGACGACGAAGGAATGGCGGAGATAGCCGTTGGCGAGGAGGCAGTCCCAATTCTGGAGACGGGGATGGAGCCTGGGGCTGCTCCCGAGTCTGCGCCACTCTCGTCAGATGATGTCCGGATGCTCATCGGACAAGAGCTAGGCCGGGCCCAACGAGAGTCGCGAGGCGCGTTGTTCCCGGGTCGGGGCGAGGCAAAGAGATGGGCACTGCCAGGCAGGCTTGACGGCGTGGGGCCATGGATCGTCCTCTCTGGGCTATTGTTGGTCGCTGCCCTGGCAATACTCGGGATCGTGCTACCTCGAGGGGCGAGCCCCCAGGGAGACATCTACGTGGAGTTGGCGGCACTGTATCAGGCGGTGGGCAAATCAGACGATTCGATACTGGCGCTGGATCGAGCAGTGGAACTTGGGGTAACAGACTCAACAGGCTGGGCCAAGACAGGTGATGTGTACCGAGTGGCTCAGGAATACCGGAAGGCTGTCTTCGCTTATGAGCGGGCAATAGCGACCGAGGCAAACAATGCTGACTATCATCTCGGGCTTGCTCGGAGTTACAGAGCCCTGGGTAGACATCAGGATGCCATCGAGGAGTACCGAAGGGCGATTGAGTGGGCATCGGCAGGCAAGGATACGATGTATGTGGAGCTAGGTAATAGCTATGCCGCTCTCGGGTACTACGAGCAAGCAAGGGCCCAGTACCGTATGGCCCTGCAAATCGACCCTGAGGGCCCCTGGGCCTACTATCACACCGGCGAGTCCTATCGAGTACAAGAACAACATGCATCGGCTATCCCCTATTATCGCGAGGCAATCAAGCTTCATCCGAATCCCCCTTGGAGCTTCTATGTGAGCCTTGGGCGAAGCTATGCAGGCGTCGGAGAGTACTCTGAGGCCGTGGCGGAGTATGCACGGGCGCAGGAGGCGGGCCCGGATCGGGCGGATCCGCACTTCTGGAGCGGGGAGGCGTACCGTTCCTTGGGCCTGTATGAGGAAGCCGTGATGGCACACGAGATGGCGATTGAGTTACGCCCCAGCATGGCCGCCTACTACGTCGGATTGGCGCAAGACTATCTGGCCACGGACAACTGCGAAGAGGCGGTACCTCTCTTCTCCAGGGCACTGGAACTTGAGCCAGCCGATGAGATAGCGACGCAAGGCTTGGCTGCGTGTCAGTCAGAATAGCATCCCAATTGGCTGCGTTTCGTCTAGCGGACGTGCGATTGAAGGCAAGGCTGAGTCCCAGGCCAGGTAGATGTGTGTCGGATGTATCTAGGCGTAAGCTGACACACAGTCGCTGACAGAGCAGCGCTCGAGAATCAGAGAGGAGACCCGGGCAAAGGTGTCCATGGAGGAGGTTCCTGCCACACGGAGGCAAGTCACTGATGCCGCTGACAGGGTGTGAGGGTGTGAACGGATCTTGATCCCGTTTTCCAAATGGCTGGCTGAACTGCCATCGAGATTGGGAGGAGCCTGTTCGCTAGCGAGGTGCCGTGCTCATGCGAGAGTCTGCGCACAAGGTCGTCGTCATCGGGCTCGACGGAGGTACCTGGGATCTGATTGATCCGTGGATTGAACAAGGACACCTGCCGGTGTTGGAGGGACTTGTTGCTCGAGGCACCCGTGGCGTCCTGAGATCAACGACACCTCCTGTCAGTCCGCTGGCGTGGTCCACGTTTCTGACCGGCACGAACCCGGATAAGCACGGTATCTACGGTTTCACGAAGCGTGTGGAAGGGAAGTACCGCTGGCGGACCGTGACGGCCTCCGACCGAAGAGGTCAACCCTTGTGGGCGCACACAGATGCGCAGGGCGTGAAGAGCGCTTTCTTCTTTGTGCCGATCACTTATCCTCCCAGTCCGTTGCACGGCGTCATGATTTCCGGGCTGGGAACTCCTTCGGTGGAGTCAGACTTCGTCTATCCTCCCCAGCTGAAGCCCGAGCTAGTCTCTCGATTTGGCAGACGCTATCTCGTGGAGCCTTTGGTCCAAGGTAGCCAGGAACAAGTGTTGGAAGAGATGCTGGCCACCATCGATGTTCAGACTGAAGTCTTCCGGTATGTGGTAGCCAAAGATAGCTACGAGTTGACCGTCTTTGTCTTTGGTCAGACGGATCGAGTGCAGCATTTCTTCTGGAAGGAGATGGACAGTGCTCATCCGAGTCACGATCCAGCCACGCCCAAGGCACTGAAGGAAGCCATCCTCGCGGTCCACAAGCATGTCGATGGTGCCATCGGGAGCATCTGTGAGTCTCTCGACGAGGACACCACGTTGATCGTGATGTCAGATCATGGCTGTGGTCCCTACCACCGCGACTTCTATTTGAACAACTGGTTGGCCCGGGAAGGACTCCTCACTTACAAGGATTCGGGTACCAGAGGGACTGGGTCTGGGTTTCCTCGGCTGGCCCGGAGACTGATCTACAGCGCAATCGGTCTGGCGGAGGGTCGAGTTCCGCAGAAGATGGTGTGGCCGTTGCGCAAGCGTAGCTTGCTCTCCCACCTGGATCAATTCAACGCTAATCCCGCGGCAGCCGAGATTGACTGGATGAATACTCGCGTCTATAGCGCTGATTTCTGGGGCGACCTGCGTCTCAACCTACGGGGGCGCGAGCCGAACGGCATTGTGGAGCCGGGCCAGGATCAGGAAGCCTTGCTACGGGAAGTTGAAGAACGTCTCGGTAGACTTCAAGATTCAGAGACCCTGCAACCGATTGTGGCGCGTGTGTATCGGCGAGACGAACTGTTCACGGGCCCGATGGCTGGTGAGTCGCCGGATCTGATAGTTCGCTGTAAGGAGCTCTATCACTGCAAACCGCAACCTTTGAATCGGCATGAGGTGATCGTAGCTCCAGGCGGAAGGTACAAGCATACTTCACTTGACCATTCGGCCGAGCATCGTCCTGAGGGCATTGTGCTGTTCGTCGGCTCAAAGATCCGTCAGGGCTATCGTCTTCGACACGCATCGATAGTAGATATGGCGCCGACTATCCTCTACCTCTTGGGTTGCCCTCTGTCTGAGGAACTCGATGGCGTTCCCCTGTTAGACGCCATCCATCGCCAACTAAGACATCAGGACACGCATCTCCCGCTCGACGGCGCACGGGACGCGGAGAAGATGACGCCCGGCCGAGGCTATTCCGACGACGAGGCACGCGAGGTCGAAGAGCGCCTGCGCGCATTGGGCTACATGTAAAGGAAACCCCCGGGACCTGCACATCGTGGCTCCCGGAGACATCAGGGCCTTGGTGGCAGTCCAGTAGGCTTCTAGTTGAGACAATTGAAATGACAGGCGAAGCATATCTCGCTGTATCGAGCAGCACAGGTGAGGAAGACACTGCGGCAACAGTGGCCAGGAACTCGGCCTCAATGCTCTTGGTCGCCGTTCTGACCAGGGGAGCGGGGTTGATTGTCGCGGTACTTGTGGCGCGTTTCTTGGGCCCCTCAGCCCTAGGTAGCTATGCTGTTGTCCTCGGCTTCGCTGTCCTGTTTCAGGCGATCGCGCCGCTGGGTCAGCGGTATGTGATCGTTCGGGAGGTGGCGAGAGACCGGTCGCGCTTGATCGCCTATTGGGCGAGTGCTAGCCTGGTGACCATCATCGCCTCGCTGGCGCTGGGCCTCATACTGGTCTCGCTTGTCCACTTGGCAGGCTATGATGCTACGATCTTGTCGTCTGCTCGTGTCGTGAGTTTGTACCTTCCACTTGCAGGTCTGTACCTGGTTGCGCAGGCCGCTCTTCAGGGTATGGAGCGGATGGAATACCTGCCCAGCGCCAACTTCCTTGGACGTCTCGTTAGCTTGTCGATCCTGTGTGTTCTGTTGGCGGCCGGAGTAGGGGTCGTGGCGGCTTTCGTTGGGGAGGGGCTGTTCTACCTTGTGGGATTGATTGTGCTGAGCTGGGCCATACTGAGGCAAGCAGGGCGACGGGCGGACATTCCGAGCTGGCAGGCCAACCTTGGATTGAGCCGGACTATGTTGCCTGCTTCGTTTCCCTTCGCTATTCAGAGGTTCTTTGGCCGAGCGTTGACTCAAGTGAACGTGGCCATTCTGCCCCTGCTGGTGACCATGGAGACCGTCGGAATGTTTGGTGCTGCCCACAGGGTGCAGCAGGCCGGTGCCATGGCCATCCCCTTGGTGACAATGGCCATACTGCCCACCTTGTCCCGCGCGTTTGTGACTGACCGGGAGCAGGCCGCCGCACTCACGGACAAGGCACTCAAGGTCTTGCTCACCATCATCTTGCCCTTTGTCCTTGTCCTAGCTATTGCGGCCGACCAGATTATCCCTCTGCTCTACGGGCCAGGTTACGAGGCGGCCGTTCCCGTGTTGCAGATCATCATTTGGTCCCAGGTCTTCTTCGCGGCAGACGCGATCATGATTCAGATCATGATGGCCAGCAACAACGAGCGCCCCATGGTGCTGCGAGCCGGAGCGTCGCTGGGAGCCAGCATCATTCTGACGGTACTGCTGGCCCCACGCTTCGGAGCGGCTGGCGTCGCGTGGGCTGTGGTCGTGACGCGGGCGCTGAATCTGGGACTGGATGCCCAGTTCGTGACCATGAATGTCTGGCGTGTAAACCTCAGGGCCACTGTCGTCAAACCGCTTCTGTGTGCGGCACTAAGTGGAGGGGTCGCGTATATGTTGCGTGGTCAGGGGATGCTGCCGCTGCTGCTCCTCACCGGGGGATCGTACATCGCTCTGCTGCTGGCGCTGAAGGCATTCACTCCTGAGGAGTTTCTCTTGTTGCGCCAGTTGTCCGGGCGCCTGTGGCAGAAGGTGACGGTCTGGAAACAGTCTTAACAATAGTAGAAAGCGAAGTATGCAGTTGATAGAGAATCGCAAACGTGCTGTGCAATGGGCAATGCTCTGCATTATTCTCTCTGCTTTTGCCTTGCGGGTCTATAGACTCGGTGATGAGGCGAGCTTCACTGCGGATGAACTGATCATGATCACAAACAGCATGCACAGTGTTCCAGAGATCTGGGAGCTTGCGCATGGAACCCCCCTCCAGGAGCTCTTGCTCCATTTCTGGGCTTTGGGTGTGGACTACACTGAGTTTACCATATATTTCGTGTCTGTGGTCATAGGGGTGCTGACTGTAGCTGTGACATACCGTCTGGGGAAATTGTTGTTCGATCGTCAGCTGGGGCTGCTTTGCGCATTTATCTTGGCCTTCTCAGCCTACCATATCTATTGGTCCCGGTCGGTACGATATTATGCGTCCATGACGCTCCTCTCTAGCGTTGCCTTCTTGTGTCTGTACCTGGCACTGACCACCAACAGCAGGAGAGCCTGGGCGGGGTATGCCTTGTTTCGGACCCTGAGCCTCTACGACCATCTCTCTGTGCTTCCAGTCTGGGTTGCAGAAGTTGTCTTGGTACTTCTCGTCTTGTCATTCCCGCTCTTGAGGGACCTTTGGAGGCGCAGGGCTCTAGGGCGGAATGCCCTGAGTCAAGTGTGGCGACAGGGAAAGGCCCGGTTGCAGAGTGGACACGCCCGGCGATCGTTGTTTGCCTCCAGGTTCTTCCGTGTCGCCGTAGCGATGACGATCATTCTGCTGGCATTTGCGCCCAGGGGCTATCTAATCGTTCTCAACGCTTATCTGGGCACTTCGGGTCTCTATGTACCCATTCTGGGCTCTGAAGAAATGGCTGCAACTGGTGGTTCAACGGCCAGTAATCTGCTCATCGTTAGTTGGCAGAGCCCATTCCTTGTTCTACGGTTGTTTGATAGTTGGACTTCTCCGCTGCACATAATGATGATCATTGGTTTCGCGGGAGGATTCCTTTTCTGTGTGCTTCGTCGCCATTGGATTCAAGCATTCTTTGTTCTGACTATAATGGTCACCCCGTTCGTTCTGTTTGTGGCTATGGACTACAAAAAGCCGATAAACAGCCGCTACTTGATTTCGCTATTACCTTTGTATTATCTCATGGTCGGTCGAGGGATCAGGGGTTTTAGTCAAGAGATCGTCAAGATTGCCAGGTTATCGGAACGCCATCGAGCCCCTGTATTGGGGGGATTGTTAGCCATCTTTATGGCTGTTTATGCCGTATTGAACGCTCCCAGAATAGCCTTGGCCCATTGGAACGTTGGCCAAGACTGGCGGGGGGTGGGCCAATTCCTGGCCCAGACTGCGCAGCCGGACCAATTGATTGTTGTGGAGGGCAATCCCGAGCATCCCGCGGCGCTGCAAGACTATCTACCTGGGTTCAACGTGGTGTTACGAAGTCCACAAGTATCTTACAGGACCCTTTATGAAAGTGAGGATGATTTCTGGGTAGTTTCCCAAGTTGGGATGATGTATGAGGAAACTCTGAGGGGGTTGCGCAAGCTTGGCTCTGTGGCACTAGTCTTTGGAGGCGGTTGGCATCCAGATATGGATCAAGCTTCCGATTTGAGAGCTGCGTTTAGCTGGGATCTTGACGTGGTGTATGTCAGCCGGAGCATAACGTCGGCCGAAGAAGAGCTTGCGTTGTACGAGGAGTGGACTCCACAAGTAGGGGCTCATCTGCGGCAACATCTCACCTGGGCCAGAGCCTACCAACGTTCTGGCCAGCTTCAATTGGCGGTGTCCGAGTATACGATGGCCTTGACCGAAGGGCACGTCAACCAGCAACTGGCTTCGCACATCTATGATAGTAGAGCGGCCTGTTGGGTCAAGCTAGGACAGATTGACCGGGCCGTCGCCGATTGGCAGAAAGCGGTTGCGCTGACAGATTGGATCGAGAAACCTCACAAACAACTCGGAGAGGCCTATATGGAGTTGGGAAGGGCCGACGAGGCCCAGGCGTTATACCAGGCAGCCATTGCCGCTAACCCTGGAAGGCCCTGGCCGCACATGTTACTAGGCGATTTCTATCGGTCCGGCGGCTTGGACGAACAGGCAATCCTTGAATTTCGCAAAGCCATCGAGATTGAGCCGAATGCTTCAGAGGCATATCAACGTTTGGAGCGGATGTACGCTGCCGCAGGACAAGAGGCGCGGGTTATTTCGCTCTATCAGGACGCGATGCAGCGCAACCCATCGTCCGGCTGGCCTCATCTTTTCCTCGGGCAATTCTATCAGCGTGCGGGGCAGGCAGCTGAGGCCGTGACGGAATTTCAACGTGCGGTCGAGCTGCAACCCGAATATGGGTCAGAGGTCTCCAAGCTGCTCAGTGATGCCAGGTGGGACTTGGGAACGGTTCTCAGTACGGCTGCCAGGGCCTACTCTGACAGCGGGGATCTGCTATGGTGGCCAGATGACTCGTGGGTCAAGCCATATCCACACGAACAGGCGGTCTTGGTGAGCCGTTCCGCGCTCGAGGTCGAAGGTTCTGTACGACCCAATCAGCTTTTCATTCACCCCTTCGGTGATCAAGCGAGGACGTATTTGCAGTTTGAGATGCTCGACAACGTGTTCACTGGCCTGCACGTCGGATACGGGTTGGCGGACAGCGTGGCGGGCCTGTCCAATGGGGTAGACTACAGTGTTGAGGTCAGGAGACAGGGCACTGAGGAATATCTGGCGCTGATGGTCGAGATCGTGACCGAGAACTTGTGGCGGGAGAGGACAATATCCCTTGCACCCTATTGGGGCGAAGATCTGGACCTTCGTCTGGCCGTCGACGCACGGGGCGACTATGCATACGATTGGCTGCAGACAACGATCGAGCTGCTGCCGCCACCACTTGCGGTCTGGAATCTGTCGGCGCATCTGGCCGAGGCCGAATTCCTACCGGACTCATTGCTTCTGGAGTGGAGAGACGATGGTTTCTACTCAGCCGATGGAAATCGATTGGTGGGGACTTCCCAGCTCCCAGTGGGAGGACAGAGCCTCCCCAGCCAAGTCCATCTCCATCCCTATAGCTCCGAAATCGACACGACTTTGGTCCTTACGGTGCCCAACAATGTCTATGGTACCTTGAAGACGTCGTGGGCCCTGGCCGACGAGGCCGTTCGTCACTCCAACGGCGTAGACTATGCGGTAAGCGTCAGCACCGACGGCGGACAAACGTTCATGGAACTGTTACGGAGCCGAGTGACGAGCAATGTATGGAGTTCACAGTTGGTGACCCTGCCGCCTTCAGAGAGCTTGGTGCTGAGGTTGAGTTCGTCGGCCTTGCAAGACGCAACCTACGACTGGCTTCAAGTGAGCTTGGTGCTGTTGCCATCAGACGGAGGCTACGAGGAATCGTATCCGGTCGTGGAGGCTGAGGTGCCCGGGTGAGAGCCGCAGTGGTCACTTCTCGGAGAGCCGTTTGAACGTCCATGACCCAGTTTATTGATTCTCTTTCTCAGAATCGGTAGTATCTTGAGGTATGCTCGATCAATGGCCCGATGCGTAAGGAAGTGCTTGAGATAGCGCCAGTTCCGCCACTGCTGCTGGAGAGGGGGGTGGATCGTCAGTCATGAGCGCAGGTACGCGTCCACCAGTTCGCAAATGCTGGTTCATGAGCCGTCTAATGAGGATTATTAGAACATTATGATGGTGCTGCAATAGTGCACCCAACACTGGGCAGACACGGCTATTATCATGAGTTCCTGAAGACCGCTACAGCTGAGGAAAGCAAGTACTTCGTTTTCTCTTAATACGCGAATTCCTTTGGACATAGCTGTCAGCCTCCATTTCAGATTCAAGACGGATCGCGGACGAGGGACGGGATGACTTCTGGTCGTATTGGCGCGCTTGAGATCCGGGAACCCACCAGGCGGGTGTGTGGCTCAGTATGATGAAGTGGGGTAGCGAATCTCGGTCGGAATGGGAGGACAACTCTACCCCACTGTCGAGTGCGGTGCTGTTCCAGGTTCTGGGCTTCGTGAGGAGACGCCTGCAATGGGGATCATCCAAAGATCTCCAGTTGTTCAGGAGGCTGCTCGGCCTTTGAGGTAACCATGACACTTCCTACCTTCCTAGGGATAGGCGCACCGCGGTCTGGAGGGACCTGGCTCCACGAACTGCTGGCCAGTCATCCAGAAGTCTACGTGCCTACACGTCGAAAAGAGGTCTACTTCTTTGATCTGTACTACGACCGGGGTCTTTCGTGGTACGAGAGCTTCTTCCCAGCCGAGTCAGAAGCCAGTCGCTACCAGGCCATCGGTGAGATTACGCCGACCTACATTTACCGGCCGTACTGTCCCGAACGGATTGCCAGCATCCCGTCGATCACGAGACTGATCCTTATCCTGCGCAACCCGCTGGACAGAGTGTACTCGCAGTACGGGCTGCTAGTGAAGAACGGCGAGTGCTCAGGATCATTCGAGGATTTCCTGGGCGACCGTCCGCAGGTCATAGAGAAGGGTTTCTATAGCCGGTATCTTCGGAACTATTATGACTATTTCGACAGGGATCAGATCCTCGTGCTGATCTACGAGCACGCTACCGCCGACCTCGCTGGCACAAAGTACAGCCTGGCGCGGTTCCTGGGAGTCGCAACAGACCGGTTTCCCGAAAGCGCAGGACTCAGGGTAGTCAATAGAAGCTATGTGCCGAGAGCCCGGCTAGCCTACGCCTTTTCTAGGAAGGTGGCTTGGCATCTGCTTCGTTACAGGTGGGACCTGGACTGGGTGGTCAACCTGGGCAAGCGTCTCGGCGTCGAGCGGTTGTTCGGTGATGCGGGTCCGCCACCTGCCATGAGGCAGGAAACACGACAGCATCTCGAGGAGACATACGCGGATGAAGTCAAGGAACTCGAATCCCTCTTGAACACAGATCTAGCGTGCTGGAGGTAGCTTCTGGCTCCCGGAAATGGGGTTCCACGGCAGGCAAAGTGGAAGGTGATTGGCTCAAGTGGACGGACAAAGTGCTTCTGACGGAGGGACAGACTTGACCCTACCCACGTTTCTAGGGATAGGGGTGCCGCGAGCTGGCACTACTTGGCTCCATGAATTGCTGGCCAGCCATCCGGATGTGTACGTGCCTACGCACCGCAAGGAGGTGCGCTTCTTCGACCTGTACTACGAGCGGGGCGTGCAGTGGTACGGCAAGTTCTTCCCCCCCGAAGGGGAAGCGCGGCGCTACCAAGCCATAGGCGAGATTTCGCCAGGCTACTTGTACTGCCCCCGCTGTCCAGAGCGTATTGAGAGCATACCATCTATCACCAAGCTGATCCTGATATTGCGGAATCCGGTTGATCGGGCATACTCAGCTTATGGTAGGCGTGTACGGTACAGAGAGTTCTCAGGTCCCTTCGAAGAGTTGTTGTCCCTTGAACCCGAGGTGATTCGAATGGGTTTCTACAGTCCAAGGATACGGGATTACTTGAGCTACTTCAGCATGGATCAGATGCTGATCCTCATCCACGAGCGTGCTGTGGCGGATGTTCCCAAAACCAGGGAAACGCTAGCCCGGTTCTTAGGGGTCGCGGCGGATCAGTTTCCGCTGGGTGGGGGAACTCGCATACTCAACAGAAGCTACATTCCGAGAATCCGACCTATCCCTAAGACCTTGACGAAGCTTATGTCTCAAAGGCTTCGTGACTGGGATCTGGACCGGGTCGCCAATTGGGCAAACAAGATAGAGCAACTGCTGGGCGCGGCAGGCCCACTGCCTCCCATGGAGGAAGAAACCCGGCAATACCTGACTGAGTTATACGCGGATGAAATCCGAGACCTTGAGTCGCTGCTCCGCACAGATTTAGGGTGTTGGAAGTAGTTGGTGGTGCTTGTGAGGCGCCCGGGGTGAAGAAGCCAAAGATATGCGTCGTGTTACTTAACTGGAATGGGCGCGACGATACACTGGCATGTCTAGACAGCCTGAAGGCCAGCAACTACTCCGAGACGGATATTGTAGTTGTGGATCAGGGCTCTCAAGACGGTCTAGTCGATGTGCTTGAGCAACGGGAGCCTCAGGTCAAGGTCATCGCGAACGAAAAGAACATGGGTTTCACAGGCGGCAACAACCAGGGGATAGACTTTGGACTAGAAAGCGGAGCCGATTACATTCTATTGCTGAACAACGACACCGTGGTGGATCAAGAATGCATCAGCGAGCTTGTGAGGGTGGCAGAGGACAGTGCGGCGGTCGGCGCGCTGGGGCCCAAGATCTACCTCTTCCATGATCCCGACCGCATCTGGTCTGTTGGGGGCATCCTTGATTTCACGCAGAACGTGGGCAAGATGAGAGGATATGGTCGCAAAGATGAGGGCCAGTTTGACGAGTTGGCCGAAGTTGACTTCATAAGTGGATGCGCTGTGATGGTTCGTAGCCAAGTCATAGCCGCTGTTGGCCCGCTCGGCGAGGAGTTCTATCCAGGCTACTATGAGGACGTTGACTGGGGCGTACGCATTCGAGCTGCCGGCTACGTCAACCTCGTGGTGCCCTCTGCCAAGATCTGGCACAAGGTGTCTGCCTCGACTGGGGGTGACTACAGTCCTGCCTCTAAGTATCTCATGGGCCATCATGCCGTCCTGTTCATGAGGAAGCATGCCACGCGATACCAATGGGTCAAATGGTTTGTCTGGGCGGTGCTCAGCCTACCGTTTCTATATCTTGCGCACGCGTTCAAACGGGACACAAGAGGAGTGTGGGCAAAAGCTCTCGGTATCAGGGATGGATTCCGTGAGGCCCCTGTCACATCAGACGTGCTTGAGCGACAATGGTAGAACACCCTGGCGTGATCTGCCACCTGCTGCGGGATGCGGCGGATGTCTCTTCGTCAGCAACGTGCGCGATGCTTGGGGCGTACTGCGGAGCGACCCATCCTTTGAGGACAGAGAGGCACGCACCGGCAAGTCCCGGTGATGTCCATACCGACCGGAAAGGCGTACTATGCGGATCCTAATGCTCGACAATGAGTTTCCACCTCTGGGTGGGGGGACAGGGATCGTGAACCAGCGAGTCCTTGAGGAGTTCTCCAAGATGGAAGGGATTGAAGTACACCTGGTGACCTCTTCCATCACAGAACGCACATGTACGAGTGAGGAGATGTCACCCGGGATTCGGATCTACAAAGTCCCAGTGAGCAACAAGTGCATTCATCACTCCTCCAACCGGGAACTGTTGGCCTATGCCATCAGAGGCTACCTGATGTGCAGAACGCTGGCGCGCAACAACAAGTATGATGTATGCTTTGCATTTGCTGGGGTGCCCGCGGGCAGTGTGGCGTATCTCTTCTCACTAACCCATCATGTGCCCTATGTGGTTTCATTACAGGGCTCAGATGTTCCAGGTTTTGAACAGAGATATCGCTTGCTGTACCTGATTCTCAAGCCGGCCATCAGATTGATTTGGAGGAAGGCCTCAGGTCTCACAGCACAGAGTGAGAGACACAAACGCTTGGCACTGAGAACAGATCCGACAGCACAGATAGCAGTCATAGGCAATGGAGTGGACACGAATGTGTTTCGGCCGCGCGCCGAGCGGCAGCGAAACCACGATGCAGCGGTCAACATCCTGACCGTGGGCCGTCTGATCGAAAGAAAGGGCCACCGGTTCTTGTTGCAGGCGGCTGCCATACTACGCAAACGGGGGTACGAGTCCGTCAACTTTCAGGTTACCGGGACGGGTGATGCAGCAGATGGGCTCAAACAGCTCTGCACTGAGCTAGGTGTCCAAGACTGCGTTCACTTCACCGGCTATCTGTCTAGGGAGGAGATCATCGCCACCTATGAGAACGCAGACATCTTCGTCTTGCCCTCTCTCAACGAGGGGATGTCCATCTCCCTGCTCGAAGCACTGGCCGCAGGTCTGCCGGTTGTGGTCACCGCCACGGGGGGCACTTCTCGGATGGTACGTGGCAACGGAGTCATCGTTCCCAAGGGGGATGCGGAAGCTCTCGCTGACGCGCTCGCTCGTTTGATCGACTCACCTCAACAAAGGGAAGAGATGGGAAGAAGAAGCGAAGAGCTTGCCCAAGAGTTCAGTTGGGAGGAGGTCTCGCGACAGTACTTGGCACTCTGTGAGCAAGCTCTCGAAAAGGTAAGCGCTTAGTCCGGCCAGGCAGACAGTATCTGAGGTTTTGTTCAGCATGGCACAAGCACATTTCGCGAATCGAAGGATCCTGGTCACCGGTGGAGCTGGCTTCATCGGCTCTCATCTGGTAGAAGAACTCGTGAAGCAAGATGCACGCGTGACAGTGGTCGATAATCTGCACAGCGGGCGTATGGAGAACCTGTCGAATTGCCGGGATAGAATACGGTTTCTCCACGACGATGTGCTGAGCGAGTCCTTTGTAGAGACACTGACAGGTGACGACTTCGAGATGATCTATCACTTGGCCGGCAATCCATACATTCCGCCCTCGGTGGAGCGCCCTGCTTTCGACTACGAGGTCAATCTACTGGCCACGTTCAGGATTCTGGAGTGCATGAGACGCAACCAACTCGAAGCTGCCCTGATTTTCGTCTCATCAGGTGCGGTGTACGGAAACCCCCGCAAGATGCCAATCCATGAATTGGCGCCGACGGTTCCGATGTCACCATATGGCGTCAGCAAGCTAGCTGGCGAGCGATACCTAGACGTCTATTGCCGACTATACGACCTGCGCGGTGCCTCGGCCCGCGTCTTCTCGGGCTTTGGTCCCCGACAGACCAAACAGATCGTCTACGATTTCCTGGAGAAACTCCACGCTGACCCCACCAGGCTTCACATCTATGGTGACGGGTCTCAGACAAGGGACTTCAACTACGTCACCAACATGGTTGATGCTCTGCTGCTCGTTGGGCAGAAAGGGGATCTGGTGGGTGAGGTTTACAATGTGGGCTCGGGCAGGGAGAGCTCCGTCAGAGAGTTGGCGGCCATCATTTGCTCTCAACTAGGGGTGAGTCCAGAGTTTGCGTTCAGCGGCTCTGTCAGACCTGGCGATGCCGAAAGGTGGGCGGTGAACATAGACAAGCTAGTGGAGAGAGGGTACGAGCCCAGGGTGTCGTTGGAGGAGGGGATTGGCAAGACGATCGACTGGTATCGGACGTGGCAGGCCGGCTAAGGTGACCTATGAGTCAAGACCAAGGCTCGGCAAATCATGCCGGACCCCAGCACCTTGTCGAGCATGGATGGATGCTGAATGAAGCGACGTGGGAGCGTTGATGCGAGTTACTCTGATTGATCTGTGGGGGCGCGAGGGCATGTTACACTACGTCTCTCAGTTGGCGAACAACCTGGCACGGCTCGCCGACGTACAGGTGACTGTCGTCCTGCCCAAGGGCTCGGATGTCGGTCTGTTTGAACCCTCTGTCACGCTGGGATTTGTCGATGTGGTGAGAGATGCTTCTGTGGGTGAGCTGCTCTTGGCCCCGATGAGGCTGCTGAAGTTGCCTCAGTTCTTCAGGACAGTGCGACGGACCAGGCCTGATGTCGTTCACCTCAACAACTGCCACGTGTGGTACATCTTCACCTTGCCCTGGCTGAGGCAGCGCTATCCCATCGTGGCCACGATGCATGACGTGAGGCCTCATCCTGGTCAAGATGATTCGTGGCGCAAGCGGAAGGAGATCGACACCGTCGCGCGGCTGTCGCACAGAATCTTTGTGCATGGAGAAAAACTCAGACAACAGCTGCTTACGACATATCCTCTGCTCCCACCCGACAACATCACTGTGATTCCTCTTGGGGACTTCTCGTTTCTGGCTGAGTACCAGACCAACGTCAGGGAGGAAAAGCACACTGCGCTCTTCTTTGGTCGGATCAGGGCCTATCGAGGCCTGCAGTATCTTGTCGAGGCCGCGAGGGCGGTCGGGCGAAGAGTTCCAGATGCCAGATTCGTGATTGCCGGGGATGGAGATCTCCGGCCCTATCTCCAGATGCTGAGCCAGGAGACACACTTCGAGATCCACAATCACTACATCCCAGATCATGAAGTCGCTGGTTTCTTCAGGCGAGCCAGCGTTGTGGTCTTGCCCTACACCGAAGCCAGCCAGTCGGGAGTGATCCCGATCGCCTATGCCTTCAAGAAGCCCGTCGTGGCAACCCGCGTTGGCTGTTTGCCCGACGTCATTGAGGATGGGAGGACAGGTCTACTTGTCCCCCCGCGCGACGCGCCAGCGTTGGCAGAAGCGATGCTCAAGCTATTTGGGGACGATGGTCTAAGAAGGACTCTCGGGCAAAACGGCTATCGGAAGATGAGGAAAGAACTTGGGTGGGACAAGATTGCCTCCACGACGCTGGGTGTGTACCGTGAAGCTGTGCGGGGATGGAAGACGGATTCTAGCAGGAGTTGACCTGAAGTCATGTTAAGGCGGCTATTGCAGCGCTTTGCTCAGCTTGACCGATCAACTCGGTGCGTCTTGTGGGCTGGACTGCTCGCCCGTCTCATCGTGATGCCCTTTGCCGCCCACAGTGATTTGATGACCACGTATTGGGATGCGCACCTGGTGCTCTTCCATGAGAAGTTCCCCGGCGGATTCCAGGCTCTGCTGCGCTGTTTTCACGCGGGTTACCTGTGGCTTCTGACGCCTGTACTGCCCTCTGTGGATTCCCTCTGGATGCAGCAGGCTGGAGACTTACTCGTGAACCCGTTCCTGTCTACGCAAGGTTGGTTCAGCTTTGTCAGTCAACCCCATATCTATCGCACCCTCTTTCTTTTCAAACTGCCGTACCTGCTTGCTGACCTGGCTTGCGTGTACTTGCTCTATCGCCTGGGCTCAGATAGGGAGAAATCCAGACTGATGATTGGTGTGTGGTGGCTCAATCCGATTCTGTTGTTTGCCACGTACATCTTTGGTCGTCACGAGGTCTTTGCTCTGTTCTTCGTTCTCTTGAGCGTGTATTTGCTGAAGCGGGGGAGTTGGAGAGGAGGTCTGTTTGCAGTCGGTGTGGCGATTGCGATTCGCTATTACGCCATTCTTCTTCTGCCGTTCTATGTCCTGTCCTTGCAGCCGGCCTGGAGAAAGCGCTTACAGGGGTTGACCATCGCCCTGGCTCCCTGGCTGATCGTGAACCTTGCGGCCTGGGCTGTGATCGGTGTGGCCCCAGCCAGGGGTCTGATCAACCTGCCACATGACAACTACCTGCTCTCCATGAAGTTCGAGATCGCTGAATGGGACAACGTCTACGTTTTTCCCCTGGTGTATCTCCTGCTCGTGATCTACAGATTGTATGACCGGCAGTACGGTTGGCGATCCGTGCCACGGTACAGTTTGATGGCGCTGCTACTGCTGTTTGCCACATCCTATACAGGACAGTCACCCCAGTATTGGACGTGGTTCATACCGTTCCTTGCCATCGAAGTAGCAGAAGACCGTCGCTTGCTTCCGCTGCACGTTGCCCAGGTGTTGTGCTTGGCCGTCTACGGCTTCATCGGTGGCCGGTCCACAGCAGGGTATCTGTTCGCTTCCCTGACACCTGACTTCTTCTGGGGCCTGCCCAGTCCCGTGGAGCTCATCAGCCGTTTCGCTTCCCCCGAGATGGTGATTAGCTTGGCGCGAACGGCCTTCTCTGCGGTGACTCTATGGATGGTCTATCTCGTTTCTCGGCGGATGAGAGCCGCATCGTTAGTGGACTTTGACGCGGGTGGTGCAACGTGAAGGCTAGCGGAATTGGATTGGGGTTGCTGGTCCTTCTCACGCTGATCACCTTGTCTGGCTGCACCCTGAACAACATCGCCGCCCAACAGGGAGAGGCGACGGAACTGTGGGGTGAGCTGGTCGGAGGTGAGGTCTTTGGCCAATCATTTGTGAGCACGAGGGACAACCTGTACCGAATTGACCTGGGCACGGCAACGTTCGCCCGTGCCAACTCTGCTCCAGTGATCTTTCATCTTCAATCTGGGCCTCTGGCTAGTCCAGACATCGTTTCGGCGACCCTACCTGGGGCTGCGATTCAGAATGACCGTCCTACCGTGATCGAGTTCACCCCTTTGATGGATTCGATGGACAAGACGTACTATTTCTTCATCGAGTCGCCAGAGGCAGAGCCTGGTAACGCGATTACGGTGTACGCCAACGGATACGATCAGTATGCTGCTGGCTCGGCATATCGGAATGGCCGCGCCGTTGCGGGTGACCTGGTTTTCACCGCGTACAATCGCGAGACGTTTTCCTTTTCTGGCGTTCTGCATGAGTTGCTGTCTCGAGTCGTTCGGGATGTGTCCTTCCTAGTTTGGTGGGGACTCCTGACCCTGGGTGTTTGCGCTGGGCTCGTTGCTTGCTCCCTCAGGGGGCTCCCATCGGAGATGTCGGGCGATAGTGCTCACGACGCAAAGATTGGCGCACAGAAAGGGTGACTCTATCCCAGGGCGTTGGAACCAAGCTGGACTGTGCGTTGGGGGACCGCGGCTGGATCAAGGGTAGCTTCTGAACCACCACCGCCTCCAGGGGCAGTATTGGTGACGACAAACTCAAGCAGATGGGAGGGATAGCATGCGGAAGGGAGTAGATTGTCAGATCGGGATCAACGTCAGTTTGTCTCCGGACACAGTGCTTGGTGACAACGTGACGATAGGCAACAACGTCACGATCTACCCCAAGGTTAGCATTGGAGACGGTTGTCGGATTCTCGATGGGGTTGTCATCGGCCGGTTGCCAATCTCCACTGGGACGACGATCCGATCTCTGCCGACGGAGCATCTATCTGTTCAGATCGGAGCTGGATGTGTCATCGGCTGCAACAGCGTCTTGTACACCGATGTAACCCTGGGGGAGCGGGTTCTCATCGGCGATTTGTCGGCGGTGCGCGAGGGCAACGTGCTGGAAGATCTGGTTGTGATAGGACAATCTGTCACAGTCCACTCTGGTGGACACCTGGGAAAGCGAACTCGCGTCTCGTACCTGAGCGTGGTCGGCGGGGCGGTCGTCACTGAGGAAGACGTGTGGATTGGTCCAGGATTCGGCGGTGCCGACGACCCCGATGCGTACTTGACGCGTTTCGGTTTGCAGGAGCTGCGATACGGCCATATTCTCTTTCGTCGTTTTGCCATGATCGGCCCAGGTGTGACGGTATTGCCAGAGGTGGAGGTTGGAGAAGGAGCCTTCGTGGGTGCAGGTGCCCTGGTGACCAAGGACGTGCCCGCTTGGACAATTGTTGCTGGCGTTCCCGCCCGACATTTGCGCGACATCCCGACGGAGTGGCGAGAGAGAGTAATGAACTTGCGACGCTAGGCTTTCACACATACAGGATGCTGCGCGCTAGACCCGGTGTGTGGTGTCGACCCTGCGTCTGTGACGACAGGAATGGTGCAGCACCTGATAACACGCCACGGTGAGACAGCGGGGCGTTGTGAGAACTCACACAGGGCGGAGGAGAGAGCTGGAGAAGTCGCGTTGATTCTCACGGCAGCGCAGCTGCCTACGGGGGATGGCTCTGCATCGTGCGTGTGACGCAGTTCTTCACGAGGTGAGGCGAGACATGCGGAACGGTTCTGGGTGCACACTCGGCATCAACGTCAGTCTGTCGCCGGACACCCTGTTGGGTGACAACGTAACGATGGGCAACAACGTCACAATCTACCCTAAGGTC
Source organism: Chloroflexota bacterium (assembly GCA_030613785.1). Lineage (GTDB taxonomy): Bacteria > Chloroflexota > Anaerolineae > UBA7937 > B3-Chlor > JAUWLF01. The sequence goes on along the minus strand of JAUWLF010000038.1, from coordinate 1,242 downwards.
AAGATTGGAGATGGCTGTCGTGTGCTTGACGGGGCGGTCATCGGGCGCCTGCCAATCTCAACAGGCATCACCACTCTGCCGCTCACGAGGGAGTTCCTGCCCGTCGAGATAGGGCCACAATGCGTCATCGGCTGCAACAGCGTCTTGTACACTGGGGTGAGTCTCGGTGAGCGAGTCCTCATCGGTGACCTGGCGGCAGTGCGTGAGTGCACCGTCTTGGAAGACGAGGTGCTGATAGGGCAGGCGACCACTATCCACCGAGATCTGCGCATCGGCAAACGAACTCACATCTCCTATTGGTGCCACATTGGCGCCAGGATCGAGGAAGATGTCTTCATCTCCACGGGTGTCAATGCCGTCGACGACAACAACGTCTACCTAACCCGCTTTGGCCTGCAAGATGTCCGAGTCGAGTCCCCCATTATTCGCCGCTTCGCTGTCATAGGACTCAGTGCAAGCCTGATTCCCGGCGTGGAGATTGGCGAGGGAGCCTTCGTCGCTGCGGGTGCTCTCGTGACCAAAGATGTTTCGCCTTGGACGATGGTGGCTGGCGTTCCAGCCCGTCATTTCGGCCATATACCTACTGAATGGCGCGAACAGATACTGAGGTTGGAGCGCTAGGTCTGTCCAGAAGTGATGGCGACACGTCCGTGCCGCGCTCTTTCTGCAAACCGCGGAGGGTAGCCGGTGGTGGAGCAGGGGAAGCGCGAAGGCGTGGTGCCGTAGGTGAACAGGAGCGCCGATCAACGAACGGAAGAGAACTGCTAGTGAGGGAAGCCACTCCATGCGCGTATTGTTGACGAGTTGCCCTCTGGGGCGATCACAGCCGCCAGTCTTCCCGTTGGGCCTGGCCTATGTGGCAAGCGCTCTGAAAAATCACGAAGTGGTTTGCTTCGACCCGAACGTGGTTGATGATTCATTTCAGGGATTCGTGGAGATCGTGAATCGGTGGTCGCCGGAGATTATCGGAATCTCTTTGCGTAACATCGATACGGCGCAATCGTATGGGGCGGCCTCGTACTGGCCTTCTTGCGTCAGTTGGGTGAAGCACATCAGGGAATGCTGTCCCAACGCAGTGCTAACGGTAGGTGGAGCGGGTTTCTCCCTCTTCGGCCCAGAGATCATGAAACAGCTTCCTGAGTTGGATGTTGGGATCTACCTAGAGGGAGAGGAGTCCTTCCCCGAGCTTCTGGACCATCTGCATCAGCCAGAGACAGTGAAGGGGGTCTATTATCGCTCAGA
>JAUWLF010000033.1 GCA_030613785.1 Chloroflexota bacterium | reverse complement strand
CCGACTCAACTCGCTCACGCCGAGTTGAGGTTCATCCACACTGAATTGCCTCAGGATGGATATCGCTCTGTCAACAGATTGTGTGGGCATGTTTCCGGCTCTCCTGTCTTGCCTCGTCGGACTGGTTTTCTTAGTCTGTGGTGTCAGTTGTGACAACGGCTTCGACACCACATAGTTGTCATTGTGCTGGACAGCGGCTGACCGCGTGCGCTCCCGTCGCGACTGCTTGGTCCTGTCTAGCTAGGTCCAGCCTTGGGTCAGACGAGCTGGATAGACGCTGACGTGGGATTCGTGCCCGTGGCGCGTCACACCGAAGCGGGATGGTCCCCTCGCCCAGGCTAGCCCAGTTTGAGGGAGATCTCTGTGGCAACTCCCCGCAAGATCTCCAGGGAATGCATCGCCTTCTCGCGGGTCAGGCTGTACGCATGGCCGACTATGCTGAGGGTGGCGACGACCGTACCGTCTGGCTTGGCCAAGGGTACGGCGATGGCATTGGCACCGACCTTGCGCTCTTCGAAACACGTGGCGAAGCCCTGTTCACGGACCCGCTCCAATTCCGCCCGCAGTTCGGCCGGATCCGTAATCGTGTTCTCTGTGAAGCGAGAGAGCCCCCCCTCCAAGAGCGTCGTCAACTCATCCTTTGCCATCTGCGCCGCCAGGATCTTCCCGCCAGCGCTGCAGTGAAGGGGAAGCCTGGCCACCCAAGACACGGGCTCCTTCAAGTCAGCGGGTCGTTCGTACATGGGACAGAGCATCTCGAAACCAGCTCGGACCCCCAGATGGACTGGCTCGCCCACCCTGTCCGCCAAGTAGTGTTGGTACGGATGCACAAGTCGCAGCAGCGGATCAGTGTGAACCACCGTCTGGCCCAACTCAACCAACCCTAGGCCCAGGCGATACTCGCGGCTGGTGGGGTCCTGTTTGACCAAGCCCCCCTGTAGTAGCGACGCCAGCAGACGGTGAACGGTGCTCTTGGTCAAACCAAGTCTTCGACTCAACTCGCTCACCCCGAGTTGAGGTTCATCCACACTGAATTGCCTCAGGATGGATATGGCTCTGTCAACAGATTGTGTAGGCATGTTTCCAGGTCTCCTGTCTTGCCTCGTCAGCCTGGTTCTCTTAGTGAATGGTGTCAATTGTGACCACGGCCTCGACACCACGTGGTTGTCGTTGTGCTGGATAGTGGCTGACGGAAATCCTTCGACGTTACTGCTGATCGCCACCAGACCCCTGCCGACTGGTTGGTGGCCCACATCGCGATTATTGTAGCTTGGGTTTGAGCTTATGACAAGTCAGCCTTCCCCATCACAGATGCACACAACCGAGCGCTCCGATCATGGGCGTACTCGCGGGTTGCCTCCAGCATCCGAAGTCTGCCCCCGCGTGTGCCATGACGTCGAACACCGATCATGTTCCCTATTGTGATACTTGACAACCAGTAGGAAACATGCTATACTTCTGGAACCAAGCGCGCAGTACGTCCCGGTCTCGGTCTCAGTGGCGGATGGATCGCACTTGTCAAAGCTTGACCGCAGTCCCCGCCGCTCTCGACCCCAAGGCTGGCTCTCGCATGTGTCGGACAAAGGCGTGACGGGAAGGGGGGAAAGACCCCGTTGGCGACTCAGCGACCTACAGTTCATCTTCCCTACTCCACAACTCCCTTCCGCTGCTGCCTTGAATAGCAACGCGTCGACGTGGCTCATGGACGCGACTGAGGAATGATCAAAGTGCACTGGTGCGCCCTGTATACAAAGCCGCATAAGGAACGCCAGGTCGGCGGCTTCCTTGAAAGTAAGGGGTACGAGGTATACGTACCCGGAATCCGAGTGCGGCGACGAGGTCGCGAACGCCTGGAACTGCTCTTCTCCTGCTACCTATTTGCCCGCTTGAATGGCTCCGGTGACGTGTCTTCGGTCCGGTTCACGCCGGGGTTGAGACGAATCGTCAGCTTCGGGGGTGAACCCGCCATCGTTCCGGATGAGGTCATAGCCCTGACCCGGGAGCGCCTGGCCCGCGTGGAGCAATCGAACTCTCCCATCCACCCCTTCAAGCCGGGCGACCGCGTGACCATCAAGTCCGGCCCTCTTGCGGATTTCGCAGGCGTGTTCGAACAGGGCCTGTCCACCCGAGATCGGGCCAGGATCCTGCTGGATTGTCTGGGTCGCTGGACCCGCTGTGAAGTGTCCATCGACTCTTTGAGGAAGGTGTACTAAGACGTACGTCGGCCAAAGGGGACAACTGAATCGCGACCAAACAGTGCCCGCAAGATGATGGCGAGCACTGAACGGCGGAGCCTGCCTGCAGGTCGTGCAGCGGTGAGGGAACCTCTCGGATTGTGGGCAAGGAAGACTGGAATATCGGTCGGGTTTCGAGGAATACGACGCGGTGGTGGAAGAACTGTTCCGCGAAGCCTAACTACTCTTAGTGGCTAGCCTGCGGCAATCAACAAGACTCTTGTTGACATCAGAAACTGCTTACAGCGTGCTGGTTCGCCGAGGCGGGCGGCGCAGCCTCGTCCGGAGCGAGGGAAGCCCGAACCTTGGCCCCCAGAAGGCTGACTTCGCTAAAAAGCCCGCTGGATCGCAGCTTCTCGACGACCCGTTTATACCATGCGATCATAGGGTCTCAAGCATGTGCAGCAACTCACGTAGCTCGTGGTCGATCGCCCGCCACTCTAGCAGGTCAGTGTGAAGGGTATGATCATCTGGAGAGATGCCCTCGGTCCGAATCGTATCCTCCATCTCTTCCAAGGATCCATGTTTTCCTTGCAGTCGCGCTTTCGACTCTTTGAGGGCTATGATGCGCTCTGACACTCCGGCCGCGATGCCCTTGTAGATAAGATCCTCATCGCTGTCGGGGAGGAGGTCTGTGGCCCTTTCTAGTAGTTGGCGAGCATGAGATGGCGTGGCCATGTTTCAGCTTCTCCTTTCAAGACGGTTGAAAAAGCAAGAATAGATTGTTCTGCAATCGATAGTCTCTTTCACGAGCCTCTAGAGTTCGAATGATTATGGGTAGGGAAAACGAGAGGACGTGCTCCGGATTCGATTCCTTTCCTGCTTCGCGAAGCCCGAAGCCATTCTTCAGCTCTTTCTCCTCTTCGCTTTTCCGGCTCTTGCCTTTTCACGTCTTACTATACCACCATTCTGCCCTATGAGCAACGGGTGGAAATCTTGACAGTTCAAAGCACTTCGCTATGGTATCGGGAAGTGGCGAACCAACTTGCGCAAGATGGCACTTGCGGAAGTCGAACCTCTGACAGAGTGGTCATCGAAAACGATCGCATTGAAACACCCTGGGAACTCGCAATATCAACGGCGAGGGAGTACAGTATAGCAGGGTGGCTGGGTCAGCGGAGCAACAAAAGGAGAACGCCCACATGGAGCTGAGGGAATTCATCGACGTCATCCTCCGACGCTTGTGGCTCATACTGTTGGCCATCGTGCTGGTGGACGTGAAGGCCTGTCGCCCTTCGCTTCTGGGCACGATCGAGCAGAAAGGATAGACTTGTGATGGAGGGCTACGCGGTCGCACGGGAGCGGACGAGGCGAGGCCGTGGATGAGGCCTGGATCCAGGTTGCCGAGTCAGACCTCCATCCGCACCTAAGGGCACGAATGCGTCAGCGAGGTATCACCCGGGAGGAAGTTGAGCGGACGCTAAATAAAGGCTGGGCGGCTAGCGATGCAAAGCCCGGCACTGTAGGCAGAGCCCTGGTGTTTCCCTATCAGGCGGAATGGGAAGGCGAGTTCCACCAGGAAAAAGAAGTCACGGTGTACTACAGGGTGGCCGGTCAGGGTATGGTGCTGCTGACAGCAAAGGCCAGATACGGCAAGGATTTTCCACGGGGGTGAGCAGAGATGAAGATAGAATATGATCCGGCTCGGGATTTGCTCTACTTATGGTTCAGCGTCCCGGGGGAGAAAGCAGCGAAGACGGAGACCGTTGTGCCTGGCGTGCACGCCGATTTCAGCGCTCAGGGGACATTGATCGGCATCGAAGTGCTTGATGCCTCGGAGGTGTTGAGGCACAAGGTTCAATTCGAGGTGGAACTGACGCCCTCGCCCGCCGAAACAGCCCCTGCTTGACGTTATGAACCAACGTGGATTTGAAGAGGTGGGGAAGCCCTTGAAAGAAGCGAGGGGTCTCTACGAACCGGAATTCAAGGGCTGGGCTGCCTTCGTGAGCCAGGTTCTGGAGTGGTTGGGGAATCTGCGGCCTGTCGAAGATCACAAATCACTGTTCTGTCCGTGGACTGTCATCAAAGACCAGCCAGTTGAAGAACTCAGAAGCATTGCAAGCTGAGCCGCGACTGGAAGCATAGCAGGGTCGCTTGATCAGCGGAGCCACAAAAGGAGAACGCCCACATGGAGCTGAGGGAATTCATCGACGTCATCCTCCGACGCTTGTGGCTCATACTGTTGGCCATCGTGCTGGTGGGCGGCATGACCTACGCTCTCAGCGTCACCTCGACCCCCATCTACAGCGCCAGTGCGACCTTGCAGATCGACTTCGGCGCCGATCCCCGCACCGACCCCTACACCTCCCTCAGGACCAGCGAACAGTCGGCCAAGACCTACGTGGAGATGATGAAATCTCCCACCCTGTTGCAAGAGGTGATCAGCCAACTAGCTCTGCCCTTCTCCACCGGACAACTTCAAGGCGCCATCAACGTCCAGCAGATCCGAGACACGCAGCTCATTCAAGTGAGCGTGGAGGACAGCGACCCCGCCAGGGCCGCGGCCACCGCCAACGCCATCGCCGCCACCCTCATCGAGCGCATCCAGAGCAACCAGGAGGCCAGGTTTGCGGAAGACCAGGCTGCACTGGATCAGGAACTGACGGCCTTGGAGCAGAGTATCGAGGAGACGCAGATCGCCATCACCTCTCTGGGCGACCCCCTCGACCCCGAGAACATCAACATGCCTGAGTTCGTGCGCATGGAACTGACCAGGCTACAAGCGGCACTGGCGCGCGATCAGACCCTGTACGTGATCAAGCTGAGAAGCGCCGAGGACTTCCGTCTGGCCGCGACCCGATACTCGGACAACCTCACCGTCTTCTCATCCGCTGGGGTGCCCCCCACACCGGTGAAGCCCAGGATCCTCTTGAACACAGTCCTGGGCCTGATCAGCGGCGCGGTGCTGGGCGTCTCCACGGCGTTTCTACTGGAATACCTGGACGACACCATCAAGACGGCGGAGGACGTGAGCGAGGAACTGGAGATCTCCACCCTGGGACACGTGACCCGCATCCCCGGCATCAAGCAACTCCGCGACGGCCTCATTGCCTTGAAACAGATTCGCTCCCCCCTGGTGGAGGCCTATCGCACTCTGCGCACCAACGTGCAGTTCTCCCTCGTGGGGAACCCCTCGGCGAGCATCCTCATCACCAGTGCCAGCCCCAAGGAGGGGAAGAGCACCACCTTGGCCAACCTGGGGGTGGTGATGGCCCAGGCCGGGAAACGGGTGATCCTGGCCGACACCGACTTGCGCCGCCCCACGTTGCACGAGTTCTTCGACGTACCCCGCGAGCCGGGGCTCACCGATCTGCTCCTGGAAGAGGAGCCCCAAGTCGAGAAGTTCTTGCAGCCCACGGAGGTGGAGGGCTTGAGCCTCTTGCCCAGCGGACCCTTGCCCCCCAACCCATCGGAACTCCTCTCCTCGCCGCGCACGACCCAGATACTGGATGACCTGAAGGAGCACGCGGACGTCGTCCTGCTGGACAGCCCACCGGTCCTGGCGGTGACCGACGCCACCGTGCTGGCCACGAAGGTCGGCGGAGTCCTGCTGGTCGTCGATGCGGGGACCACCAGAAGCGGCGCGGCCCGCGAAGGGAAGGAAGCGCTGACCCAGGTGGGTGCCACCATCTTGGGAGCAGTCCTCAACCGGCAGAAGGCTGGACGAGGGAGCTATTACTACTATTACTACGGCAAAGAGGGCGGCCGGCGCAGCAAGAAGAGACGGGAGTCCTCGGAAGCTTCCTCCCCCTTGATGGGGGAGGATTGAGGTGGGGGTGACAAAGCACACTTGCCCCATATCACCCTCCCCCAGCCCCTCCCATCCAGGGAGGGGAGCTACAGCGTGAGGACTGAGGTGGGGTGAAGAACGCAACAGAAGCTTCCTCCCCCTTGATGGGGGAGCATTGAGGTGGGGGTGAAGAGCGCACAAGCGTTCACATCACCCTCCCCCAGCCCCTCCCATCTAGGGAGGGGAGCTACAGGCGGAGGATCGAGGTGGGGGTGAAGAAGGGAGCACAAGTCTCCTCCCCCTTGATGGGGGAGGGGAGCTACAGCGTGAGGACTGAGGTGCGCGTCAACAACGCGACAGAAGCTTCCTCCCCCTTGATGGGGGAGGATTGAGGTGGGGGTGATCTCCAGACGTGGAAGGCGTTCAACGTAGATCGAGGCTGCTCAGCTCGAGGAAGATCGCCACGCTACTCCTCGCGCTCACCCTCGCCATCGCCATCCTCGCTTTGCGCCCAACCCTGGCCAGTTCCTGGTACCAGAACCTGGGGTACCTCCATCTCACGAAAGCGCTCCTCGCACAGGAGCCGGGGGCTGAGGAACTCGCCAGCGCTCAGATTTCCTTCGCCCAGGCGGTGAGCTGGCAAGACGGCAACTCCAGGGCACGCTGGGGCCTGGGGCAAGTCTACCACCAACTGGGCGACGACGTGGCGGCGGTCGAGCAGTGGCACCGTACGGAGGGCGCCCTGCCCCGCCTCCTGACGGCCAGCGACGCCGCCTTCAAAGCAGACGACTACGCCGAGGCCCTCGACCAGGCTCTCCTCGCCCTGGCGGTTGATCCCAATTCCAGCAGCGCCCACTACCGCACGGGAGAGGCCTACCGGGGCTTGGGGCAACTGGATCGCGCCCTCACAGACCATCAAAGAGCGAAACAACTGAACTCCTTCCTGCCGGGCGACACCGCCGACTTGGCCTCCTGCTACTTTGGGGAGGCGAGGGTCTACGCGGCGCAAGAGAACTGGGACGCCGCAATATGGCACTACGAGGTCGGGCTTGAACTGCGGCCCGATGCCGGGGCCTATGCAGCGCTGGGGAACATCTATCACTATCGACTCCGAGACCTCGAAAGCGCCGAATCGTATCTGCGGCAGGCCATCGCCTTGGAGCCGACAGCGGCCTGGTGGTACGTCGCTCTCGGGGAAGTGTACGTCACTCACGAGAACTACGACCAGGCCCTCGCTGAACTTCAAACTGCCGTCGAATTGAGACAGTGGGGTTCGGAAGGAGCGGAAGTATACGTCGCTCTGGGACGGGCCTACTACGGGCTAGGGCAGTATGACCGCGCCATGCAGGCCTACCAAGAAGCGCTAGGCCTGGAGCCTGATAATCTGGCAGTCCAACAGGCACTCGCCGAAGCACATCGACATCTGGGCGGCGAATAGCCCAGTGAGCGCGGATCGCCAGACGCTGGGAGAAAGGTACCGCGGTCGTCGCCGTCGAGGAACAGCGCAAGTTGGCATGCGCAGGACCAAGCCGGTGCAGGCAAGAGGCACCCCAGAATGACGGAGTCAGACGCGCCTGGGGCAGACACACTAGCCATGCGCTCCAGAAAAGGCGGCAGCTTCGCTGCTGATACTGTCAAACTCGCCGGTGGCAGCACCTTTGCCCAGGCGCTCAGCATCCTCGCGGCGCCGCTTGTGACGCGGCTGTATGGGCCCCAGGCATACGGCACTCTTGCCTTGTTTACGTCGATCACCAGTATCCTGAGCGTCATTGCGTGTATGCGCTATCACCTATCTATCATGCTCCCGCGGAGCGACCAGGAGGCCAGCAACCTGTTGGGGGCTAGTCTGGCATTCACCACTCTGGTCTCGTCGCTCACGGTGCCAGTAATCTTGTGGGGCGGAGACCCGCTGCTGCGGTGGCTGAATGCACCCGAGCTGGCCGCGTATCTGTGGATGGTGCCCCCCACGGTCTTTCTGGGTGGTGCGTTTATGGCCCTGAACTACTGGAATTCTCGCACGAGGCAATTCGGCCGGCTCTCGGCAGCGAGGGTGACTAGTGCTGTGGCGACCACTTCAGCCATGCTTGGTGCAGGCTATGCGGGGCACGCCACGGCGGGATCCATGATCGGGGCAAGTGTAGGCGGGCAGGCAATCGCGACCGCCGTTCTGGGCGCACAGATCTGGCGGGACGATGGGCAGATGCTCCGGGGGAGCGTCTCCTGGGGGCGCATGCTCTCCGGCATCAAACGGTACCGCAAATTCCCTCTGTACAGTACTTGGTCGGCACTACTGAACACCGCATCGTGGCAGTTGCCTACATTTCTTCTCTTCCGATTCTTCTCTTCCACTGTCGTCGGCTATTATGCGCTGGGCTTCCGCATCCTGCAAATGCCAATGACCCTGATCGGTGGCGCCATTGCCCAGGTGTTCTTCCAGCGTGCCTCGGAGGCGCACGTAGACGGCACGCTCTCATCTCTGGTTGAGAATACGCTTCGGCGGCTCGTCATGATCGGCCTGTTCCCCATGCTTATGCTCACTATCGTTGGTCGTGATCTGTTCGCCGTGGTGTTTGGCCCGAATTGGGCGGAGGCCGGTGTCTACACGCAAATCCTCAGTGTGTGGGCTTTCATCTGGTTTGTCTCATCTCCGATGAGCACCCTCTTTAGCGTGCTGGAAAAACAGGAAGTCGATGTGATGTGGAACTTGGTCAACTTTGCTGGCCGGCTTCTCGCCCTCGGTGTCGGTGGCGCGCTGCACAATCCTCGAATTGCCATAGCCCTGTTTGCATGTTCCGGTGTGGTTTCCTACGGCTGCATGAACCTTATGATCGCAGCGCAGGCGGGCGTGCCGATCCGCCGCATCGCACGAATCCTGGGGGGCAATCTCCTGGTGTTCTTGCCTGCGGGCGCAGTTCTGATCGCGTTCTCGGTGATGGGCGTGCAGCCGTGGATTCGCCTAGGCACGGCCTGTGGGCTTGGTGGACTCTGGGCACTCTACCTGCTGACCAGGCAACGAAGCGTTCTGCTTGGGGGATGATTGTGTTTGTCAGTGCGCGCGCACGTGATTCAGGTGACGCCAGCGGGCCGCGTCACTCGTCGGGGCAGGCATTGACTCGGTTCCGCTTCACCGGGCTGGGGGCGTTGATGGCGCGGCGGCCCCAGCGGACCCAAGCGCTTCTGGGCATCGTGATAGTCGTTGCGTACACAGCCACGCTGCCCTTGGTGGGAGCTCTTCCTGCGGCCGCCTACCCTATCGCGCCCTTTATAGGCCTCGGGGCGGTCGCGTCGCTGCTCCTCATCATGAAGTACCCGGCAGTCTTGCTGGGAGCCTACGCCGGCGGGGTATTCTCGATTCTTTTCCTTCTTGTGCCGCCAGAGATCGATCCGGTGAGAGGATGGTCGCTACTGCCCGTGGTGGCCGTCGCGATGTACTTGCTCACCCGTCGGCGGCGAATCTCTCTGCAGGTGGACGCTGCGCTAGTCTCCCAGCTGGCGTTCGCCGTCATTGTCGTCGCGGGGGTGGCGTACACCAGCGGAAGCACAAGCAATGCACTGGAGAAGGCGTGGCGGTTCCTTTACCTGAGCCTGTTCTTGTTTCTTGCCACCGTGGTGTTCGCTCGAGACGCGAGGCGGCAGTGGGACATTCTGAGGAGTTACACCGTCGGCGCGGTGTTATGGGCGGTTGTCGTCTATCTGTACGGCAGCACCACGGAAGGGAGGCTGGGCTTCGAAGACCTAGCCGATCCGATTGTGTACGGCAGGGCCTGTGGGATCGCCGCGACATTGATGGCCTGCTGGCTACTCACCAACCCCAGCAGGCTCTCGGCTCTGATAGCCTTACCCGTCGGCGTGTTTACCTTGTACGGCACGGTGCTGTCGGGAACCCGGGGCGCCTTGGTGGCCTTTCTTGCGGCACTGTTGGCGGTCACGGTGCTCAGTCTAACGCGCGGCCGGACACTGTCGCACCTCCTCGTTGTTTGCTCGATTCTCCTGGGAGCGACGCTCCTCATAGGGAAGTTCGTGGGAAGCGCGCCTGAGGAGCTGCTGGTGAGATACGCGGAGCTTGGTCAAGGTACATCGGGAGAAAGTGCAGCCGAGCGTATCTATCTGTACTCAGTCGCCGCACGAATGCTCTCGGAGTCGCCTCTCGTGGGTAAGGGTACGGGCGCCTACCCACCTGCTTTGAAGTATCCTCACAACATATTCCTTGAGGTCGGGGCGGAGCTCGGCGCGGTCGGGGTCTTGGCGCTGTGCTCCTTCTTGACAGTCACGGTCATATACGTTCTCCGCGTGTTGCACAGTCCGGACTACAGCCACTCCCAGAAAAGGATGGTGCTCTTACTTGCCGGAGGCTTGGCGTTCTTCCTTGTCGAGGCGCAGTTCAGCTGCAACATCACCCAGAATAGACGCATCTGGTTCTTCTGCGGCTTGATCAGCGCCGTTCACGCCACCAGACTTGCACACACCGACCACGCGGAGCCGCAATGGGAGGGGGGCCACGGCGGCTCGTCACCGGCGCCTTCGGGCCACGAAGACTTGGCCCCTATCAAGAGAGTTCTGATGGCTAGCTACGATTTTCCTCCCATAGGAAGGAGGATCACGTGTACAGAGGTCGCTGAAGTCTGCCGAGTGTCTGCCGGAAAATGGCTGACTCCCGATTGTCCTCGCGGGCGTGTGCTACCGCTGCTTGCGATTCGGGCACCTGCACTGGCGGTCGGGGCCTTCGTCGCCTATCTTGACCCCTCACCGTTTGACCTTCTGTCCTGGAGTGGCCTCATCGTGATTCTGCTGTTCGTGGTGATGGCGTGAATTGGGCGCGACCGGCGCCAAACGGCCTGATCTACAGGGCGGGCCTGAGCCGCCGCCGACCCCGCAGGGAAACAGTGGTTCTCGGGTCGATGCACGCCCAGGCGGCAGCGTGACTGAGCACAAGAGAGCATGCGACGTGTCTTGCGGGAGCGGGTCCAAGGTCGCCATAGTGTACCTCGGCGATCAGTGGGATGACACCTGGCGGCGGCGTCAACAGATCGCCTTTCGATTGGCAGATAGTCCCCTGGTGGAGAAGCTGGTCTATGTGGAGCGGCCCCTGACCGTGACTTCGCTCCTCAAGCACGTAGCTGGGAAGGCCGACGGCAATGCCTCCGGAAGATGGCGAAGGCTGTTGAGGCTCCGCTCACCACTCTATCGGATATCGCCCAAGCTCACCGTTGTAACACCGCTCACGGCGACCCCCGCCACTAACTATGACCGGCTGAACGACGCGACGCTGGTCACCGAATATTGGTGTACCAGCCTTCTTGCCAAAGGCGTGCTGCCGCGTAGAGACGAGTTCGGGACGCTGTTGTGGGTAAGCATACCGTACATCTCCGAGCGGATCGTACACCGGTACCGGCGACCTTGGCTCTGGTATGACTGTACAGAGGACTTTTCCGCATTTCTCCACCTGCCGCCGGCGGTTCGGCGCACTTGCCGGAGGACTGACGAGGCCCTAACACGCAAAGCCGATGTGGTCTCTGTTGTTAGCCATGCTCAGTTCCTCGACAAATCACGCCTGAGAGGCGACGTGCACTGGATTCCAAATGCCGTTGACCCGTCCGTCTTCGCCTCATCCAGGGGCAAGGGCCCACCGAAAGATCTTGAACCGATCCCCCGGCCGAGACTCGTGTACGTCGGGGCGGTGAACGAGTACCTCGACTGGGGGTTGGTCGAGGAGATAGCATACACCCAGCCCGAGTGGTCTATCGTCCTCGTCGGTCCTGTCACGCTGTCGTCACGGACGCGCCGGCTCCTCGACAAGCTACCCAGCGTGCACCTGCTCGGTCTCAGGCCTTACGAGGGGCTCCCGGCCTACATGACGCACTGCGACGTGTGCATACAGTTCTATGTGGCGGACCGCTTGCCAAGCTACGAGAGTAGCCAGAAGATCTACCTTTATCTGGCAAGTGGAAAGCCTGTCGTTACATACTCACTGGGAAGCAACGTGGAGGTGTCACACCTGGTGGCGACCGCGGCTTCGCCTTCCGAATTCATCGCCCAAGTGCGTACATCGCTTCAGCGTGACACGTCTAGCGAACGAAAGCGAAGGACCGACTTCGCACTGCGAAACTCGTGGGATGTTCGACTGAGGACAATTGAGGAGTGCCTCAGCAATGCGATCGGACGCAGCCATGGCGCTTGACGGGGCGGGCGCCCTGCCGGTCCGGGGAACAACGGCGGGGCACAACGGATATCCTGACCTCATCTTCTTCCTGGCGAGCGATTGGCGGACCCACTTCAGCCCTGAGGGTCGCTACCAGGCCTTTGCCGCCGCGGTGGCAGAATCGGATTCCCAAGTCCTCTGCGTCAACACTCCAGTGTGCCCGTTAACGACCCCGTGGAGCAACCCTCGCAAATGGCGCGCCTGGTTCCAGGCGCCTGGGCGGCTGGTGGCGCTGCGGTCGAATCTGCACCTCTACACGCCCTTCGTCCCCGTTCATCTGTTTCACGCGGTTCGGTGCGGCCCGCTCAGCCGTCTGCACACGGGATGGGTGGCCGGCGGCGTGCGACGGGTGATCCAGGCCTTGGGCTTCTCTGCGCGTGAACGAGTCGCCTGGGTAGACCACCCTCTCGCCGTCGTCTACTACGGGGCGGCTGAAGAAACGGTTCGGGTGTACGAATACAGAGACAAGTATACCGAGATGGCGGGCTTCTACTCTCGTCACAAGGCACTGACGCGCCGCTTCCACGCCACCGCCCTTTCGCAGGCAGACCTGGTATTCTGCACATCACTCAACTTGCTCCAGCATGCCAGCCAAGCACACCCGCGAGTTTTCCTCTCGCGAAATGCAGCCGACGTGGACGTGCTGGCCCGTACGCAAGATGCGAGCACCCCTGTGGCGCCTTCCATGACGCGCCTTCCTCACCCCATAATCGGGTACCTGGGTACCATTCACGAGCACACAGACATAGAACTCCTGGCTCACGTTGCAGAGGCAAGGCCGCACTGGAGCATCGTAATGATTGGGGCCGAGCAATGGGCAGCCTCCAGCCCGCCTTCGGCCTTCGCCAGATTCCGACGCAGTGCTAACGTGACTCTCCTCGGCTGGGTAGACAGAGAGGAACTTCCCACCTACTGCAAGGCCTTCGATGTGTGCGTCCTCCCATACCGCACTGACTCGGCCTTCAACGATTTCGTCGACCCCACCAAGCTGCACGAGTACACAGCCATGGGCAAGCCAGTCGTCGCCACAGACCTGCCGGAGCTGGGCTCCTACCGTCACATCATCAAGATCGGCAGGACGCCGGATGACTTTGTGAGCGCCATTGAGCAATGGCTAGTAGAGGATAATGCCGAACTCACCACCCGGCGTCTGTCCCTGGCTGCCCAGAACTCTTGGAGCAGCAGGGCTGACCAAGTCTTGTCTATCCTACGGGACACTCTGACCCAACGACCAGCGGGCGCGAGAAAGGCCGGCGGATGAGAATACTGTTCGTGCACCAGGGACTTCAGTCCTTTGTGGCCAAGGACCTCGACGTGCTGCACTCGGCGAACTACGTGCGGGGCATTCCCTTCCGCGGTACCAGAGATGTCCCCGCGGTCTTGAACGGCGCGCCCTCGGCTGACCTTGCCTTCTGCTGGTTCGGCAAACTGCACGCTTTCTTCGCCGTGCTCTTCTGCAGACTGTTGGGGAAGAAAGCTGTCGTAGTAGCAGGCGGCGATGAGGTAGCGTGCGACCGGCACTTCGGGTACGGCATGTTCACGCACTGGTGGAAAAGGGTGGTGCCCGCTGTTCGTGTTCAGAAACACCAACCCCATCCTCAGCGTGTCGAATGTCAACAAACACGAGACCATCAGCAATGCGCGGGCGAACCCCTCGGGGGGGGGGCAAACCACCCACCACGGCTTCGACGCAGCTGAGTTCAGACGGATAGACGGTCTGGACAAGGAGCCCTTGGTTGTGACAGCGGGTCGCGTGGACTGGGAGCGTCTTGGGCGCAAGGCATACGACCTCTTCGTCGGCGCGGCCGGGCGCGCGCCGCAGGCGCAATTCGCTGTGATGGGCAAAAGCCACGACGACTCCACAGAGTATCTAACCGCCATCGCAACCTCCAACATCACGTTCACCGGCTGGCTTTCCGATGACGACCTACTGCGTTGGCTCAGCAGAGGCGAGGGTTACGGGAGGGCACTGGCTGAGGCCATGTATTTCGGCCTTCCGGTGATCGGCGCCGACAGAGGGGCGAGCAAGGAGCTGGTCGAACATGGAGCAAGTGGGTTTCTGTTCGAAAGCGGCAGTGATGAATCCCTCGCTTCGCATATCTTCGCGCTCTACGAAGATCACGAGCTGAGACGGAGATTTGGGAAAAAGGGCCGTGATTTCATACAGCGAAAGGCCAATTATGATCAAGACGTTGGGGCCCAATTCTACAGTATCTTGACCAGACTCTGGGGGTGCTAGCAGAGAAACGTCTGTTGCTTTCTGGAGACTTTGCGAATGAATGTCTTGATTGTTGCTGAGGGACGTTATCCTGATTTCACTGGCGGTTCTGCGACCGTCATCGAGCACATCAGTCGGCAGCTTCTGATGTGCGGGCACGAAGTACATTCACTCACGCGAAAGCCCCATCGAGAGCTGCCAGATTACCAGTTGGACCAAGGCGTCCATGTTCATCGTTACCCTGGCCCGCCGGTGGGGTCTCGTTTCCATTGGCTCTACCCTCTTATTAGTTTCTGGGGGGCCCGCCGTTCTTTTGTCAGCCTGAATCATCAGGTTCACCCAGACGCGATCATCCTCAACCACCCCTTTCCTGCGTTGGGTATTCTCACCCTTGCTCAATCAAGTCACATCAGAAAACTGTACATTTTCCACTCGGCCTCTCACCTGGAGTTTCGAGCGGCAGTACCAAAGGATGGTATTGCCTGGGACACCGCTTTGCGTTTGCCCATGGTGGGTGTGAGGCTGGCCGAGGGGCGCGCCATGCGCGGGTCTGACGCCATAATCTGCTTGAGCCGCTATACGAAAGATCGCGTGATTCGCATTCACGGCCAACCAGCGGAGCAGATAACAGTCGTCCCCGGGGGGGTAGATACGGACTTCTACTCACCAGCACGTAGCCCCGAAGAGAGAAGACGCCTCCGACAGGAACTGCATGTGCCGCCGGATGCCTTTGTCATTTTTGCTGCCAAGAGGCTCTACAGGGGGATGGGCCTTGAGACGCTGGTGGACGCCGTGGGCATGTTGGTTGACAAGCATGTGTACATGTTGCTCGCTGGAGATGGACCTTCGCGAGGAGACTTGGACAGCATTATCTACCGCAAGGGCCTTGAGGATCATATTCGGCTCCTGGGAAACATACCGCATCATGCGATGCCCTCATACTATCGGCTGGCCGACCTGTTCGTCTCGACTGCGCCTGAAGGATTTGGTCTGGTCATGCTGGAAGCCTTGGCCTGTGGACTACCCGTTTTGAGCGTCCCGGCAGGTGCTGCAGTCGAGATTCTCCAAGGGCTACCGCAGAACCTGCTCTTTGCGGATGAGAGCGCTGCGTCCATGGCTTCCTTCATTATCAGGTATCTCGATTCTCCGGCGCAGTTGACGGCGCTAAGACCGGCGTGTCGTCGCCACGTCGAGAACAACTATACCTGGGGTGCTGCTGGCGTGAGAATGGAACGCCTGCTCTTCCAGGAGAAGGTTCTGGGCCAACCATAGCGCACCCTCCTCTCTTGTAGCTCACACTAGACCCGGGGGGGCGACGAGGCCCGCTATCTATGCTTTCGACTACGCCCTAGACCGCTCAAGCGACACAGCCTCCTATCTCGAGCAGTCACCTCAGCCGTCGGGTCCAGATGAGGCGACAGGGACAGGAAGATCATCCATGAGCTCGCTCAAGGAGGTCGATACCATTGTCGAGTGACGCCGTACCGCGCGATACTGCCAGAGCACCGAAGCCAACCGAAGTCGACTGGACGTACGATGAGTACGTATCCCTCACAACACCGTCTCCCGTCACTAAGTTCTGCCGCAAGACGCTGAATCTTATCGCCCGGCTGACTGTGCTGCCTCAGATGCGGCTGGCTGCGTACCGAATGATGGGCATCCGGATAGGCAAAAACGTCTTCATAGGGCCCGATTGTTACCTTGATGACACCTTTCCAGAGTTGATCTACGTTGAGGACGCCGTAACCGTCTCGTTTCGGGTCACGGTGGCTGTCCACGGCGCAACCAGAAGGTCCTCCCGCGTATCTCCCGTACTCCTCCAAGAGGGGGCCTTTATTGGAACCGGCGCAGTAATACTCCCCGGGGTAACCGTGGGTCGGGGCGCCATCGTCGGGGCAGGGGCAGTCGTGACCAAGGATGTGCCGGAGGGGGCGTGCGTGGTGGGTGTGCCGGCCAGAATCCAGGCCGAATCGGGGCAAAGGGAGACGTGATCTGGCAGGCGCTCTTCTGGGCCGCTCTAGCCCTACTCGTCTATGTCCACTTTGCGTATCCCGGAGCACTTGCGCTGGTGAGCAGCCTCATAAGGGCCGCTCCTACCACTGAGACCAACGATTCTCCGCCGTCGCTCTCGCTGATCATCGCCGCCTACAACGAGGAGAGAGTGATCGCAGGCAAGCTTGAGAATACCCTTGCCCTCCATTATCCAGCCGACAAGCTTCAGATTATCCTGGTTTCCGATGGTTCCACGGACAGGACGGTGGAAGTGGCAAGCTCGTATGCCTCGAAGGGAGTTGAGGTCATCCAACTCCCGACCAACATCGGCAAGGCGCGTGCCCAAAACCAAGCAGTGGGGATTGCTCGTGGGGAAATCCTGGTCTTCACGGACGCCGAGGCCCTGCTGGATTCTGACGCTGCGCGACGTCTGGTTCAACAGTTGCAAACTGATGAGGTGGGGTGCGTGGTAGGAAGAGTCCAATATACTAACCAGGACAGAACCTGCGTTAGCGAAGGAGAAAGCGCCTACTGGAGATACGAGCTCTCCCTGCGCCAGACCGAGTCGAGTCTCGGTATGCTTGCCATGGCGAGCGGATCGATAATGGCCGTGCGGCGCGCGCTATTCCAGCCACTCGATCCGGCTGTGAGCGAGGACTTTGTGCTCCCGATGGCCCTCGCCATGCGCGGCCACAAGACTGTCTACGAGCCGACGGCCGTAGCGCGGATCCCGCTTTTCCAGGTTCAGCCGCGAGCCATGTTGCAGACCCGGGCCAGAACAATCACGCTGGACACCAGAGGTCTCTTCCTCTGTCGAGCCATCCTCAACCCGTTCCGCTACCCCTTGTACTCGTGGGGGCTGATCTCTCACAAGCTATTGCGCTGGCTGGTGCCCTACTTCCTGATCGCCTTGTTCGCCGTCAACCTTCTGCTCATCGACCAGCCCTTCTATCGTTTCACCCTCGCGGCGCAGATCGTGTGCTACGCTCTGGCTGGCCTGGGCCATTTCTGGCAGCGCACCGGGCGGAAACCGCCGCGTTTCCTGGGCATTCCCTTCTCCTTCTGTCTGGTCAACGCAGCAGCGGCTGTCGGCGTAGCAAGATTCCTGATGGGCAAGAAGTCCGGGCGCTGGGAACCGGTGCGTGAGCCCATCCAGTGAGCGCACAGCATACCATGTGGATCTATCTGACTCCGGCACTCGTAGCTTTGGCCGTATCGTTCGTCCTCAGTCCCGTGGCAAAGCGTCTGGGCCCGAGACTGGGCGCGATGGACATGCCAAACCCGCTATCCATCCACTCCACACCGACTCCAAGGACCGGCAGCCTGGCGATCTTCGCGGGATTTCTGATCGCCGTCTGCGTGGCGGCTGTGATCGCGCGAGCCCACTCGCCCCTGCTGCTCGGCGTCCTGGCGACGGCCGGGATCGTCGCGCTGGTGGGCTTCCTGGACGACCGCGGCACGATCCCCACCAAGGTCGAGGTCTCCGCACTGGTGATCCCAGCCGTGCTGGTGATCCTCTTGGGCATCAGAGTGGAGTTCATACCTCTCATCTATCTCAGCGTCCTCCTCACCCTGTTCTACATCATCGGCGGCTGCTCGGCGATGAACCTCATCGATGGCATGGATGGGCTGGCGGCAAGCGTGGCGGCCATCGCCGCCGTTTTCTTCGCCATTCTATCGCTGAACCGAGGGGAGCCACTGGGAGTGATCCTTTCGCTGGCGCTTATGGGCGCGGCCCTGGGCTTTCTGCCCTACAACTTCCGTCGAGCCACTATCTTCATGGGCGACAACGGAAGGGAGTATGTGGTGCGCAACTCTTCCCGTGACACGTTAACAGGTGAGTATGAGCGGGTGTTGGCTGCTCTGATTCGCAAGTATGGAGACCCAGATGTCCGCATCAATTGATGTCGCCCTAGTCGGCTACGGCTACTGGGGCCCAAACCTCGCACGCAACCTCCACCAGCTTGCCACCTGCCGCCTGGCCGCTGTATGCGACCTGGATTCAGCACGGCTAGCGGAGGTGGAGCGGTTCTATCCGGCCACTAGAACCACCGACTACCGAGAGATACTCAGCGACTCCACCATCAGCGCTGTGGTCATCGCCACCCCTGTGCCCACTCACTACACTCTGACCAGCGAAGCCCTTCTGGCGGGCAAACACGTTCTAGTGGAAAAGCCTCTCGCCATGAGCAGCACCGAAGCTCGGGGGCTCATCGAAGTTGCTGCGCACCAAAACAGAATCCTAATGGTGGGCCATACTTTTGAGTATAATCCGGCCGTGCGCAAGATCAAGGAACTTCTCACTACTGGCAAAATCGGGGAGCTTTACTACATCTACTGTACCCGCGTCAACCTGGGCAGGGTGCAAAGCCAGTTGAATGCCCTGTGGAGCATTGCCCCCCACGACATCTCCATACTGCTTCACCTCTTGGAGACCCTGCCCGTCGAGGTCAGCGCCAGAGGAGCAACGTACCTCAACAGCGCGGTCGAGGATGTGGTCTTCGTGGACCTTGTCTTCCCCGACAACGTCACTGCACACGTTCACGCGAGCTGGCTGGACCCCAGCAAGGTGCGCAAGATGACCATCGTAGGTAGCCAGAAGATGATCATCTACGACGATGTGGCCAGCGAAGGCAAGGTCAAAGTATACGATAAGGGAGTCTATCGCAAGGGCGATGAGGTTTACGGCGAGTTCCAGTACAAGCTGCACTCTGGAGATATCCACATTCCCAGGATAGACATGACGGAGCCCCTACGGAACGAATGTGCTCACTTCGTTCAGTGCATCCAGGAGGGCACGCGCCCACTGACTGATGGGGAGAACGGGTTGCGAGTAGTGCAAGTGTTGGAGGCAGCCCAGAAGTCATTGCGAAACCGCGGAGTACCCGTGGAAGTTGCATCATGACGTACAAGATGCACCCCAACGTGCAAATTGGCGAGGATCATCAGATCGGTGACTACGTGATCATTGGCGAAGCCCCACGCGGCAAGGACCATGGCGAGTTGCCCACAGTAATTGGCGCCAGAGCGCTTATCCGTTCTCATACCGTCATCTACGCCGGTAACGTCATCGGCAACGACTTTGCGACTGGACACGGCGTGATGATCCGTGAGGAGAACGAGATCGGTGATCATGTCAGCATCGGCGCGCACTCGGTGGTGGAACATCACGTCAAGATCGGTGATGGTGTACGAATCCATTCGCAAGCCTTCATCCCCGAATACTCAGTCTTGCAGGAAGACTGCTGGATCGGCCCCAATGTAGTCTTCACAAATGTCTATCATCCCCTCTGCCCAAGAGCGAAAGAGTGCCTGAAAGGCCCAACCATCAAGCGCGGTGCCAAGATTGGCGCCAACGCCACCTTGCTACCGGACGTCACTATTGGAGAAGGTGCACTGGTCGGGGCAGGCTCGGTCGTTGTGGATGATGTACCCGCTGGCACCGTAGTAATTGGGAACCCGGCACAGGTAATCAAGAACACCTCGGAACTCCACTGTCCGTACGGACTGATTGACAAGCCCTACGGGGAGATGAAATGATGGCTATTCCACTCGTGGATCTGAAAGCCCAATATCGGAGCATCGGAGACGAAGTTAACGGTGCCATTCAACGTGTGATCGACAACACCAGCTTCATCCTTGGCGAGGAGGTCTCTTCTTTTGAAGACAGGTTCGCCGCCTTCTGCCGCACTGAATACGCCGTGGGCACATCCTCTGGCACTTCAGCTCTGCATCTGGCCCTGCTGGCCTGCGGTGTGGGACCGGGTGACGAAGTGATCACAGTCCCTCACACCTTCACCGCCACCGGCGAGGCCATCATACACGCCGGCGCCATGCCCGTTTTCGTCGACGTCGACCTAGATTCCTACAACATCGCGCCAGACCAGATTGAGGCTGCCATCACCGAGAAGACAAAGGCTATCCTTCCAGTCCACCTTTACGGTCGCCCTGCGGAGATGGATCCCATTATGGCGATCGCCGAACGACACAAACTCGCGGTGATAGAGGACGCCGCCCAAGCTCACGGCGCAGAGTATAGAGGCCGGAGCGTTGGCTCCATTGGACACGCGGCTTGCTTTAGTTTCTATCCGGGGAAGAACTTGGGGGCCTACGGAGACGGTGGGGCAGTCGTCACCAACGACGAGCAGATAGCTGAGAAAGTGCGGCTGCTGCGCAATCACGGGCGACGAGAGAAGTATGAACACATCACGGTCGGTTATGGGTATCGTCTGGACGCACTGCAGGCTGCGATCCTCAAGCTGAAGCTAGGTCACTTGAATGAGTGGAACGAGCAGCGACGCGCTAATGCTGACACTTATCGCGAACTTCTGCAGGGACTCGATCTGGTGCTTCCACGGAACTCACAACACTTGAAGTCCGTGTACCACTTGTTCGTGGTGCGCAATCCGCGGCGCGATGCCTTGCTGGAGCACTTGCGATCAAATGAGATCTTCGCTGGCGTCCATTACCCTATCCCTCTCCACCTCCATCCAGCCTACCGGCACTTGGGCTACCAACGGGGCGACTTTCCCGATGCAGAGCAGGCCGCTCGCGAAGTTCTTTCCCTACCCATGTACCCAGAGTTGAGCCCGGCCCAGATGGCGCGGGTGGCACGCGGTGTTCGAGCCTTTCTTTCCTAACCGGCGGCTGGCCGACGCGCCACTGACCATTGTTGTGATTCCATGTGTGCAATCCCGGAGGCATGTGCGTGATCCCGATCTTGATAGGTGGCACGGGGCGTAGCGGCACGAGCATCTTGAAGCGCGCGCTGGCCTCGCACCCCAACGTCGTCTCCATACCAAACGAGTTACGCGTGATTGCGGACCCTGGGGGCGCCTTGGATCTTAAGGCGGCCCTAACCTACCGCTGGTCGCCATACAATGCAGATCACGCCATCCAACGCTTCCGCCGGCTTCTGCTCGATTGCGCCTCGACCAACCTATGGACAAGGGCTGTAGTTCTGGTGTTACCCAGGCTAGGCATTTCGCCACCCCGCTACGCCACGTGGCAGCTGGGCCACTTCTTCGGCGTCCGCTACTACCGAAGACGCCTGGATCGCTTGATAGACGATCTGTCGTATCACGTCACCGGGGGCAGTTGGGTCGGGAGTCCAGCATATCAGATGCCCGCCAGGATCTATGAGGCCGGCTCGTTCAGCCCTGACGAGGTGTCCGAGATCCTGAGGGATTTCTTTGACGACCTCTTTCGACATCGGGGTGGTGATGCTGGGCAGACTCACTGGATCGATGACACACCCTACAACTTTGTCCACGCTAGGGACTTGCTGGACCTGTTTCCAAATCTTCGATTGATTCACGTATACCGAGACCTACGGGACGTGTTGGCATCCCATCGCAACTTCCGCTGGGGCGGGGATGACCCGGTGGCAATCGCCCAAAGGTTATCCAATTTGATGCGATTTTGGGTTCAGATACGAGGGCAGTTGCCCAGCTCGGCTTACATGGAGATCGGTCTTGAGGCATTGGCGACAACTCCTACTCCCCTCGTCACTCAAATATGTCAGTTCGTTGGGCTTCCGTTTGATGAGCGCCTTGAAGCCGGGTTAAGACGCATACAACCTGACCGCGTGCATATGGGCCGTTGGAAGCACGAGCTGTCCAATGATGAACTCACGGCTGTTCTGCCGTACCTGGCACCTTTCCTTGAAGCGTATGGATATGCAGTCTAACCGCGTTGCATGCGGCGCGCGCACGTCAGTGGGTCGGCCTAGCTTCGCCAACCATGGCTGTGCGCCCCAACATCCCAGCATCCGGCACGATCGTCGGGATATCGAACGTTCCCAACTCTCGCGCGTCGCTGGCATCCTCATACTCCACCGCCGGGGCAAGCACAGGCCGCCAGGCTCGGCGGCCAGTTAGTGGATGATCGCGCCTTATCTGGTCACGGTACTGATAGGTCTGGCAGGATCATTCATCCTTACCGCCGTCGCAAAGCGCGTCGGCCCAAGACTCGGAGCCATGGACATGCCGAATCCGTTATCCATTCACTCCTCGCCAACTCCAAGAACTGGTGGGCTGGCGATCTTCGCGGGCTTTCTCATCGCCATCTGCCTGGCGGCTTTGATCGCGCGAGCGCACACGCCGATGCTGCTGGGCGTCCTGGCGGCGGCCGGGATCGTCGCGCTGGTGGGCTTCTTGGACGACAGGGGCACCATCCCCACGAAGGTGGAGGTCTCGGCACTGGCGATCCCAGCCGTGCTGGTCGTCCTCTTGGGGATCCGAGTGGACTTCATACCCCTCATCTATCTCAGCGTCCTGCTCACCCTGTTCTACATCATCGGCGGCTGCTCGGCGATGAACCTCATCGATGGCATGGACGGCTTGGCGGCAAGCGTGGCGGCGATCGCCGCCGTCTTCTTGGCCATCCTTTCGCTGAACCGAGGGGAGCCACTGGGAGTGATCCTTTCCCTGGCGCTCCTGGGTGCGGCCCTGGGCTTTCTGCCCTACAACTTCCGACGAGCCACTATCTTCATGGGCGACAACGGAAGCCTGTTCCTGGGTTTCATCCTGGCCACCGTGGCAGTTATGCTGACGTCGGAGCCTTACAACTTCCCTTCCCTTGCTGCACCGATTCTGATCCTGGGCGTTCCCATCGCGGATACATTCGTGGCCATAGTGCGGAGGGTTTTCAGCCGCGGTCAAGTCCTGGCAGGAGACAGGAGGCACGTCTACGACTTGATCAGGGCCAGGGGCGTGGGCGACACGAACACGGTGCTGATCGTATGCGGTATCTCGACCATCGCGGGAGTGACCGGCCTGATGGTGAATAGAATGGATACCCTCCCTGCGTTTGCGATCTTCCTGGCGGCATTCGTGGCCTTCTGCGCGATGGCGATGTGGCTGGGGGCACCCAAGGCGGCGTGAGTCCTTCGATCCTTCGATACGGGCTGCACCCTACTCAGGGCAGGCGCAGGGGAAGGTCAGGGGGATTGTCTATCAGCTCGGTGGAGGGGAGAGTTCGAGGAGGTCGATGCCATCCCTCTGGATGTTGCGATAGAGCAGAGTCTGGAGCTTCTCCAGTTTGCGGTAGTGGGCTCGGCTCCAGACGCGAGTGGAAAGATAGATACCGTGCTCCAGCCAGACCTCAACCGCAAGGTGGCGGATCTCTCTCCGTATCTCAGGCCCGGCGCCAGATATCACGACCAACACATCCATGTCGGAGTCGGCCTCAGCATCGCCCCGCGCTCTGGAGCCGAATAGAAAGGCAGATGCCAGTTGACCATCAAACCGCTGGCGGACTTTCTGCACAAACTCAATCACCACTTGCCGTTCCTTGTCCGTCAGACGGTCGAGAGGGTTATCTTGATTTACGCTCATGGTGCACCTGCCTGACCGCGGTGTCTATTCGATACACACTTTGTGCTTCAACTCATCGAGAGGGTGGGTTTCGCCTTCAAGGTGCTGCGTCCGTGCACGACGCATCCGTGCCAGGAAAGCAGCATCCTGGGCAAGCAAGTAGTCTTCCAACTCGTCCTGAAATGCCTCAAATGCGTCTGCCACTTCCGACATCTTATGAAGCAAGGAGACCGGCACGGGCACCGCATCGCTTCCCGTCTCCTTCCCGGGGCGTTTGCTCGTTGTGGGTGCGTTGTTCATGCGACTTCACCTCCACCACCATCATTCACCGTTTCGCTGGCATGTCTCTCCAGCGGTCTCATTATAGCATAGTCGTTGTACCGGGCCAACCTGGATGTGCCCAGGGCTAGGTAGATGAAACAAGTTCCTCTTTCGGGTCCCGACATCACGGAGAAGGAGATAGACCTGATCAATCAGGTGCTCTCCACGCGGTACCTGAGCATGGGGCCCATGATCCAACGCTTCGAAGAGGCCATGGCTTCCCACGTGGGTTGCGACCACGCCATCGGGGTATCCAGCGGGACCGCCGGACTGCATCTGGCGGTCATCGCCGCTGGGGTCGAGGAGGCCGACCTGGTCATCACCACGCCTTTCAGCTTCGTGGCCTCGGCCAACTGTTTGCTCTACGAGCGGGCCATTCCCATTTTCGTGGATGTCGACGCCCTAACGTTGAACATCGACCCCGCACTGGTCTGTCAGGCCGCCGCGGACCTGATCGAGCACCCTGAACAGGCCAGGCACTGGCTGCCGCCCTCGCTCCGTGATTCGCCCACGGACGTGGGCGATTTGAAGGCAATCCTGCCGGTACACGTCTTCGGACAGCCCGCCGACGTGGACCCCATGATGGACGTCGCCCAGCGCTACGGTCTGGCGATGATCGAAGACGCCTGCGAGGCCATCGGCGCCGAGTACCAGCATCGCAAGGCGGGCACCCTCGGCGACGCGGCGGTATTCGGCTTCTACCCCAACAAGCAGATCACCACCGGCGAGGGGGGGATGCTGGTCACCGACAACGAGGAGTGGGCCTCCCTGTTCCGCAGTCTGCGCAACCAGGGGCGGGATGACAGCGGCGCCTGGCTGCATCACGTCCGGCTGGGCTACAACTACCGCCTGGACGAGCTGAGCGCTGCCCTGGGCCTGGCCCAGATGGAGCGCATCGAGGAGCTGCTGGGCAAGAGGGAGCGCGTTGCCGCCTGGTACAACCAGCGGCTGGAAGGCATGGAGGGTCTGGAGATCCCCATGATCTCCCCCCTGACCACGCGGGTGGGCTGGTTCGTCTACGTCATCCGCCTGGCTCCCCACGTCGACCGGGAGGCCGTGATCGAGACCCTCGACCAGCGGGGCATACCCTCGCGGCCCTACTTCCCAGCTATTCATCTTCAACCATTGTACCGTGAGATGTTCGGCTATCGCGAAGGGGACTTCCCGGTGGCGGAAGAGGTTGCTCGATCCACCCTGGCCCTGCCCTTCTGGGGCAATCTGACAGAACCAGAAGTGGACTATGTCTGTACTACGCTGCACCAGGAATTGGGGGGTTGACCATGGCTAAGCATGTGCCGCGTGCGATAAGGCGTGCGTTCCCGCTGCTCCTCCTCGACGCGCTGAGCGTCTTCGCCTCATTCTTCCTCGCTCTGGTCCTGCGCTTCGAGGGGGCCATACCGCAGGAATACCTGAGGTCCTTCATGCAGGTCATCCCCTTCGTGATCGCCCTCTACTGCCTGGTGAACTACGCGGCCGGTCTCTACGCCCGCCTATGGAAGTATGCCAGCGTCCAGGAACTGCTCACTATCGCCCTTTCCGTCTTGGTGAGCACCGGAGCTCTGGCTCTCCTGGAGATGTACGGCGTTTTCGGCCGGCCTCTCCCCCTGAGCGTGGTGATCATGGGTGGTTTCTTCACCCTCGCTCTGTTCACCATCGTGAGATACCGCGCCCGCCTGCTCACGGGGCTCGTGGGCCGCCTGGAGCCCATGGTGGGGAGCCATAGCCGGCGCCGCGTGCTGATCGTGGGGACAGGCGAGGCGGGACAACTACTGGCCCGCAAGATGCAGACCTACGGCATCAGGCACGATTACGAACTGGTGGGTTTTGTGGACGATGACCCCCGCAAGTTGGGCCTGAAGGCCCACGGCTTGAGGGTGCTGGGCGACCGCACGGCAATTCCCGAGCTGGTCTCAGAGAGGGACGTGACTGTCATCGTGCTGGCCATCCACCGCATCAGCGGCCGGGAGTTCCGTGATATCCTCTCCATCTGCCACGAAACCTCAGCCCAGGTCAAGATCCTCCCCGATGCTTTGGATGTCATAGACGGCGGCGCATTGTCCGTCCGTTTGAAGGATCCCGGTGTAGAGGACCTGCTGGGCAGGGAGCAGGTGGAGACCGACCTGGCGAGTTGTCGGCAGGTTCTGAGCGGAAAAGTCGTGCTGGTGACGGGGGCTGGGGGCTCCATCGGCTCAGAGCTGTGCCGGCAGATCCTGCGTTTTGGCCCCAGATGGCTGCTGATGCTGGATAACAACGAGACCGCTCTGCACGACCTGGAGATCGAGCTGGCACCGGTGGCCGGTAGGGCGGGAGTTGAATCTATCCTGGCCGACATTTTGCGGCGGGAGAAGATGGAGCAGATCCTCCGCAGGTACGACCCTCAGGTCATCTTCCACAGCGCGGCGTTCAAGCACGTTCCCAAGATGGAAGAGAACCCCGACGAGGCGGTGTGGGTCAACATCCAGGGGACGAGAATCCTCACCGAGCTGGCCAAGGACAACGGTGTGGAGCGCTTCGTGTTCATCTCCACCGACAAAGCGGTCAATCCCTCCAGCATCATGGGGATCAGCAAGCAGATCGGCGAGCTGCTGGTGACGACCCTTCCTCCCCAGGACGGAAGCCTGTTCACGGCGGTGCGCTTCGGGAACGTGTTGGCCAGCCGGGGCAGCGTGGTGCCCACGTTCAACAGGCAGATCGAGCAGGGCGGCCCGGTGACCATCACCCACCCAGACGCCAGACGCTTCTTCATGACCATCGAGGAGGCCGCAAGCCTGGTGATCCAGGCCGCGGCTCTGACCCGAGGCGGGGACATCTTCGTGCTGGATATGGGGCAGGAGATACGCATTGAGGATCTGGCCACGAGGATGATACGGCTCCACGGCCTGCGTGTGGGTGAGGATGTCGAGATCAAGTACATCGGCCTGCGCCCCGGAGAGAAGCTGCGAGAGGAACTGTTCGGCCCTGGCGAGGTGAAAGAGGCCACGGCGCATCCCAAGATCGTTCGTGTCCTGAACAGCGTCCACCAGATCGAGCACGCGGAGCTACTGGCGGAGGTGGATGCACTGGTGGAGTTGGCATCGGCCCAGAGGACCAGGGAGATCGCCCACAGGTTGCGGACGAACGCTGTCTTCTCTCCACAATTGCCCGTGGAAGAGGTGCCCCAGGCTGTTCCAGGTGCGACGATGGAGCGCAGCCAGATCGCTCTCGCCCGTGGAGAGCAACCCGGAAAGACCAAACTGGGTTAGAAAGACGTTCTCGCCGCCTGGCACATCGGCGAGGCCAGTGTCAGGCGGGGAATGGTCCGCATTCGCAGAAAGGCGGGACTGAATGAAGATGTCCAAGATCGTACTGACAGTGCTGTCTGTAGTCGTGGTGGCCGCCATTGCTGGCTGCGCCCAGCCAGCGCCTCCCCCATCTGGACAGGGTTACACTCCCCCTCCACAGCCTTCTCCACAACCAGGCAGTGTGGTCCGGGTGGAGAGGGGCACCATCTCGGAGACGGTCGAAGCTCGAGGCCGGGTGGTGGCGGTCAGCGAGGCCCTGTTGAGCTTCGAGCTGGAGGGTGTGCTGACCGACGTGCACGTGGCTCCCGGCGATCAGGTATCCGCAGGAGATATCCTGGCTGAGATAGATATCAGGGACTATGAAGGACGGACTGCTGAGCAACAGATAGCCGATGCCGAGTACGGCGTGGCCAGAGGTCAGCTCAACTTGCGGATAGCAGAGGAGGAAGCGGCCATCGCCGACGCTGGAGCGGCGCTGTGCCAGCACGATATCGAGAAGGCAGCAGCTCGCCTCAGCAAAGCGCAATTCGAGTATCAACTCGCCTCCTACCTCGAGCAGCCAAACAAACCGCCCGAAGACGAAAGCGATTTCACCAGGTCACAGCGCTGGGCGTTGGAGTTCGCTTCCCTGGACTACGACAAAGCGGTAGCAGCTTGCGAGGCGCGAGAGGCCGAGGTTCAGTACAATGCAGCGGTCGTCTCCTTGCGGAGACAGGATCTCGCGCACGCCAGGGAGTTGCTCACCAGGGTCCAGGAACGCGCCGCCCAGGCCCAGCTCTACGCCCCTTTCTCCGGTATCATCTTCTCCTGGGACAAGCGCCTGGGGGAGAAAATCGAGCCCTACGAGCCCATCGGTGCCCTCGCAGACCCCAGCATCCTGAGGGTGGAGGCCTGGGTATCCGAGGATGACATCCAACAAGTCTCGATGGGTCAGTCTGCCACCGTGCTGTTGGATGTGCGTCCCGGGCAGACCTATGCTGGGGAGGTGGCCGATGTAGCCACCGACGCCACGGTATGGCAGGGCAAGAACGTGTATCTGGTGGACATCGAATTCACTGAGCCCGAGGAGATCCCGGCCACGATACGCATGGGCGCTGACGTGCTCATACAAGCGAGATCCAGGGTGGATGTGCTGTTGGTGCCCACAGCAGCGATCTACAGTGAGGATGAGCGCACATTTGTGGAAGTGGTCAGGGATGGTGGTCGCGCCAAGACTGAGGTGTGGATGGGGATATCTGACGGTACCCACACCGAGATCCTGGCTGGATTGCAGGAAGGACAGGAAGTGGTGCTTCCTTAGAGTGGGCGGCGGTCGCGCGTCTCCCCATCGCGCCACGGTATGAGATCTTTGTCTAGCGCCGTTCAAACCTCTCTGGTGTGGATCCTCGTGTCTGTGCTTGCTATCGCCCTCGTCCAGGCAAGCCCCCAGCTAGCCTTGTTGCTCGCCCTGCTGGGCGGGATGGCGATGGGGGTGAGCAGCGTGTGTGGCTATTCTCCACCGCAGCAATATGGCGCTGAGGAGCGGTCCGGATCAGGCGGCCAGGAGTGAAGCCCGGTGAATGCCACTATCCCGATGAGTGGCCAGAGTGACAGCCCAGCGCGTGAATCAACTGGAGGTTGCGTGCCTGCTCATAGCGACGCCTTTCCTGCTCTTTCCATCTCTACTCAGCGCGGCGGCTCTGCTGATCCTCCTTGCGCCTTGGCTGCTCCGCTGGAGGGCCAGAGGCCGCCCCACGGTCCGCACGCCGATGGATGTCCCCATTCTCTGCCTGCTGCTAACGCTGCCGGTTGCGGTTTGGTCCTCGGCTCTGCCGCAAGAGAGCCTGCCGAAACTGCTGGGGATCATCTTGGGCGCGGCATACTTCTATGGCGTGGTCAACAGTGCGCAGACTCGAGGATGGATCTGGCGCTGGACGTTGGTATTAGTGTCCCTTGGCGTGGGGATAGCATGCCTGTCGTTGTTTGGCACCGACTGGGCCAGTTACAAGACTCTTCCGCTCCAGCCGATCTATCAGCGGCTGCCCCGGCTGATCCACAACGTGACCACCTACGGCGGTGGAGGCTTTCACCCCAACGAAGTCGGCGGCGCGTTGGCCTTGCTGGTGCCCGTGTCCCTCTCTGCCTGTCTGGCGCTCTGGTCTCGCAACCCCGGGCTCTCCGCGAGAGCCACTCTCGTTCCCGGCGCAGGCCGATCGGAAGAGAGCACCAGAAGGTGGGTGAGCCCATTCCTGTCTCGAGCGAGCATGTTGCTCCTGGCTACGCTGGCCTTTGCTCTCACATCTGGGGTGTTCATCCTGACCCAGTCCAGAAGCGCGTACATCGGGCTGGCTGTGGGCCTGATCGCCTTCGGGGTGTCGCGAAGTCGCTGGTTCCTGGTCGCGCTGCTCGTGCTTGCGGTGATGGCGTCGGCCCTGGTCTGGTCGGTCGGTGTCGAGGAGTCGATCGACTCTCTGCTGCCCGTCGAGTCGGCGCGGATCGCGGTGGGCAGGTTCGAGATCTGGCGCCGCGCCGTCTACCTGATGAGGGACTTTCCCTACACCGGGGTCGGTCTGAACACCTTCCCCTACGTGGGCGATGCCATGTATCCCTACGCTTCTCAAGGCCTCAGCGCCAGAGTCCCTCACGCCCACAACAACTTGCTCCAGGTAGGGGTGGACTTGGGCATCCCCGGTTTGATAGCCTACGTGGGATTGCTGGCCGCTTTCACGCTGTGTGCCTGGCGGGTGCATCGGGCCAGTGGGAGTCGGTCCTCTCGTTTGCTGGCCGCCGGCCTTTTCTCAGGCATGCTCGCCCACCAGCTCTTCGGACTGACGGATGCCATCACTCTGGGGGCCAAACCTGGGTTCATCCTGTGGATCATGTTTGGCTTGATGGCCGCCCTGTACCGAACGGAAGTGGATAGCTCTGAGCGCCTCAGGCTGGGGTAGGAGACGCCGGCACGAGGATGGCAATGCCTCGCAGTGCGCGTATCTGACTCCATAGCATCTCGCCGCGACCGCAGCGGTCGACACCGACACTCACGGGTTGGCATCACAGCCGAATGACGGGTTTTGTGTCTTGGCTACACTCCTGTTCCCAGACGAGGAGTGTGGCTCTAGCGGGAGGACAAGCAGAAAAACACATCGTTACGGGGATGTCGAGGCGAGAAACCGAGATCGTGAGATGCAGATCAGCAGCAGAAGGAGGAAGCGCCTATGAACAGACGGAGAAGGGAACCAGCCTCTCGAGCTTCGTGAGACTCGGCGTGCGGGAAAGCCGGAGCAGAAGCAGAGTAACACGTGGTTGCGGAGGAATCAAGACCAGAAACCGAGATCGCCACAAGCAGATGGGCAGAAGGAGGAAGCACCTATGAACAGGCAGAAAAAGAAACTGGGCCTCTTGACCTTCGTGGGGGCGACGTTGTTGGTGGTCGCTCTATTGTCCTTCGGCTCCGCCACGTGGGCCACGCCCCCCCAGCTCAATTCGTCGGGCGACGACACCATTCCCGATAAGTCCTCGGACAAGACGCTCGTGAGACGCGGTGAGAGCGCGGAGTTCACGATTCTGGTGACTAATCCCGATGACGAGCCCGACACCTGGAAGAACACGGTAGTCACCGATACCATCGATTCCTATCTGAACGTCACCGGCATCGGCACGACGCAGGGCAGCGCTACCTGGGCAGGCCAAAACGTGACCTTCACCATCGGCACTCTGCCTCCAGGCTCATCCGTGACCTTGAAGATCTATGTGAAGGTCAAGGGCACCGCACCAGGAGGGTACGATGTCGAGAATACGGCCTACCTCACCCGTGCCGGGCAGGAGGACGAATCGCCGGTTCCCCATATGTTCCGGGTCCTCTACGACAGTTATCTGCCTGTGGGCATGAAGCGCTACGTCGCGCCCTAAAGCGGCGGGGCCAGCGTCCAGCTCTCACTCTGAACGAGAATCCATCCATGTGGAGTATGCGATTTGCCGCCACCCCAGCGGCAGACGCCTCGACTTCTTAGCCAATCGCCAGTCCCAGGGCGGTAGGCAAGCTCCCATTGGCGCCACTCAGCCCACCATTGCAGTTGAGGCCCAGCCCTGAGACCATACCTTACTGGGTGCCCATCGCGGCTGAAGGAATTCCTCCCTGAGCTAGTAGGCAGCCTGCTTCTCCCAGTAAGCAGCTTGGCCGGTCTTGTCGACTGCACGGGCAGTGAAGGGCTCGTCGACAGTGAATAATCTGTGGGGCGGTTGAGCCAAGCACAATTGCGCACGCCCAGACTCCAAGGACCCGCCGGCCGATGGCGCACGGCGGTCCTCGTTGTTCTTTGCCTTATCGTCTCAACTGCCATCGCGGTACCGGTTCTCGGAAGCGGCAGCGCAGCCCAGTCCAGCGGTCATAGCTTCGGACCCAGCATTCACCATCACAGCGCGGGCCGCCAGGCATTCGTGTCGGCCGATCACCAAATCGGGGTGGCGCATGCCCGTGCCCAGCCCGCGGACCACCTCTTCCATTTTCCCCTGGCGCTCAAAGCCTACGAACGCTTGCCTCACTGGTCTGGGACTGCACGCTTCGGCTTTTGCGCAGCCGCGCACCCGGCCGAGCAATACAACGTGTCGCGCCTCCATGCAGACTGGTACGTGCAGTACCCCGGGTTCCGTGCGGATCCTGGCCCCGAGGAGCTGGAGTTCGCACAGATTATCCGCCTTGCCGACAGATTTGATCCTCCCGACGAGCAAGCCATAGTGACCTATGCCAGAGCCTACCCAGGGACCCTCTGGCTCATCGGCAACGAACCCGACGCTCCAGCTCAAGACTGTGTGACCCCGGCCCAGTACGCTGAGGCCTATCACGAACTGTATCACACCATCAAGGTAGCCGACCCCAGCGCCAAGGTGGCCATCGGCGGCGTTGTGCAGGCAACTCCTCTCCGTTTGCGATACCTGGACATGATCCTACAGGAGTATGAGGCTCTCTACGGTGAGATGATCCCCGTGGACGTGTGGAACGTGCACGGATTCATCTTACAGGAGCACAGGCGCTCGTGGGGATGCCAGATCCCATGTGGCATCGACGACGTCGATACCGGCATGCTGTACAACATCGACGATCACGACAAGATGACCATCTTCAAGGAGCAGATCCGGCGCTTCCGACGATGGATGAAGGATCACGGCGAAAGGAACAAGCCTCTCATTGTCAGTGAATATGGCATCCTATTTCCCATTCAGCTTGGTTTCGACGAGCCTCGGGTCGAGGACTTCATGCTTTCCACCTTCGACTATTTTCTGACCGCCACCAGTAGCTCGCTCGGCTATCCAGGCGATGGGAACAGGCTGGTGCAGGCCTGGGCCTGGTATAGTCTTGACCACAAGAACTTCGAGGGGTACGAGAGCTACGGCCACTTATTCGATCCTGACACCAAGCAAGTCACGCCCCTGGGCATTGCCTACGGGAACTACGTCGGGTCCCTGCCGTAGGATCTGCCTAGCCCTTACACTGTGCTCAGCGCGCCCCCCGCCGGTCATACTTCGCCATCGTCTTGCCGTCCCCGTTTCCGACTGTCCCCATATGCTGAGATGCCCACTTTGCCATCCAGCACCTCGCTCACGAGGGTTGTCCTCACTCCCCGCCAGCGAATGCAACCGCCCAATTTCAACACGATTCTCTCCCTCTGCTGTCCTCCTCTTGGCGCCAGAGCGCCGCCTCTTGACAGGCTGATGACATCGCCAGCTCCCAGACGTCGCCCACCCGCAGCGTCAGCCGCTACACAAGCGAGATGGCCACGCAAGAGGTTCCCTTCTCAGCCAAGGACTTGTGCACAAGCTCGAATAACCACCTAGCCTCCCCATCGCACAAGATGGTCGCCTTGTTGACCTCCGGTCTGGCCTCCTCGACATTGCTGGTCCCCGTGTGGCCGTTCAACAGGCACCCCGTTCGCACCGGCCGAAGAAGCTAGACATGACTCTGTGATAGTGTCGCAGCGTCTCAGGAGCCAGCCCACCTCGGTCTTGCCGCCGTACGCGTACCCCGGGCGTTAGCGACGCCCGCCAAGTCCAGCAAGAAGCCCCTGACGTCACGGGACTCGATCCCGTCCACCGTCAGGGGCTTGCCGTTGTCTGCGAGCCAGTCCTCCAGTTCCTTGAGGGACCGCTCATAGAGAGCCAGAGTTCCAGCCCAGCGACCTGATAGCTCTAGGCTCTCGATGAAAGAAACCCTGGATTCGGTCAGCGTGGGCGGCATCATCGGACCTCCGTCCTCTGCCGGCACCGACCGATCTAGGGTTACTCGCCCGAAGGCGCTTGGGTTACTCTGGTCTTACGTCGGGTCTGTATTCTGTCGCCAGATGACCCGCCCAGGAATCGAACCTGGAACCTACTGATTAAGAGTCAGTTGCTCTGCCAAATTGAGCTAGCGGGCCTCGATGACACATTATACACTCGATACTCCCCGTTGTCAAACTTGACACTACTCCGAGAATTCCGCATGCTTATGTCAAGGTCGATGTCTCTGCGAAACGCAGACGGCGCTATGGAAGGCTGGCAACTGTCTCTCTTTGTCGATGAGAGCGACGACGATCAGACGGCAGCTGTGACAGCGACCCCAAAGGCGCCGGCGACACGAGAGCCTCTTCGAGTGCACGGCTCGCAACTGGAGTACGTCTTGGCCGCTGCGGCCGAAAGGGCTGGCCTGAAGACTCTCTCCTTGTAGCTTCTGCGCATTACCTGCGCGGTGCGAGACTATAGGGCAGGTACGCCTTCAGAGAAGCTGCAAGAGAAGCTAGGCCTCTCGCCAGTCACCTGGAGAGAGAAGAAAAGGCAGATAGAGCAGCTGGCTTCAGGCCCGCTGTGACGCCGCCGCCGTGTAGACTTGGTCTCATCACGGGAGATCGGGCAGATAGTGGGTGAACAGAGCCTGATACTCCTGGTTCAAGTTAAGGTAATGACCGTTCCACCCGCCCAGGGCATAGATCTTCGTGTTGCTGGCGACGACGCCCAGGTTGCGCCATTGGCCGAAGACCGGGGTCTCGAAGGAGGACCACTCGTCGGCGATCGGGTCGTACTTCTCGTTGTAGGCCAGGTAGCCGTTCCACCCTCCTCCAATCGCGTACAGCGTGCCCGCGATGGCAGCCACCCCCAGGCCACCTCGACGGGCCATCATTGGCGACTTGACGACCCAGGGATCGGCCATTCCTTCCAATGACGGGTCGTATACCTCAACGGTGGCGAACTCCACTCCCCCGTCATACCCGCCTACGACGTAGATCTGGCCCTCGATGGCCGCGGCCGCAGCAAACCCCCGCGCGGTCGGCATTGGGGTCCTCTCCGACCAAGCGCCCGTGCGGGGATCGTACTCATAGGTGGAGTTCACGTAGGTGGAACCGTCCCATCCGCCGAAGAGGTACATCTTTTCGTCAACTACAGCGAGGGCATACGCGCACAGTGGGACAGGCAATGATGTTCCCAGCCCCCAGGAATCCTGATCTGCGTCGTAGATCTCCACGTCGGCGATGACTTCCCCAACATCCGTGAATCCTCCAGGCACGTATACCACATCTCCAAGAACCGTGGCGCCGACATTGTGAACGGGGATCGGTTTGGGACTTCTCACACGCCAACTGTTGGCGGACGGGTCAAACTCCTCAACAGTGCCCGTTACTCCATCCGAGGTGTCCCCTCCAATAGCGTATACTCTTCCATCATAATACGTCACTGCGAACCGGCTTCGAGCAGTGGACAGGGGAGCCACCGCGCTCCAGCGATGCAACTGCAGGGCAGTATCTACAGCATTCGTGGAGGCACCGCTGTCGACGAACTCGCTAGAGATCGGCGGAGCCGGTTCGCTCCTTACCTGAGGAAAGAACACCAGCAGCGCAACCGCGGCAGCAGCGATCACCAAGAACACACGTTTGCCCAAGGAGATGTGCTCCTCGGGCGGTGGTCTTACTTCAGCCAGCTTTCGTTCGGCCTCCGCTGGAGTGCCAAGCTCTACCCATCCCTCACGGACGGCATAGAGGGCCACCTCAGTGCGCGACTGGATACCCAGCTTGGCGAAGATGTTCTTGAGATGGACCTTGACGGTATTGACACTGATCATCAGCTCCTGGGCGATTTGCTGGTTGGTGGCCCCAGTGGCAACCAACCTCACAATCTCCAGCTCCCTCTCGCTAATGACCCCGCGCTTCTTCTCCATCAAATCCGTCTCCGAAAACGGCCACCGCCCGCTGCGGGACAAGTGGCCCTTCCGTCTGATGACATCGCTCCGGGCTCTGCCTAGTTCAGGTCACCCGGTCCAGCTCGTTCCCGGAATCCTACGCCTCCCTGAATCCTTCGCTTGGCCGCTGCACGAAGTAATTGGCGCACGCCTGATCTATGTTCTCCTCGGTCAGGACAGGCTTCTGGTCATTGTATCGAGCGATGGTCACTATCTGATCCACCAGGTCCCGCGGATGGCATGCTCTTAGAGGCCGATCAGCGTCCCGGCAGTACTTCTCCACCAGATAGGAGAACCCGTCCTTGTCGAATGGGACACCTTTGCTGTGGCACACCCTCTGGAATAGCAGATAGTACTCGTACAGATTCGGATTGGGAATCATCACCTTGTGAGGGATCCGTCGCAGAAACGCCTCGTCCAGAGTGCTGGGATCCAGGTTCGTGGAGAAAATCACGAGAGAATCGAAAGGGATCTGAACCTGCTTGCCGGTGTGCAGGGCCAGGTAGTCAACCTGGGCTTCCAGAGGGACTATCCAGCGGTTCAGCAACTCCTCAGGCAACAGCAGTTGTCTACCGAAATCATCTATGAAGAATATGCCACCGTTCGCCTTCATTTGCAGCGAAGCTTCGTGGCATTTGGAGATGGGATCGAAAATCAACCCGAGCGAAGACAGGGTGAGTTCTCCACCTACCATGACCACCGGTCGCTTGCAGAGGGTCCACCGGGCGTCCCTCTCAACATCCCTGGTCTGTGCGCCTCCATCCACCAGGTTGTGATACTCCGGATCGAATATCTTTATGATCTGCCCCTCAACCTCGCAGGTGTGCGGGATGAAAATGCTGCCCAGGACCAAATTGACTATGTTCTGTGCTATGTACGTCTTGCCGTTGCCCGGAGCACCATACAACAGAATCGGCTGACCCGAATTGAGAGCCGGACCCAACTGATTGATTAATGAGGGACTGACGACGAGTTCGTTCAATGCCCGCTCGAGATCTTCTCGTCTGATGACGGAACAGGCCATGGCCACACCCTGTCTCTTGACCATCTCAACGTATGCGGCCAGCGACACAGGAACCGGTCCGATATACTCGTTCCGAGTCAGGGCCTCCCGCGCTCGCTCTACACCCAGCTCAGTGATCCCGTACCTGTAGACCGGCAATACGCCTCGGTCGCTCCCCAACACCGAGCACAACTTCTCCCTGCGAAGTACGTCCAGAATGTCAACCGCAACGGGCAGGGCGATCTTGAACCTGTCGGCGATTTCAGTGCCGTCCAACTCCCCGTCTGCGTATAGCAGCTTGACAGCGAGATCAATCAGGACGGCTCTTGAGACGCCCAAGTCCTCGATTGACAGAGGCTTGCTCAGAGGACCGCTCGCTGCTGTCTTTGGACCCTCCGATTGTCCCCCCATCTCACCTCCCCATCCCAGTGGCTCCCAGATATGTGGCTTGTTCCCTACCCTCGCCGGCGCCATGGGTTAGATACCATGCTAGTACCAGCGCTTCACACTTCATTATGTTGGTATGTTACGAAGAGACTGGAAAGTGGTAGGGAGACAGGGAGGAGAGTATACTTGCAAGTACTCTGGTGATCTTGCATGGTCACCGGGACAGGTGGTGAAGACCGGCCGAGTGTGCTATGGGCTTTCAAGCCCGTCATTATGTTTGGCCGTCTCTCGACTCACCAGGTTGGGGTTCACCCCGCATAGGTGTGTGTCACATCTGTCTTCCAACCTGTCTCCCTTACCACTCCACGAAAGGAGGAAGCCGAAAATGAACAAACGCTACCAGGGTAAACGTTTCGTCGGCCTCGACCTGCACAAGAAGTATGCCACGATTTGCGGCATTAGTCAACGAGGGGAGGTGGTGCTAAGAGAGGATCATCTGCCTCTTGATCAGTTGTCCAGTTGGGCTGCTGAGACCCTCAGTCCTGATGACGCTGTGGCGTTGGAAGCTACTACGAACACGTGGTGGGCCTACGACTGTCTGACCGCCCATGCCGGTCGGGTGGTGGTGGTCAACCCCATCAAGACGCGCCTCATCGCGGAAGCACGGATCAATACCGATGAACTCAGTGCTGAGGCACTGGCCCGGCTATTGCAGAGTAACTTCATCTGCGAAGTATGGGTACCAGATGAGCGTACGCGGCGCTATCGGCAACTGATCAGCCACCGTATCAGGCTAGCTCAAGAGGGAACACGCCTCAAGAACCGCATCCACGCCATCCTGCACCGCCAGCAGATTCGCCCCGCGCACGGGAACCTCTTCAGTCGTGCCGGAAGAGACTGGCTGGAGAGCATCGATCTACCTGAAATGGAAAAGCTGTTGGTCAGACAGAACCTC
>JAUWLF010000040.1 GCA_030613785.1 Chloroflexota bacterium | reverse complement strand
GGACGGGGGTGTTCCGGGGGGCGGCATGGGCTCGTGGCGGGCGATGGACGCTTCCCTCGGTTGTGCGGTGAGCTGGGGGTGCGCGGGGGCGTCGGGCGGCAGCATGGCGGCGCCGCCGGGCGGGGGGGTGGGGGGCGCTGGTGACTGAAGGCGCGAGCACCCGACGATGGTCGCAGAGAATGCAAGCAGTGCGCAGAGCATCAGCCGCGCAATCTCTTGGCGAATCATCGCCGCTCGCTTCTTCAGGTCGCAATCCACAGTGGGCGTATTCTATCACAGCACACGTCTGCGCGGCCAACAAGAAGGGGGTGATCTCGCCAGTCAACTCGGCCACTTGAACTCAGACCATGATCGAATCAGCTCCAGCAGTTGCAGCAGGCATCCGGAGTTCGTGGGATCAACCTGCGGAACGTGCGCAGCCATCAACGCCCCGTAGGCATCGCCGCGCCCAGCGCCTTGATCGTTCTCTTCGAGACCGAGATCGGTCGCCCCTGCCATAATCAGCTCTTTGACCTCCCTCGGAGTCAGCTCTGGCCCTGCCTCGAGCAGAAGCGCTGCGACTCCACAGGCGTGGGGCGTGGCCATGCTGGTTCCCGAGGCCTCTGTGTACCCCAAGTTCAGCGCATTTCCGAGGGAAGTGTCTTTCGCCCGGCACGAGACTATGCCTGCCCCCGGAAGAACCACGTCCGGTTTGACGCGACCGTCGGTAGTGGGTCCCCTTGAAGAAGCATCTAGGAGTAAGTCATCATCGGTGGAGGCCCCAACTGTGATGACTTGACGGGCGCAACCAGGCGACCCGATACTGCTGGAGATGGGACCGGAGTTCCCAGCAGCCGCGCAGATCACAAAGCCGCGCTCCACTACGAGATCGCACATCTCTGACAGAGCATCAGTGCCGTCGCCAGGAGCTGGTCCCGAAAGAGAGAGGTTGATCACATGGACCTGTTGCTTGACGGCCCAGTCAAGCCCAGCCATCACATCGCTCATGAAGGCCTCGCCATGCCTGTCCAACACTTTGCTGACGAACAATTCCGACCGAGGGGCCATCCCTACATACGTGCCACCGGAGCCGCTGCCGTCTCCGCAGGCGATACCGGCCACGTGAGTCCCGTGGCCACTCTCATCCCTAACCCCCTCGCCAGTGAAGTCTGCTGTGGCAGTGATTCGCCCTGAGAAATCCGGATGCTCAAGATCGATGCCAGTGTCGAGCACCGCAATCTTCACCCCCGCCCCGGAGTACCCTTCCTGCCACACATCTGGTGCCCGGACAAGGGGCACACTCCTATCCAGACAGGCCCTGACCCGCAGGTCGGGCCAGATATTGGCAACATCGCGCTCACGACTCAGAGCCACGATTTCCGACGGAAGAGCAGACAAAGCCACTGCAGGAACAACCGCGAGCACCCTTGACGGTGGTTCTGGCAGCCGAGCCGATTCTACCGCCTTGGCCTTGGCCACCTGCTCTCTGTACCTGACGATGATCCGGAGACGCTGCTCCCCGGCTTTGAAAGTCATCTCTTTCGCCAAGGCTTGATGGATTCTGTCTTCGCCCACTTGTTCGTCTCCGGCCTAGCCAATGCTCCGTAGCTTCGCTAGTCGGTCCACTCTGGCAAGCACGTGAACGTCGGATCGATTCGGAATGGAACGCATCCTCAACTCACCATCCCTGGACTA
Organism: Chloroflexota bacterium; assembly: GCA_030613785.1. Lineage (GTDB taxonomy): Bacteria > Chloroflexota > Anaerolineae > UBA7937 > B3-Chlor > JAUWLF01. The sequence goes on along the minus strand of JAUWLF010000040.1, from coordinate 32,796 downwards.
CTCTACAATAGTTAGTCATCTTCGTAATCGGGCAAGGTCTCCCAATCTCACATCCACGAACGTCACTCCGCAGGAGGAAGAGACGTGCTGAACACTCCCGCGCGGGTACCGACGAGCAAGCGATCACGAGCCACGTCAACCCCAAAGGCCTGCAAATCCGCAAGGGCGCCATCCTGGCCGGACGTTTCGCGGAACTGCCTGAGGAAACGACCATCTGTGCTGAATTCCACAATCCGTGCCTGACTCGGCTCGGCGACGAACACAGATCCAGAATCCGGTGAAGCGAACAGGGCCACAGGGTTCTCCAGCAGAGGGTGTAGCCCCTCCTGCGTAAATGCTTGTGGTTGCCCAGCCGCGAACTTCATGATGCTCCCATTGGAGAGCAGCAAGTAGATGGAGCCGTCTATGGCCATGTCTATCACGCTATCCCACGGGACGCTCTCGGGTTTTGCGATGTAGTTCATCGGTGGATCGAGATAGTCGTCGCCGGTCGCGACGTACTTGAGGATGTTCCCGCGTCCCACGTCAAGGACATACAGGTTGCCCTCGTACGTTCGCACCGCTCCAACATCTCCCCAATGGACACTATCTGAGACAGACACGTTGCGAGCAGTCCCGCTGGGGTTCAGCTCTACCAGGGAGCCTTCGCTGGTCACCATCAAGACGGCAGGAGTCAGCCGTCCGTTGGCAGCGTCTGCCCAGGCCATGTCCACAACTAGCTCCGCAGCAACGGTGCCAGTTTCCCCAGACAATTCCCATGTCCACGGACCTTGCTCCGCCAACGGGTCTCCTTGTTGATCCAGCTCGTAGCGATACAACCGCTGCGCCGCCTCATTCAGGATGTACACCTCGTTATGCGGTACGATTATTCTTCGGCTGACCCCCTCCGGAACCGCCAGCACCGGCTCCGACCCGAACGCCACTCCCACGCCACCGGCGGCAAGGACCCATTGGCTCTCCAACCGGTCGCTGAGCTCCCTGATCGCGAGACTGTTCCCCTGGGCCTCCGCCGCCTGGTCGATCAGCTCCTGGGCTTCTGCGAGCAAGGCTGCCCTGGCCCGCCAATCCTCCTCGAGTTCAGCAAGCCTCAGACTCTCCTCAACCTGGGAGGTCAACCTCTCCATCTCAGCCTGCTCCAGACGCCACTTGATACGCAGACCAGAAGTGATCACGGCCAGAGCGACTGCCAGAATGATCAGCGCGCCAATCAGAACGCGACTCCTGAGCGATGGCTGGAAGCCCCGGACTTTGGCCTTCGCCATAGGACGGGCTGCAGCCTTATACGTGGTCATGGAGGCCTGACGTTCCGGCAGGATACGGACAGCCAGCCCTTTCGAGGCCGCCCAGGTTCCAAAGAGCGCCAACTCGCTAATCCTGGCCAGTCTTTCCAGGATGCGATGATGCCTGATCCACTTCCATGTGCATCTGATCAACTCTACACCTGCTGTCACAAGCCGCTGCCCGCCGCCCCAAAGAGCTGAGAGAAGGGACAGCAGCACGGCCCCAGTCAGGCGACAGATCTCCGCACTCTGTTGCAGGAAGTCGTGACTCTGCCGCGACGACCTTGGCCTGCCACCATCTTGCTTTTCGCCCCAATCTCTTATCAGTCCCGAGTCCGGGGACTTGGCAAATGCATCTTCCTCTTGGACATACCTCTGTTGTGCGGAGGGAGGCAGGTTCTTGCCCTCCGGAAGACGCTGACTCACTTCTGCCTTTCTGCCTTTCTCATGTCCCCCGATCGGGAGGAAGGTCTGGACTGTGGACACCAAGCTCCTGCGAGCGCCCTCCGGCTTCAAACGGGGCACTTCCTCCAACTGAGGCGTGTCTGATCCAACACGCACTAGCAGTGCGGAGACCTCCGCGGACCACTCGGTCATCCCGCACACATGCTGAGCCGCGCGGTTGATGTCATTTTCACCCGCAATCACCGCTAACTGGTCAGCGATCCGCCGCAACATGCTCGCCTGGGCCCCGGCAACCAACAGTATCCAATCACCGGGCTGAAGCTGACGATAGGAGAACCTCGGATCCTCCAGTTTCGCGCTTCGGCCCAGCGGATACCCATTCCTCCGCGAGTCGTCTGCCATGCTCTCAGCGTCATCTTCCGCCGGAGTGACGAAACTGCGCACCCTGCCCTTAGCTACCAGAAAGATGCTGTAGGGTCCCGCTCCACAAGCATAGGCATCCATCCCGCGTATGGCCAGGCAACCCATCGCCGCGAGAAGCGGTTGTCGCTCACGCCGCACTCGGTTCCTGAGATACAGATATCTGTTGGCGTTCCTCATGGCTTGCCGAAGCCTGTTGGTCACCCCACCTACTGATTGGCGATAGGTCTCCTGGGCCACGCCCTCGAGCCTGTCACAGACACGTTCAGTTCCGCCGTCGTGGCTGACAACATGAGAGACAGGATACACTTCCCCCCAATTCGAGGTCCGACCGGGCGACACCGGGGTACCACCCGGCAGCTCCCGGACCTGGAGTCTACCCCTCACAACCTGAAGTCGAACAGCCTCTGCTCTCAAGCGATCGTGCATCATGTGCCTCCTAACTGTCGACAGCTACACGAGCCGGCGACAACCCAGTGCCTCTTGACACGCTCCGCGGCCCGTTGGTCTTTTGTGAGTCATCTGTGCTAGAATTGAAGTGTGAATGCTGTACCACATGCAATCAATCTGCTGAAGAAGCTAGTTGGACCCGCGGTCGGATTCCTACTTCTCGCCTTGCTCCTGCCTTCCTCGCATCCAAGTCAAGCGCAGGAGGCCCCAGGCAAGTACTTCCCCCAAACAGGTCACTACCTGGACCAGCCCTTTCAATCCGTTTTCGAAGCAACCGGCGGCCTTCAGATCTGGGGTCCTCCCATCACTGAAGCATTCGAGGACAGTGGACTCCTGGTTCAGTACTTCCGGTGCGCCCGAATGGAGTGTCCCATGGAACCAGGCGAGCAGTGCCAAGTACGACTCGCCCCTCTGGGAGAGCTCCTTGGCTATCGTACGCCCCGAACCGATCCTGCGCCGACGTCCTTGATCAGAGATGGGCTTTGCGAGTACTACGACGAAACTGGCCATAACGTCTGTTTCAGCTTCCTCAGTTTCTGTGTGGATCATGGCGGTTGCGAACGCCTCGGCCCCCCGATAAGCGAACTCACTGTCGAGCCAGGCATGATCACACAGTACTTCAGACGTGCACGCATAGAGTGGGACTTCGACGCACCTTCTGGGGCACCGATCAAGTTCGGTGCCCTCGGCGAGGAGCACTTCCGTGCTGTGGGCCTGGATCCAGCCTTGCTTTCGCCCGTCGAGTCGGAGAGTATCGTGGAGACCGCTGCGGATGCCACAACCGTCGGAGACTACGTCAGAGTGAAAGACACCGGAGGGCTCGGTCTTCGCTTGCGCAGCGGCCCCGGTCGGGGTTACCAGGCGATAGAGATGTTGGAAGACGGTGCCGTACTCAGGATCATCGGCGGTCCTGAGGTCGCAGATGGATTCACGTGGTGGTATCTCGATCACCACGGTTCTCTCGGTTGGTGCGCGGATGATTGGCTGGAACGCATCGAACCGCCCGCTTCCCCCTGATCCGATGGTGGACGCTGTAGCCACTGAACTCACTCCCCCACTCTCACTTGGGCATCACAAAATCGGGCGCTAGGGTCACGACAATATCCCCGCCGTCTTCTACGTCTGAAGAAAGGATGACGAACTCCGGTCCCACCCGTAGCAACGCCGATATGAGCACGGCGGCCTCAGACATCTCGCGACGGCTGGCTATGAAGGTTCCCTCCGACTCAATCTGGATCTGGTCGCTCTGCGCATAGGCATCGTATCCGCGTCGCTGCAAGAAGTCGGCGACCTCACCGGCGAGGAATGGCCTGGCGATGTCGGCCCGCACCAGGATGCGGGCTTCGCGCATCTCTGACTGCTGTGCCTCCACAGGGCCAGACTGTTCAGCGAACATCTCTCCCATCATCGCGCGAATGCGGTCCAATCTGGGCAGCAGCACTTGTGCACCATCCGGAGCCACGTAAGGGATGGTCATCGATTCGTCAATGACACGCATCGTGATGTCTTCCAGCCTTGTCTGCGTCGCGAGATTCGCCAGAGCTAGCAGGTCTTCAAGTGGCAGATCCGTCGAGAAAGTCCTCTCCAGCAGAGGGATCAACTCAGGGAGCGAGAAGAGTATGTCCAGTCTGAGCGCCTTGTCTCTCGCAGCTAGGAGTACCTGTTGCTGCCGGCGCATCCTGGAGAAGTCGCTTGTCTGGTGTCGAGCCCTCACGTACTGCAGGGCCGTCTCGCCCGTCATGTGCTGCCTGCCAGCAGGGATGTAGATCCTCATGTAGCCATAGTCGTCATCTGGGTAGCGATCATCTCTGATTTGCTCTGGCACATCCACGGTAATGCCGCCCAAGATGTCAATGATACGCTCGAAGCATCTAAAATCAAGGGTCCCGTAGTAGTCAATGTCCACTCCGAAGTTATGCTCGAGCGTCCTTTTCATCAGTCCGGGACCCCCGCCCTCCGTGCCTTCAAACTCCCCATAGAAGTAGGCAGTGTTGACTCTGTTCTCCCCATGTCCGGGTATCTCGACCCACAGATCCCGAGGTATGGACAGCAGGGCAACTTCCCTCTGGACGGGATCCACGCTGGCGATCATGATCACGTCAGCACGCCCGGGCAGGGCCGTGCCTGGACGCCGATCGAGCCCCATGACCAGGATGTTGAGCCGATCAGTGCCCCGCCACATGGGGAGCGGCTCGGTCACCCTCACAGGCGTCTCCACGGGGATCTGCACAGCGGCAGGATGCTCACCCCCCAGCGACCATTGGGTCGCTGAAAGCATGCGCTCGGCACTGTGCGTCAAGCGATAGCCCGTCTGGAACCCGGTGATGAGAAAGGCCACGGCCAGTACAGTGCTTACGATCCGATCGATGCGTGCAAGCAGCGACGCGCGGCGACGCGCAGGTTGCCGAATCACCGTCTTCTCCTTCTCCCTAGTGCCACAAGCTCGACAATTGGAGGCTTCTCCACTTCCCTATCGGTCGCTGTCCAATCGCGGCCGACGGGCAATGTGGCTGGCACCGAGCAGAAACACCAGCACCACTCCAATGCCCAGAGTCTCCAGAGGCCCGAATCCAGTCTGAGGCATCTCCGATGACTCTGACCCAGGGCTGGACATACCCAGCCCGTTCTGTCCACTGCCGTTCTCCTGGCCATCGACAGAGGGGGTCTCCGTCACTCCTGGGACCACCAGAGTGGTAGTCGGCGCAGGACCTCCTGTTGTGGGTGTCGCACTGGGGAGGGGTGACGGTGTAGGTGTCATAGGTCCTTCAGGCACCTGTGAAGGTACATCAGTCCCCGGGGGCATGGCCACTTCCACAGGACCCACCAGGAATCGGAAAAGCACGATCCCTCCAATTCCGAGCAAACCCAAGAACAGGGATGCTGTGAGCACCAGGGCAATGACCATGAACAACTTGCTGCTTCGCGTTTGTTTTCCGCTCTCCATTTCCTTCCTCGACCTCCTTCTCGCTCACTTTGATCTAGAGTCTGGCAACGCGTGTGGCTTGATGTGCCACCGCTATCACTGCCTCTCCAAGCTAAACAGTCCTTCATGTCGGCTGAGATCCTGCATGAATCCTCGGGCTAGATCCACGCTCATCCAGTTGGTCACCAGCCTGGAGCCTGCCTCCACAAGCTCCTCTGCCCCATCTCCTGTGCTGTTCTCACTGAACGTCAATACCACGATGTCATGCCTCACTTCCACTTGGAAGATCTCATCCAAGAACTGCAGAGTATAGGCCGCATCAGCCCAGATGGGCACTTCAAAGCCACCGGGGCCATACTCTGGCTTCGAGCCACTGGTGACTGTCACCGAATTGCCCCACGGATCGATGACATCAAGGCGAATCCCTGACCGCGGGAAACTGCCGGCGATTGCTCTCACTCCATCGCTTCGTGAGCGCCGCTCCACGCTCATCCTCCACTTCGATCCTGGTTGCGCAGGGTCTGGTTCCGGCACCGCTGGCGCGGGAGAGGTTTCGCTCGGGGGAGTCGGTGGAGACGCAACAGGCTGCTCCACCGAGAACCCGTCTCGAGCAAAGCGGGGCATGCTCGCTATGGATGCTATGGTCTGCTCCCTAGTTCCTTGCAGACCATCGTACCAGGCAGCAGGCTCCTCGGCGCCTGACAGGACCCACGGACACACTGCGAACAGGTATGGCGGCAATCGGCCACCGTGGGACAGAGTATTGTCCCTGAACCAGGCGAACATGGCGGTATGGTGCGCCTGATGCAGGAAGTCGTTCACCTTCGGATAGCGACGATCGCTCAAGTCACCATACCTCCATCCCCCTTCGCTGCAGATAATGGGCGGGACGAAGCCCAACTCTTCCTCGAACACTCGGGCGTAGGCGAGGAATCCAAGGACACAGTCATAGTCTCCACTGATGTCTTGGCCTGGCTCCTTGGCTTGCTCGCGCCAGCGATTCACCTGCTCCACGGAGCCCGCAAATTCCCACTCAGGATGCTGGATAGGCAAGCCTCTCTGGTTGATGTCGTCGTAGGGATAGCGCGCCGGACGATTTGTCCCATGGTTGTGACAGCAGAACCAGGCATGACGGAAGAGGTACTTCAGGCCCTCCCTCTTCGCCTCATCAATCACTAGCCTCAGGTCTTCCACCGTGTTCACTTGCAGTCCGGGGAAGCCATCCATATCAACGAGAGCCTTGGCCTGAGCAAGCCAGCGGGAGGCGAACAATGCCATATCCACCTCCCCTGTGCCCCATTCTTGGGGCTGCTCGGGAGAGTTGTAGATCTGGATGTAAGCCGGGATATCCATCTTCTGCATTAGCCTGGCATCCCTTTCGAAATCATGATCCTCGTCCACCAGGCACATCGGCCTCACCACTGGCATGATGCCCTTCTCCCAGTAGACGGAAACCACTCCCTGCAAGCCAGCCCTGTCTTTCGGGGCCAGTACCACCCATCTCAGATTCAGTTCCTCCGCTCGCGCAACATCAGCAGCTATGGCCTCCGGCGAGAAGTCGAGTCCCACGTGAATCCCCAGCCCGTTGTCGTGCGGGGGACGAGGCCAGTCTGAGTACCCTGTCCTCAGCTCTGGCCATGTGTCCACTGGATCCCTGTCAATGCCTACGACCTGGATATCTGTGTAGTAGTGAGTTAGGATGTCAACATACATGGCGCCCTGCTCTGCCATTGCCTTCGCGCCCTCTTGACACATGCCAACACCGTGTCCCCGTAAGGACGGATACGGCCTGATGCATGGCACGCTTCTACAATAGCGCAAGGTTCGAACCCAGACATCTTCGCTGTTGCGTGTGTGCCCGTCGCAATGTGCGAAGTGGAAGCCTTGTATCACTTCGTCTCCATGCATGGCCACGATCCCTGCGGTGTCTTCCACCGCCTCGTCACTGCTTGGACAGGTTCTTGGCGACCAAACCTGGCAGTGAGTTGTGGTACAAACATCAGCTCCTTTGGTCCCGTGCCTGGGCTTCGCCGCTGCGACTGCTGCGTAGCAGCGAGCGGCTATGGCCTGGGCCTTGAAAGCTTCCATGGGAGCATCATCGCCCATCTCCTCGGGCAGCACGCCTTGTAGATATTCCTCAAGACCCATCACCCTTACGTCGCCATCGGGCATTAGAACCTTTATCTCCCTGGGCAGGTTCACCCAGAGCGGGCGCTTCTTCTTGGGCAAGGACTTCAGCCGCGCCACGGACTGTGGCAAGCGGGGTTCGCCGTTGGGTCTGTACCAACTGTGCCGCACGAAGAAATTGTCGTCCTCAGCCGCCAGCAGCCAGAAGGCGTTGTTGAAGAAGTAGTATGGCAGCTCCCCATTCATCGTCATCTGACACATCGCTGCATGACGTTCAGCGTGAAGCGCTTCGTTGATGGCGGGAGATCCGGGGTCGTCGGCGTCACCCAGCCTGACTCCGTTCTCACAGCCAATCAGGGGCAGACGCCGCCCCGTGTACCCGCGCACTATCTCGTCGTACCATTCGAACATGTAGAACCCTGTGTGATCTTGACATCCCGGTGGCCGCTGGTAGGGTCGTGCACAGGGCCAACGGACGCTTCCGCCTTTGCCATAGGTCAGGTGCTTGTTGTTGGCATAGTTGTGGATGCCAATGGCCATTCTATCGTAAAGGTGCTTCTTGCCCCGCTGATTCAGAATGGCCAACGCGCTCTTGAGGAAGGAGGTATCCCAGTAGTTACCACCCGGGCTCAAAGGCGTGAAGACGGGAATGATGCCTTCCACGCTGTGCATGGTTTCCAGGCATGGGATCAGAAAATCCATGAAGCGCGCTGGCAGGCGCTCGGGATTCCACTCCGCCCATTCCACTGTCAGGTTGGGCTCATTGAAGACATGCACGTAGTGCACGCCCAACGAAGCGTAGTGCTGGCACGCCCGGCGCAGACCAGCTTGGTCGATGAAAGTCACAAACCGATAGAACACGCGGATGATGGGCTCAATGTCGTGCTCCATAAGCCCTCGAAGGAACCAGTCCGGAATTGTCCTCACTCCATCCGACAGGACGAGGAGCCAACTGGCACCCATCGCCTTCATCTCCGGCACGAAGGTGTCGAAATACCGATGTTCGTAGTGGTAATGGTCCGGGAACCAGTGAAAGCCTATGCCAGTGTCCCCGCTGGGTTTTGGATAGTCGAGCAGATTCACGATTACCCTCCTAGATGGCTACCCTCGCGCCTCCCTGCGACTCAAGGAATGACAAGCCGTTGCCCGATAGCCAAGATGTCGTCTGGGTCCAATCCGTTCAGCGTTGCGATATCCTCTGCAGTGGTTCCATACAATGTGGCTATGCTCGACAGAGTGTCGCCGGCCACCACGGTGTGTGTGAGTTGCTCCTCTACATCCCCAGACTCATCAGGCGATGGTTGCGGTGAACCGCGCTCGTCTCCGCCCTCGTCGCCGCTGACGGGAATGATGAGCTGCTGACCAGGCTGCAAACGATCCGGTTCTACAAGTTGGTTGGCGTCTACCAGTTCCTGTACGGAAATCCCAAAATGGTCGGCGATGTCCCACACAGTATCCCCTGTTTGCACAATGTAGTAGGTAAGCTCCAGAACCTCAGGCGTGCTCGTGGGTGAGGGAGTCGGCGATGACTCCGGTACATGCTCAGGCGGCGCCGTCCTGGCTGTAGACGTCGGTGCTGGTGTCGGCGGTGCCTTTTCCCTCGTGCAGCCGCCAATTATGACCACAACGACTAGGCACACCACCAGGACACAGAGTGACAAGATCTTGGAGCCCAATTCATCCTCCTCCGCCACTATTTCGGAGCAGCTCTCAGAGCGTCGTAGGCAGGCCTGGTTGTTCCGTCAGGATTGGTGATGGCCCACCAGTACTGTTCGTCGTTCTCGGTCCAAGCGGGGTCCGCGATTGACAACACGGTCATCGCTCCCATCCACGGTGACCAGTGGTCCCGGGCCCACTGAAAGGCTCGCACAATGTAGTCGGCCTTGGTTTCCTCCGACACCGCGTGCCAGTGATATGGGGAACCCGGCCTCGGATCGCTTGTCCAGCCGAACTCTAGCACCGCCATCTGTCTTCCTGCGTCGCCATTGTCAACCATCACCTGCCGCAAGTCCTCTACACGCCGGAAGCAGAAGAAACGGTGGCCTCCCAGCGCTGGGTTGTTCTGCACCTCACTGGGACTTGTCTCAGGAGCAGCCTTGTATCCTGGCGCGTGGACCCCCAGCACATCGAAGTAGTTCTTGGCTCCTGACTGGTACATCTCACGCAGATACTGCACGTCAGGAATCGCGTGGGGCAGGCCGGTCCCAGTGGGAGCCAGTCCCGCCGTGATAACCATAGCGTTGGGGTCCGCTTCCTTGATGCGATGATATGCTACTCGCAGCAGAGCCACGTACTCGGCAGCGTTGGGTGGATGGTCGCCCCACTCGCGTGCCAGGTTTGGCTCGTTCCAGATCTCGTATGCTTGAATTCGGCCTCGGTAGCGACTCGCCATGGCGTACAGGAAATCCCCGTAGTCACGGTAGTTGTCTGGAGGACCGTTGTTGGCTCCATCTGCTCTCGCCCACGCGGGCTGGAAATCTACGCGAGCAATGATCTTCAGCCCCCGATCATTCAGAGTCTGCACCACTTCGTCCGCAACGCTCCAATCGAAGATGCCTTTGCCGGCTCCCTCTATGCTTCTCCAAGGGAGTAGTTCCTTCACCCAAGTGAGGCCCGCGTCCTTGGCCAACTGGGCATCTCGGGCTCGGGACTCCCCCGCCCACCAGAGAAACGTGTGAACCCCGTATTCGGGCGTGTTCATCCGAGGCACAGGGCCAGGCTGCACCGTGGGTGTCGGTGTTGCCCCAGGGCCCGGTGTCGGTGTGGGTGCTGGCGGTTGTGGCGTAGGAGTGGGAGTAGTGCCGGGCGAGCATCCCGGGATCACCAACCGCTGTCCAACCCAAATGAAGGAGGGATTGGCCAGATTGTTGGCAATTGTCAGGGCCCAAACCGTCGTGCCATGCGCAAGAGCGATCTTGGTCAGATTGTCGCCTCGCTTCACCACATAGACACAGGTGTTGCTGGGGGGAGGTGACTGCTCCTGCCCTGGAACCTTCAACACCTGCCCGGCGTAGATCAGGTTGGGGTTCACCAGACCGTTCAATGAGACGAGGGCGTTGACGGTCGTACCGAGACGATAGGCGATTGCGGAGAGCGTGTCTCCTCTCCGAACGACGTACGTAGTCGTCTGGCCCGGCGGCGGCGGAGACGGAGGCGACGCCCCTGTGGGAATCACCAGCCTCTGTCCCGCGTAGATGTAGTTGGGATTCGCTATGCCGTTTGCCTCAGCAATGACTGCTGTGCTGACACCGTACCGTCGCGCGATGAGCGTGAGGTTCTCTCCCCACTGGACTATGTGGACCACCGAGCTTGCACTCCGCTCCTCCGCCTCAGGCACCCCCAAGACAGGAGAGGCCAATCCGCTCAGAATCGCAAGCAGAGCGATCAATAGCACGATGCAGCGCGTCCTGTTCCCCATTTTCTGTACCTCCTTCTCACGTGAGTCCATTTGTGGACTCTAGTACGAACGCCTGATTCCAATTGAGAGGCTTCTCGTCAAGCCTGCCTAGAAGCCTTGGCCGTAGGCAGACCCCAGGATCCATCCCGCGACATACGCGAGCACCAGGACGAGAAGTAGAACCCTGACCTGAAGTAGCCCGCTCGTAATCGACGCAACGGTCCTCCAGAAGATCAACTGAACCATGCCCAGACCTCCGAGATCGACGGACCGGTGTGATATCCCCTACGCTTTATCATCGATATGCAGTCCGCTGAAACGTCAAGACGAATCCAGTGTGTACGGTCCAATCCGGGTGCTCTGGGGTTCCCAGCCCCATTCCGACCATCTTGTCGCTGGGAAGGCCCTCTACATAGACGCTATAGGAGCAGAGCGCATTGAACATGGGCCACTTGACCGGATAGTCCCAGGGATAGCAACAAGTCTGGGGTGTGCTGACGACCCGGTCTTGGCCACCGTTCTCAAACACCACTGTGTCCCCAAACACACGTTGTCCTGCCTCGTTGAGAAGATCCACGTGGATCTGAATGTCCCTGCGGCTCTCCTCCTCATTGAGCCATCTGGCGCTCACGAGTCGCCAGTATCGATCCCCCGGCCGCAGTTGAATCCCTGCGTCCGTCAAAGTCACCAAGCCCACGCAAGGCAAATCATTGAGACGCCTATCCCATTCGACAGGAGGCAGTGGGCCTCTCGGCCCAGGATCTGGGCCAGGATTGCGCGTTGGCACGCTCGCTGGGGTTGGAGCTGCGAGCCCATATTGGAAGACGATATTCTCGAACTGCCCAGCAGCGTTACAGTCTGTGAAATCGATCTCCACTGTATCCGACTGGGGCACCGGGTTGGCCTCGCTCTCCACGATGTCTATCCGGAACGTGAAAGGAGAGTGGAAGTGTTCCCGAGCCAAGGGCGCAAAACCCCATTCCCCCGGGTCTTGACCAACTCCGCTGACGTTATACACCGCGTGGCCCGCAAACCGCAGACGCACGGTCCGGCCGCTCACAGGCTCGCCTCCGATGCCTCTGATCTGGGCCTTGAAGTACACGGTCCCACAGTTGGGGAATTGGCGCATGCTACCCTGCACGTACCCAAAGGCATAGGTGGGTCCCATCGGCGGACTGGTCCCGCCGGGCGTGGGCGTGGCAGGCCTTGGCGTTGGCGCAGCGGGCCTCGGAGTGGGTGCGGAAGGGCGTTTCGTCGGCGTGGGGGTGGCAGTGTCCGAAGGTGTCTGAGATCCGCTCGCGGGCTCCTGAGCGCCCGGTATCACTAGCGACTGGCCAGCATAGATCAGGGACGGGTTGGCTATGTTGTTGGCCAGGACGATGTCCCACATACCTACGCGAAAGCGTACCGCGATACCGATCAGAGTGTCCCCCGGTTGCACGCGGTATAGCCCAGCGCCCACCCTCGCACTTGCTGGTGGCATTGGTGCCAAGCCTGGCGACCAGCCTTGGGGGATCGCCAATCTCTGCCCCACGACAATGATGTTGGGATTAGTCAGACCATTCATCTGAGCCAAGCGCTGAACCGTAGTCTGATAACGGTAGGCGATAGCCGAAAGGGTATCCCCTATTTGCACCACGTGAGTGCCAGAGCCGGCAGCCGCTGGCGACGTGGCGCCCGGTATGGCAAGCCGCTGGCCCACGAAAATGAGGTTGGGATTGGCCAACTGATTCACCTCCGCGATTGCAGCCACAGTGGTCCCGTAGCGCACCGCAATGCCAGAGATGGTATCCCCCCAAGCGACCACATACGTGGTGGATCCCAGCTCCGCTGGTGCCCCCAGCACGGTCGAAGGGGGCTGGACGGCGAGCGAGAGCATGACTAAAGAAAGGAGCCAACAGATGAACCAACGACGACCGACCTTTTCGAGCTTGACCATTCTACTCAGCACCAGCATCTTCACAACTCCGTCGACAGCCTCTACCGGGACACTGCCACCTTCAGCACTTTGCCATCTTGATCCGCGGTTACATGGACAATCTGCTTGTACTTCTTACCATCAGATGACCGCAAAGCCTTGCGGAACGTGAAGCGGTGTCTCGTTTGCCCCCCTGATTTCAGACACGAGACAGCGGGTTTCACGTCTGCCATGTCTGGAAAGTGCTGTCGAATATGTTCCTGCACTCTGCTCTTGCATTCCTTGGAGGCTCTACCCATGCTGCTCTTCCTCCCCTATCTTGGCTAGCCTGCGCCGTCTCAAGAAGGTAGGCACGTCCAGATCCTGTAGATCGACAGTCCGTCGACGTTCCTGCACATGTGCGAGCTCTGGGTGTGCAGCCGAGACCGTGCTTCGCGTGTCACAAGAGACCTCTCGGCGTGAAACCGCTGCTCCCAGCGCCCGTCTCGGTGTCTGACCGTCCATGCCCACGGCGATGAGTGTCACCTGAACCTGGTCTCCCATGCTGGGATCGAGAGTAGCCCCGAAGAAAATATCCGCATCGGGACTCGCAACGCCGGCCACCGCACTGACGGCCTGCTGAATCTCGTCCAAGGACAGGTCGTTGGCCCCCGTGATGTTGACCAGTATTGCTGATGCCCCTGCGATAGACGACAGTTCGGTGAGCGGACTGGCTACGGCCAACTCCGCTGCCTCAACGGCACGTTGATCCCCACGGCCCTGACCGATAGACATAAGTGCCGAGCCAGCGTTCCTGAGTACGGCTCTTACGTGCATCAGATTGAGATTGATGAGCCCCGTGGATGTGATCAACTCCGCCACGCCTTGAATGCCTTGCCTGAGCACGTCATCGGCTATGCGGAAGGAGATATCAAGCGACGTCTCCTCATCAATGAAGTCCAGCAGACGGTCGTTGGAAATGGCGATCACGGTGTCTGACTTCGCCTTCAGCGCGCCCAGCCCTTCCCTGGCGATCTGGTCTCGCCTGCTTCCCTCGAAGCTGAAAGGCGTCGTCGCCACCGCAATCGTGAGAGCGCCGCTTTTCCGAGCCACCTCAGCGATTACCGGCGCAGCACCTGTGCCGGTGCCTCCTCCCAGACCCAAGGCCACGAACACGATCTCTGCTCCTTTCAGAGCCTCTTGGACCTGCTCAGCGCTCTCCCTTGCTGCCCGGGCGCCGACCTCTGGGTTGCCTCCAGCCCCCAGCCCCTTGGTGGTCTCTGGACCTAGCTGGACCTTCCGTGATGCCTCGGAAAGAGCAAGGGCCTGAGCATCGGTGTTCGAAGAAATGAACTGCACACCCGGAATCCCGACGTGGAGCATCCTGTCAACGGCGTTGCTGCCCCCTCCCCCGACTCCCATGACCTTGATCAGCGGTTGGCTACATTGTGAAGCCATTCCTTCCTCCTGCAGCACATCATAAGCGGGTTTCTGCTTGCTGCCTTCCATCAAGTCTACCGTGAACTGACTTGGTCGCTCAACCAAGCCAGCAATCTCTCTAGTTGCTGAACCATTGAGCTCAACATGCCCACCAGATCGGAAGTGGTCGAGCCCGAGCCGTCGTCGTTCACTCCTTGGCCAACGTCGACGATCAATGGGCCAAGCACGTTATTGGTCTCGTCCAGTTCGGACACAAGTCCCAACTCGCCCACCGAATTGTAGGCATCCACATAAGCGTAGATCTCATGTCGCCCAGAGGTAAGGTTGCCCGCAAAACTGGTGTAGCGATCGTCTGCATCTCTCAGAGCCAAGCTCAGGGTCTCCTCCGCGGCCAGGCCCGGAACGTACCAGAATGCTCCTTTGCCTTCCTGCCCCGCCACCGAGTTTATGGTCGGCACACCTGATGGGTCCACGAACAACTCGACCCAGAACCCATTCGGTGCATCGACGGGGGCCCTGTTCTCGATCGTCACAGTGATCGTCAACGGACCGGAGTTCAGGCCTGTCTCAGGCGCCACTGCGATCCTGTCCACAACTAGGTCAGGCAACCCGCTGGATGGGGTGGCTGTCGGCCCACTCGTTGGCTCAGCCGTCACCGAAGGGGTATCTTGGGGCAAGGGGAAGACCGCTTCCCCATAGATAGGGCTTTGCCCTTCATTCCCTGCTCCATCCGCGACCTTGAACCGTACTGCTCCGCCGACCGATGGCGCACACAGACGGCTGGTGCTCTGTGACTCCTCGACCTCTTCACCATTACATACCGCAGGTTCCCAGTCGCTCCAAGTGATCCCTCCATCGACCGAGGTGGAATACTCAGCGCTTGACAGGTCCAGCCCGCTCCCGAGATCGGACACTTCCACCACCACACGGCCTGAGTCCTCCGTCTCCAGCACACCCCAATTGCCGGGGGGTGCCGTGTCCAAGATGATGGTCGCGGAACACACCGGTGACGCGTTCCCTGCCCAGTCAAGAAAGCGAGCACCCACAGTCTTGCCGCCATCCCCAGGGCTCAAGACCCATTCCCTGCTGCTCGCAAACTCCTCAGCCTCCGTGAACTCGCTCGCGTTGTCCTGTGTGAACTGCATCCCCACCACGCTGCCATCGGGATCTTCAGCTTGCAGGCTCAGGGTCACAGTCATCTGCGTCGCATACCTTGCGCCATCATCGACCACCACGGAACCACTTGGCGGTGTGTTGTCGACCATGACTTCGTGAACTACTCGCGACCTGCGGCCCTGTACACTCGTAGCAACGGCGTCGATTCGGTGAGGGCCTTCGGCAGCCGCTTCTGTGTTCCAAGTCCAAGTCAGACTCGACCCTCCTTCGGCCTTCACAGCTCCGTCTAGGAGGAGTCGCGTTGTAGCAGTGGTTGGGCTGGGGCTAGAGACTTCGATCACTATTCGCCCACTGACGGCCTCTCCAGCCTCTGGACTGACCGTTTCCACCCTCGGCTTGCGAGTCAGAAGCCTCTGCCACGTCAACTCGCGCAATTCCGGCAGTGCTTTGTACACCTTATCGCCCGGACACACTGTGGTCCACAGATCTCTATGCCCCACAATATGAGGGAAGACGCGGTGTACGAAATACGAAGACTCCAAAGGATGAATCCCATAGCGGTCGGCTTCCCAGGCCATTAGGGAGACCAGAGCCTCCTTCATCGCTGGGGTCATCTCGGCTGATCTATAGTCACCGAGCAATGCGATCCCGATGCTGCCGTAGTTGTAGTCGCCCGCATGGATGCCAACCACGCCATCTCCACCTTTTCGGCCCTCGTATGTGTTGCCCTCCCGATCGATAAGGAAGTTGTACCCGATGTCACCCCATCCCCTTGTGAGCGCGTGATAGCGAAGGATGGCGCGTACTATGTACGCAGGATCTTCAGGATTGTTGGGAGTGACGGTGTGGTGGATGACGAAGGCCACCGGCTTGCGGTAGATTGGTTCCCTGGTTGCCCACGACTCGTTGGCACCCCACCCCTTGCGAGAGATGATGCGTGGCTGCGGCACCCCAGAGGTTACCTCTTGCGGAAGAATCATCGCCCGAGCCTGCTCCACAGTCGGGCCGTCGCGGGTGTCCATGACGGAGAGCAGTACCGTGCGGACCGTGGGAGATGTGCTTGGTTCGAAAGTGCCCAACACAAGTCGATACTGCACATAACGCGATGGCGGAACCTCGAGTAGGTTCCCCCAGGTCATGGATTCGGAACCAGGTCCATCTTCATCTGGAGAGACATCCATCCAGTCAGTCCACATTTCTCCGTCCTGGCCGGCCCGGACCTGTATATGGAAGGTACCACCCAATGGCTTGTCCACAGACCAACCGGCCGCCACGATGTTGAAAAGGACCGGCGACTGGTGGACCTCAGAGACGAAGGTTCCCTCGGTGCAGTATCGGCTGTCCTCAACCTTGGCCAAAACGACTTCTCCGTCGTCCACCTCCGTGATGGCCACGCAGTTAGAGTCTCCGCGCTCAAAGTCAGCAATCGTGGTCTGAAGCCACTCCTCTGTGGGCTCCCCCTGCGTTTCGACCTCCACGAAAATCGTCCTCTCTTTATGGGGCAAGCTGTCCATTATGAAGAGCGTTGCGGTGAACAGCACCAGCGCCGTCAGTGTTCGTCTCATGGTCCTAACCCTCTACCGGTTGCCAGACATCCAGAACCTAGATGCCACATTCGCTTAGAGTCTCCGAGACTTGCTCTGCCCGTTCCTTGAGCGCTGATTCCTCTGCTTTCCAGCGCTTGGGGTTCCAGACCTCCAAGCGCGTAGCAACGCCGACCAGGACTACCTCGTCTTTCAACTGCGCATACCTGCGCAGATGATCTGGGACCTTCATGCGACCCTCCGGGCTGAGAGAGTCGAGCGAAGCTCCTCCATAGGTGTGTCTCTGGAACACCCGTGCAGCCCCTTTCAGGAATGATATCCGGTCCATCCGCTCCATCAATTCCTCCCACGTGCTGAGCGGGAAAACGGCCACGCACCCATCCAATCCCCTGGTCATCACGAATTCTTTCTCCAGACCGGCGCGCAGTCCCGGGGGTACAACGAGACCCTCCGGCGAAAGCCGCACGCCCTCAACAGTCCCCAGCAATATCCGCGTCATCACCGTGTCCACCGCCTACTCACCGTCTGAGCTTGCTCAACCGTGCCGCCACGAGTTCCTTGATGTCTCGCAACAGCAGATCGAGTTCCCGCTCCAAGCCCAGATAGACATCCCGGGCGTCTCGTTCGGCGCGATCGAGTACCTGGGCCGCCTCTTTCTCCGCAGACTCCATCATCTCCTGAGCGCGGGCTTCGGCTACCTTGATCAACTGGCTTTGGTCCAGAATGAACGCCGCCTGCCGTTCCGCACGCTGCCTCATCTCCTGGGCCTCAGCTTCTGCCCTTCCCAGGACCTCTCCCTCTTCCGAGAGGATCCGCCTCGCCTCCAACATCTCCCATGGCCAGTTATCTCGAAGCATCTCGAGTGTCTCTAGGCACCCCTTCTGATCGATCACAGCCTTGGAGGTGAAGGGGAGACTGACACCGCAGTAGATCAGGTCCTCAATCTCGTCTATGAATAGGCTGATCTCGCGAGGGGAGAGTAGGGCCTGGTCGTCGCGGACACGGTCAAGTCCTTCATCGGTGCCCTCGAACTCCTCTCCGAACAACGTCTTCTTAATCCTCATGACGCACCTGGTTCTCCAAGTACTCCCTGGAATCAACGCTTTTCCCCCTCACGAAGGGAGGGATCTTCTTGACCCACTGTATGGTTAGCACCTTTGTGGTGAAGCCATACCAGGCCTCGTCGCTGGGTCCGCTCAGGATCCACGGACAGGCGGCGAACAGATAGTCAGGCAACGGTTCCCCATTGGACAGCTTTCCCCTGCGGAACCAGTTGAACATCTTCCCTGTATACTTGGCGTGAACCGTCCCCTCAACGCGCGGGTAGCGCCGATCATCTGAGGCTCCGTACAGCCATCCTCCTTCTCCACAGATGATCGGCGGCACGAAGCCCAAGCGATCTTTGAACACCTGCGCGAAGAACAGGAAGCCGAGAACGCTCCAGTAGTCCTCGTGCCAAGCCGGGGGATGATTCAAACCGTAGTTGTGGCAGCAGAACCACACGCGCTCCCACACTTCACTGTCAGCCCCCAGCGCATCTATGGCCGCCTCTACCTCCTGAGGGAGCAGACACTGCAGACCCGGGTAGCCTCCCGACCGATACACATCTTCTGCCTTTTCGGCCCACAGCCAAGCCCACTTCTCCAGATACTCACGCGGTCTTTCGTTCTCCCATTCGCGATGGTCTGAAGGCTCGTTGAAGATCTGGATGTAGGCTGGGATTCCGTTGTCAATCAGGACCCGCGCATCTTCCCCAAAGGGATGCCTCCTATTGATCGGGGTGTTCTGTCGACAAACAGGCATGATGCCGGCATCCCAGATCATCCTCGCACACCTGAGAAGCTGTTCCTGGCCCTGGTAGCACAGAGTGGCCCAGGTAAGCCTCATGTCCTTGGCTCTCCTCATGTCGAGGGCCATGGCCTCAGATCTCATGTCAAGGCCGAAGTGAACACCCATGCCGTTGTCCCCAGGCGGTCTGGGGAAATGCCCGTATCGTCCTGATGGCGGAGCCGGAGGCGGAGGGCTTGGTGGGTTTGGTGGCGGCGGTTGTGGCGGACTTGGTGGCGGCGGATCCGGCGGCTCTGGTGAGGGAGCCGGATCTGGCGGACCCGGTCGCGGAGGTATGGTGCCAGAACTCACGTGTTGAAAAGCCACCAACACTGGATGGTGCCGGGCCTGAGTCAACTCCAGGTTGTCACCATAAAGCCCAAAGCCCTGCAAGGTTTCGCTGTTGCCCACGACTTCTACTGAGTAAGCACCCCACCCAGCGAACATGGGCATCGAGGCTGCGTTATGACGAGCGCCCACTGGCGCATACACGTCGTCCTTGGGTTCGACGATGTGCTCGCCATCGGGCCAAGAGAAACGGACTGCTTCAGCGTCCGCGATGGCGAAGGCACTCATGTTTTGAGTGCCAGGCTGCACCTCCACACGGACCACCTTCCAGTATGGCTGTCCGTCCGACCCGGGGCCCGCCACGCGCAGGCCATCTACCATCTCCTGCGAAAGGCCTACAAGCTCCACATCTGTCAAGCGACCAGGCTGAGGGGTTGGAGGATCAGGAGTAGGGTCAGCATCAGGAAAGCGAGAGTGCTTCAGCAACCCCTTTAGCGCAGAGACGGCTCCACTCTCGCGGCCGTCGGCGCTATACCAGGCATGAACCCTCTGAGTGTGGCCCTCATCGGTGGCCAGCAACCAGAAGGCATGGTTAAGGACATAATCGGGAACAGAGTTCTCCATCAGCATGGTGGCGATGGCGCTAGCACGATCGGCGTGCTCTTCTTCGTTTGCCAATAGGCTCGATGTGGAGGAATGCGGATCTCCGACCGCAGCACTGCCCATGCATAGCAATGGCAGCGAGCGCCCGAGGGCATCCCGCACAATCTGGTCATACCACTCGTAGAGGTGGAACCCGATGTGATCCTCGCTCTGCTTCGGTGCGAAATACGGCCGAGCCATGGGCCAGCGGCTGCGCCCTCCTTGACCCCAAGTGAGCGGTCTATCGAAGGCGTGATTGTGCATCCCGATCACCATGTTCTCGCACAGAGAGCCGCCGTTCCTGGAACCCAGGAGTTCGAGAGCCATCTGCAAGAAGCTCAGGTCCCAGTAGTCTCCGCAAGGTCGCAAGGCGGGAAACACAAGGTACAAGCCGGCGGCTTGCATCTCCTCCAGAAATGGAGCCAGCAGATCCACGAATCTCTCGACTAACGACGGGCAATTCCACTCCTCCAAGGGCCACTTCGAAGCGCAATTCGCTTCACCGAATACCTCCACATAGTGGACCCCCAATCCAGCATAGACTCCGAGCATCTCGGCCAGTTTGGACCGGTCCAGAGACCGCATCACCGGCGTCACCATACGCACGACAGGCTCGATTTCCATGCCTACCAGTGCTTTCACGAAGAACTCGGGGATTGGGCTGTCCTGCCTGGACAAGAGCACCAGCCAGCTCGCGCCCATCTTCTTCAACTCAGGCAGCCAACGCTTGACGTCAAGCGGGCTGTAGTGCTCGGTGTCAGGGTAGTAGTGGAAGCCAAACCCAGTGTCGTTCCGCGGTCGCCAGCATTGCTCCAAGGTCATTGTCGCCTACTTTCTTCTCTGACGCGGGTCCCGCCCCTGGACATCACTACCTTCAGCACATCGCCTTGTGCGTTCACCGTCACCTTGACAACGTGACGCAGCTGATCGCCCCCTTTGCGGACCACCTTATCTTGAGAGGTCATAATCAACTCTGGGAGATCGGCCGTGCTTCGTTGGTCAGCCTGACACGCTTTCCCACCGCATTCACGATGTGAGGAGGGTACCCTGCACAGGATGAGTGGATGAGCCTCGAGGCCGTTCTCGGACAGGAAGGGTACGCTACGCTGAACCTTCTGCCTCAATTCGCGGGGAAGCGGCAGTGATTTCGCATCGGCCATCGCCGAACAGCAAGCCAGGGGTGGACACGTGACCTCCAGGTCCACTTCCAGTTGGGGTACGGCCGGGCTTCTCGCCAACCTCAGTGAAGGATCACCATACAGCACGAAGCTCAACAGAGCTTTCTGATCCTCCCCATCCAAATATCCTTGGTCCTCCGCCGCGGCGCGTATG
Organism: Chloroflexota bacterium; assembly: GCA_030613785.1. Classification (GTDB taxonomy): domain Bacteria; phylum Chloroflexota; class Anaerolineae; order UBA7937; family B3-Chlor; genus JAUWLF01. The sequence goes on along the minus strand of JAUWLF010000040.1, from coordinate 11,708 downwards.
AACGACAACCTCGCTCTACGAAACGCGTCTCCTATGGCCAGTCCGCCTACGATCCCCTCCCACAGGTACTTGCCAAGCAGGTCAGCACCCAACAGGGGCGGGGAGAGCGAGCCGTAGGACATGGCGGTGGAACCGATGAAACCCCATGCGCCGCTAGCGAGGAAGTTGAGAGCGATGGACTCGTCACCGGACTCAGTTTGCAGTTCGGCACCGTAGCAGGCCTCGCTGTAGACCACGGCTCCTTCTGCACTGGCCCAGGACACGGCTAGCGGCGTCAGAGCCACAGGAAGCACGGGCGTTCCGTGGTCGGATTCCCCGTGCCCATACCAATATGGGCTTCCCTGGAAACCGTGCAAATTGAAATAGCCCAGAGTGGGAATCCTTTCGTAGGTGCTCAGGAAGTCATAGTCCGTCAATGGCGGGGACATCCGCAAGTCTTCAGCATCCCCAATAGCCTCGAACACAGCGCGCGAGGCCTCAGCCCAGATGTCAGCCGAATATCCAACGCTCGTCAGTTTCGTCTGCCCCGAGCCAAAGAGCCTCCTAATGGGATTCAGCCACGTGGTAGACGTGGCTCCACGGTCGCCGAAAGCGGCTTCCTGATGATGATGAATTGCTGTCTCCACGAGCTTGAGCAAGACCTCCAACTCCCCCCCATTGCTGCCAGGTAGGCGACCGACGCAGAACTTGGCAACCAGCGGAGCGCCGTCCTCGGCCGCGTAGGGCCAGTCAGACAAAAGCTCGGCATCGTCGTCATCGGCGGGATTGGCAAGCCTGTGGAAAGGAATCACCGAGTCTCCACCCACTATGAGCAGCGATTTCAGCTTCTTGTGCTGATTGGCCAAGCTCGCATTGAGTCGGCGAATCAATTGCTCGATCTCGCGCGCGTCGGATGCATCCACCGTGCCAAGTCCGCTCTCCTCGAGGGAAGTCGTGTCATCAACGTAGATCTTCATGACCTCGTGCCCCGTGGACCTGGCAGTGGCCTCACACAAATCCGCAAGCTTGGCATCCAGTTCCTCGAACCCATCATCCCCGTACTTCGTCACCAGATTGCTACGGCTAGAGAGTATGAGGCGAACCCCAGCGTTCTCACCCGGGTCAGGGAGCCTGAATTCACCGATGAGTTCTTCCTCCGACACCTCCGCAGATGCAGCTCCACGTCCCGTCTCAGTTGGACCTGCCGTCTTGCCACCCTTCCTGGCCGCCTCGCGTAGGGTTCCCACTGGCTGCGCCTCCATGGCTGGGCGCTCCCCAGCAGCGAACGGCTCTGGCAAGGGGTCGACGCGCAAGAGGTACCGCACCAGCACAGGCGCAGCATCCAGCAAGTCGGACCCTGGAGACGGTACTCTGAGGCTCTCCTCCATAAACCAGTCGTACCGTTCATCTTGAGCGAACAACTCTCGAGCCACGAGCAAGCTGGAATCGAGGGCACTGGCGGCGTGCAAGAGGGCCACGCCTTGGACATCCTCGCGACCCTCCAAAGCTATGTCCCCCAATATCAGTCTGGGCCTCACCCAGGTCGGTTGCCGGTCCAGTACGATCTCCAGCACCGGCCTGGCTTCTTCTGGCCGTCCCGCCCTCCAGTATGCCTCAGAGATGATAAGAGCCTCGATCGGATGGTCTGACGGTTGTGAGATTTCCTGGCCCAGAGCAGCCTCATAGTAGGGCAAAGCCTCCTGGTGACGCGAGAACGCCGTGAGCACGCGCGCCAGAACCAGCGGCGAGGAGTCATCAGGCGACTGCTCCAGCAGCTGCCTGGTCTGTGTATCATACGGATACAGTTTCCACGCCCATTGAAGGCACTCGTTCTGATCATCCGTGACCCCTTGTGCTGATGCTACGCATCCCCTTCCTCTCAGTGCTCGGAGATTCACAGGATCCACGCTCAAAGTGTGGTCGAGATGCTCTTGGGCCTCAGCCCAGCTCTCGCGAGCGAGGTACGTCTCTGCCAGCAAGCAGTGCCCGGCCATGTGGCTGGGCAGATGTCGGAGAAGATGCCCCAGCAGCGCAACTCCCAGGCTGTCATACCCCAGATCGAAGGTCAATTCGGCTGACCTGAATAGCTGTCTAGATGCTATCAGCGACACGCTGTTCTTGCCTCCCTTGTCATGTCATCTGTTTCCCCAAATCGGTCCGCCGGACGGGCGCCTCTGGCGACGAAGAACGCCAGTGCGCTGGTGGCAGCCAACTGCTTGTATGCGTCACTGCTGTGGGGATCCAACTTCGCGGCATGACGGAACATCGCCACCGCCTCGGGATATCTCTTGACTTTCTTGTAGAGCATCCCGGCACCGAAGTAAGCATCAAAGTTATCTGGGTTAGAACGCAACGCCTGCTCATACTCCCGGAGTGCCGCCTCGGTTTCACCCTGCGTTTCCAGTATCTCGCCGAGCTCGCAATGCGCCGTGCTGTCTGTTGGTTCGAGTTCAACAGCCTTTTTCAAGTGGGCCACCGCCTTGTCGATGTGCCCGAGTCTCTTGCACAGCTGACCCAGCTTGACGTGGGAGGTGGCGTCGCTCGGAGCCGAACGCAAGGCCTGATGGTAGGCGTGTAGAGCTTCATCGTAATGGCCCTGCTCCTCAAGTATCTCCGCCATCTCGTGATAGGCCGCGGGGAGATGATCTGACAACTCAATGGCCCGCTGGAGTTCTTTCATGGCTAGATCATACCGCTTCTCCCGCCTGTGTAAGGCACCCATCTTGAGGTGATAGGTGGCATTAGTGGGATCTGCCTGCAAAGCCTTGCTATAGCTGATCATCGCTTCCCGAGACTCACCCTGGGCCTCTGCAAGCCCAGCCAGGTGTTCGTGAACTAGCGCCCAGTCCGGCCTCAGCGCAGCCGCCTCATGGTACTGGGCGACCGCATCGTTGTAGCGGCCCTGCTTCTCATAGCACTGGCCAAGTTGCAGCACATACATCGGCTCGTCCGGGGCCAACTGGATCGCCTTCTCATACGCGCTTTGTGCGTCTTCCCAACGGCCTTGTGAGAGCAAGGACTCGCCGAGTTCAGCCCACCAACGAGGATGCTCCTCCCTTCTTTCCAGTGCCTTCTCCAAATACTGCGCAGCTTTCTCGTGTCGCCGCATGCGACGGTAGGCGTTTCCTGCGTCGTGGTAGTATTGTGCCTCATCAGGCTCCAGATCTATCGCTGACAGATACGCTTCCAAGGCCGACTGGTACCGCTTCTCAGTATCGTACAGTTCTCCCAGCAGATGATATCGTTGAGCCATGTTGGGATTGTGCTCCAGGGCTGTCCTCAGAGCCTCAATAGCCTCGCTATTTCGCTGTCCTTGCTGGTAAGCAGTGGCCAGGGCGTAGTGATAGCCCGCTCGAGCAGGAGCCAACTGGCTCGCCGTTTCCAGGGCAGCGATGGCACGCTTCTCCTGATCCGCGGCCAAGTAGGCTAGACCCAGTTCATAGTGATTGGCAGGCTCCCCGGGATCCATGCTACATGCAGTGCGGAACGCATCGACAGCCTCTTCATCTCGGCCCACATTGCGAAGAATAAGGCCCAGATTGTGCTGATGAACGGGATTGTCTGGCTCCAGCTCAATAGCCTTCTTGCACTCCGCAAGACCCTTGTCGGCCCTCCCTGTTCTGGCCTGAACAACACCAAGCTGACTGTGCGCCAGAGCGTCCTTTGGCCTCGCGGCCAAGGTGCTGTGCAACGCGCGTTCCACATCATCGAACCACTTGGACCCTTGCGAAAACGGAAGTGATTTGGCCACCCTGGTGCCCACCACAGCAAGCGATTCGCGGTACTCGGGCAGATCAGAGACCAGTTCGGCAGCTCGACTGTACCACGTCGCTGCTTCCTCGAATCTCTCCAGCGCTTCGTAGACCAGCGATAGCTCAAACCGAGCCTCCACGTCCGCATCATTCAGTGCGAGCGCCTCGCCCAGCGATTCAATGGCCTCGTCGTATCGGCCTTCTCTTCGCTCCAGGCTGCCCTTGAACCGGTGATAGCTGGCCTGATCTGGAACCAGTTCGATGGCTCTCCGGCAGCTATCCACGGCCTGTTCCAGGTCCTCTCCGTCAGCTTGCACCTTTGCTCTCTCGAAGTGGGCCTCGTGATCGGTAGGATCCAGTTCGATTGCCTTGTCCAATTCCTCCGCCGCCCGTGTGAGATCACCGAGTTCACGCTGCGCCTCGCCGGCGCCCCGGTGCGCCAACGCCAGGCTGTCATCCAGCTCCAGGGCCTTCTCGAACTGCGACAGGGCCTCGTCATACAGCTCCTGCTCATGGAGCAAGCGCCCTGCGGTCAAGCACACTTCAAGATTGGTGGGGTCCAGAGCCGAGGCCTTGCCCAGCGCCGCAATTGACTCGTCCAATCGCCCCAACTTGGCTAGCAGGTCACCATGACGGAAGTGATACTCCGCCTGATCTGGGGCCAAGTCGGCCGCCTCTCCGTACTCACGGACCGCCTGCTCCAAGAGTCCCTGCGCCTCGTATAGCTGGCCAAGTGAAAACCGGATGGCGGAGTCGCCGGGTGCCACCTGGACGCTGTGCTCCAACTGAGTAATGGCGTCGTCGAGGCGACCCAGATCAGCCAGGATGCCTGCGTAGTGCGACCGGTATTCCGCGTGATAAGGTGCCAACTGCGCTGCTCTCTCTGCCGCGCGCAACGCGTCCTCATCACGCCCCTGGGCACCGTACAGATGGGCCAGAACGTGTTGAATATCCGGCACGTCTTCCCCGTCGAGAGGCGCCTGTTCCAGAGTCTGGATGGCCTCCTCGTCACGGCCGAGTCTTGTGAGGATCTCAGCCACCCGAGCCAGATAGCGAGGTTCATCGGGCCTTAGCTCAAGAGCCTGATGATACAGAGCCAACGCCCTTTGGCTATGCCCCTGCTCATCTGTCGCCTGAGCGAGTTCGTAGAGTAGCTCATCATCGCCATCGATGAGGTCGCTCGCGCGCTCAAGACTGTCTATGGCGGCATCCAACCGATTCAGCGAACGGTAGGCTCTGCCCAGGGAACGATGGTATACCCCCATATCAGGACTCAGCGATGAGGCCTTCTCCAAGAGCGCCACAGCCTTCCCAAGATCACCTTGTTCAAGAGACAGATCGCCCAGTTGGAAATGGCTCTCCGCATCGTCCGGAATCAGGTCCACGGCCGCAGCCAGAGAGGATTCCGCCTCTGTCAGATCACCCACCAGTCTACAGGCCACTCCGTACGAGAGTCGGTACTTGTGCTCTTTGGGCGCGAGGTCCACCGCCCGCGCATAGGTCTGCTGAGCCTCCTCATGTCGTTCAGTCTCCTGCAAGCTTCGCCCCAGCTCCCACTGGATCTCCGGGTCATCCAGATCTAGTGTGGCAGCTCGTTCCAGCGTGGCGATACTGTGCCCGGGCTCGCCTTGATCTCGCAACAGCGCGCCCTTGCGCAGGTGATAGATGGGGTTCGTCGAGTCAAGACTGATCGCCTCGTCCCATTGCTGCAACGCCTCTGCCGTCCGGCCTGACACCGTGTACAGATCTGCCAGCTCAGCGTGGACTGCTCCCGATGTGCCCGCTGAGTGCTGGGAGCTCTCCAGCACCTCAATCGCGCTCTCCACCCGTCCGAGGCCCCGAAGGGACTTGGCGTAGTTCACTTGTAACTCTGCGTCCTCAGGGGCGAGTTCCGCGGCCCTCTCAAGGCACACGGCTGCCTCAGTCAACAACCCCATCTCTTGCAGCATCGTGCCCAGTTCATGGCTCAGCTCAGACCGGCCAGGATCCAGTTCCAGCGCTCTTTCCATCTCAGATTTCGCCTCGTTCGAACGACCAAGACGGTAGGAAACTGAGGCGGCTCGGGCGTGGTACTCCGGCTGCTCGGGGGAAAGCGTGACCGCCCCCTGGTACTCCTTCAAGGCCTTCTCCAGCAGATCATCTGCCTCATAGAGTCGACCCAGCAGGAAATGGGCCTCAGCGTTGTGGGGGTCCAATCGGGACGCCTCTTGCAAGTGGCGCTGCGCTTCCCCGTACTGCCCCATCTTGTAGCACAAGGCACCTGCACGGAGATGGTGGCTCGCATTGCCCGGTGCGAAGGAGATGGCCTGTGCGTACATGCGCATGGCCTCCTCTTCCCTGTCGGTCCCTTCATACACAGCACCCAACTCCGCCACAGCACCAGAGAGCGAAGGAGCGATCTCCAGTGCTCTCGTCAGCGACGCGGTCGCACCGTCATAGTCCCCCAGTTGGTGCAGTAGCTTCCCCGCCTGGAAGTGATAAGTCGCCTCCTCGGGCTCGAGTGCTACTGCTGCTTCGTACTCGGTCAAGGCTTCGTCAGATCGTCCCGCCTCCTCCAGTAGAAGCCCCAGTTCGTAACGCGCAGGTGAGAAGTTGGTGTCGCCCTCCAGAGCCAGTCTCAACTGGGACTCCGCCTCCATCTGCTTTCCCAGGGAGCGGAGGATCCTCCCCGCCAGCACTCTGTGATCGGGCTCAACGGACTCCTGTTCCAGGGACCGTTGGCACCAGACCCACGCTTCCTTGTAGCGTTGCTGTGAAGCCATGACCGAGGCCAGCTCGTGAGCCCAGTCAGGCCGCGAGGAATCCAGTTCGAGGGCCTCACTAAGATGCTCTATGGCGCGGTCGAGGTCCTTCATCTTCCTCGACAACGCACCGGCCCTGTGCTGGTATTCAGGGTTCTTCGGCTCCAGGTAAGCCGCTTGCTCGTATTCCGCCAGAGCTTGTCGTGGCTGGCCGAGTCGGTCGTACAGCGCGCCCAGCTCGTAGTGCCATTCTCCCTTGGCGGGTGCGAGCGCCACAGCGCGTTGCAGCGCTTCCGCTGCTTCGTCCCAACGCTCCTGGAGGGACAGCAGGCTGCTGATCCGTCGCGAGCACAATGCGTCGCGTGGATTCAGTCCCTCGGCTGCCTCATAAGCAGCCAATGCTTCCCCAACCCACCCTTGTTGCTCATAGGCAAAGCCCAGTTCCATATAAGGCTCCGGGGCCTGTGATTGCAGCATTGTCGCTTGCTGAAGCTCCGCCTGAGCTTCAGCAAAGCGCTTCAGATGGTTCAGCGCGATGCCCGCGCTGTAATGATAGGCAGCCACGTCTGAATTGAGCGCGATTGCGTGTTGGAAGGAACCCAATGCATCCTCAAGCCTACCCTGCATCAGATAGGCCAGGCCCAGCTCGTGGTAGGTATCGGAGCACGCAGCGTTTGCGCCCTCGACAGCCCCCTCCAGCTCCAAGACAGCCTTGTCGAACTGATCGAGTTCGCGATACAACAGGCCAAGGTTGCGCCGAGAGATCAACTTCTCAGGCTCATCCGCAGGGGATGTATCCGCGCCATCGCTGAGATACTTCTCCCGGTAGCCGATCATCTCTTGGCCAGGGCGTACGTCGTTCCGTTCGCGGCCAAGAATGCTCTCGAACAGCGCAGTTGCATGGGCATCCTGTCCCAGGGCCTTCAACGCAACTCCCAACTGATACACAGACGTGAGGTCGATGGTGCTCACCAATGCGAGCGAAGCCGCGAGTTGCCGTGCTTCCTCAGAGCTCTCGTTATGGGCAAGACACTCGGCAGCCATACGGGGACCCCAACCGTCAATCCGCATCTGAAGCAGTTGCTGCAGGTAGCCCAAGCGATCCCGCACCAAGTAGTACAGGTGGATCAGGACGCCTTGCCACCGCTCCACCGACTCGTCAGAATCGAGACAGATGCTCCCAGACAGCACACCGGAATACGATTCGCTGAGGGCCAACGCGGCGCAGAAGTCCTGCACCATAGGGTCGCTGAAGGACAGTCTGTCGCCCCCGTCGGAGAAGCCGACCGCGCCTGTGGATGCCAACCTGTCAAGCCACTGACGTGACAGCCCAGCGCCGGGGAAACTGTGGTGCGCGACGATCTGTCCGTAGTCGAGTTCAGTTGCGCCCATCTCGCCGACGCGATGCATTCCCAGAGCCAGGGTGGCCAGAGCTTGCCTCGCCTCATCCTTTTGGACCTCGCCTGAGCCAGACTCCATGGACTCCAGCAACCGACGGACTCCCTCCTCAACCACTGCGCTGCTTTCGACATGACCTAGTGTCTCAGGCGTCTTCTGCGCCAGCTCGACGAAGCTCGCTGCAAACAACGGAATCCTCAGCAGCCGCCAGAGCCGCTGTTCACCCCTTGCCCTTCGCAACGCGGGCCCTGAGGCCGATTCGTGGAGTTGTCTCTGAATGTACCTTGTCCTTTCTTCGTCGCTGAAATCCTGGAGCTCGACGACGCAGGGATCCTCCAGCCAACGACGAAAGGCCCCATACCTATCTATGTGGCAAGCCACGACGCACTTTCGATCGCCGGACTCGACCAGGCGAGCTAGTTCCTCCAGCAGGTGGTTGTCACGAACGCTTTCCAGTCCGTCGAGCAAGAAGAGGATGGGCTCAACTTCGAGGACACGCCTGACAACGTCTTCGCGCACAGGTAGATCATACTTCCTGAAAGCCTCCGCCAGTGCCTGCTCCAGAGAGCCGCCCTCGCTCGATGTAGGCAGCTCGAGGTACAGCGGCAGATGTTGCGACGGTGTGCCCCCTGTTGGCTGTCGCGACTTCCCCTCAGCGACCACTCGTTCTGCCTGGTGGTGTGCCATCCACCGTAAAGTGGCCGACTTGCCAGCGCCTGACTCTCCCAGCAGCACCATGCTCTCCCACTCTGAGACAGAAGGAAGAATGTCCGATGTGCTCTCCACGCAAGCACCAGTGCGGGATTCGGCTACCGGGCCGTCCCGATGCATCTGCGGCGCAAACCGCTGCAAGGGCTTCAAGCCCAGAGGAACGTAGGAGGACGACAGATGCTGGAGTTCAGGGTCCTCCACTACGCATCGCAGGTACTTCCTGACAAGAGCGTGCAGGTCAACAACTTCGACATTGCCGCGTCTGTCCTCGCTGTCCTGCAACTCCGACGGGCCTCCACTCTCGATTTCGCTCATTCTCGTACCCTCACACCCTGCCAATCATCCAAAAGGAGATGACGCAAATTGCGACGCCCGCAATGCACAGAAACGCTCCCACGCCCGCGGCCGTGCGAATCAACTGGGTCACCGCCTCCACCATGCGAGCCGCGGAATCAATCAAGGGCGCCACAGTGTCCTGGGTCACAGCTCTGCCGCTGATTCGGACGGACTGTGTTGCCATCTGCTTCATCGTCTGGTGATATTCCTTCGCCAGGATGATCCACAGCCCCGAAAGAGAGGACAGGACTCCGATCATGAACAGAGACACCGACATGGCAATCTGAATCTCGGATGTCATGCTCCTAACCCCCTTGCGAACGAGAGTTCGTCCGCCACTATTTGAGTTATCATAGTTTTCATCTCTTCGACGACGAAGGGCTTCGTCACGTATCCTTGTATCCCCAACATCTTCGCCTCCCTCTCTGCCTCTGGAGAGCCATAGGCCGTCATGACGATCACCTTGATGAAGGGATCGAACTGCCTCACGGCCTTGATCAGGGCCAGGCCGTCCATGTCGGGAAGACGTAGGTCGACGATCATGACGTCAAACTTGTCGCGGAGTACCTTCTCCAACGCTCTGTTCCCAGCACTAGCCACCTCGACCGAGAAAGGAGGCGTAGCGTCTTCTAGACTCTGCCGGAGGAAGAAGGACAGCGTGTCCTCATCCTCCGCTATCAGCAGCTTTGCCACTCCGTCAGACATTGTACTCCTGCCCCCAGCACTCATGAGAGAAGATCTCCACTGGTATCATGCTGCAAGATCCATGCCAGGCTGAAAGCCCGCCCCGCCGAATCGACGGACAGCAGGCGCTTCACTTCGTCAGAAGTGGCCGGAGGACTCCTCAGGGAACACGGTCAGTAGCAAACACATCAAGGGGAATACAGGATATGGGGGTCAGCAAGAGGATTGCCACTAGATATAGTGGTCTTGCGTCGCATCGGGTAGAAACGCGTGCTTCCGCAGCCGAGCAACCCGTGCCGACGAACCCTTGCGCGCCGAGGCTCCTCTTGCTCAGGCATCCCAGGCAACTACTGCGGAAAATCCCCCACTGTGGGGTTTTCCGCACCGGAAGCAGCATTTGCTAGCGTTGTAGGGCTACTGTCGGAGAAAACTGGGCATGGGACGTGGGGAGATCAGAAGAGGAGAATCACCTGCGTGCCAGGAAGAGTCGCCGGGCTTCTCCGTGGTTGGCCAGATGGGACGGTAACTCTACCGTCGCAATCATCTTCAGTTGTCCATCTGCAAGCCGTATTTCTGTATGCTGTAGTTGAGGACATCACGACTGACCCCCAGCAGCCTGGCTGCCCGACTCTTGTTCCCTTGGGTCTGGGCCAGTGCTTCTTCTATCATTCGCTTCTCGATGCCAGCCACCATGGCCTTCATGTCAACACCGGACGACACGGGCGGGATAGGCACAACGTTGGCGGCGAAGGCCATGCTGGGCTCAGTGCGAACGATCTCCGCAGGCAACTCCCCCACGTTGATCACATCGCCATCGCACAGAATCATCGCTCGCTCTATGACATTGCGCACCTCGCGAACGTTCCCGGGCCACTCGTACTGCCGCATGAGTCGAAGGGCATCCTCAGAGATGCCTTTGATGTTGGTGGCCCTGGTCCTGTTGAATTCGGCTATGAAAGCCGCCGCGAACTTGTCGACGTCCTCGATGCGATCTCGCAACGGTGGTATGTCTATGACCACCACGCTGAGGCGATAATAGAGGTCCTCGCGGAATGTGCGGTCCTTTGTAGCTTGGCGGAGATCCTGATTGGTGGCGGCGACGACTCGAAGGTCGACGTGTCTATCTTTGATGTCCCCGAGCCGGCGCACACTTCCTGTCTCAAAAATGCGCAGCAGCTTGGCCTGCAGCTCCAGCTTCAAGGTGCTGATCTCGTCCAGAAACAGGGTACCTCCGTCCGCCATTTCTATCAGCCCGAGCTTCTGACGTCTGGCATCGGTGAAAGCCCCCGCCTCGTACCCGAAGAGCTCAGTCTCCATCAAGGTGTCTGGAATGGCTGCGCAGTTGATGGGAACAAACCCCTTCTTGGCCCGAGGACTCATGCGATGTAAGGCTAAGGCCACGACTTCTTTTCCAGTCCCGCTTTCCCCTTGAATTAGCACGGTGGCCTTGCTGGGCGCTACGCGCTCGATGAGCCGCATGATGTCGCGCATCTGCTTGTTGTCACCGACAATCAGTTGGTGATCGCGGTCCTGCTGCTGGGAGCGTAGCCGCTGAATCTCGTGCCGCATCGCCTTCGATTCCAAGGCCTTGGCGGCAGTGATGCTCAACTCGGCCAGGTTGATGGGTTTCTCCAGATAGTCATAAGCTCCCAGCTTCATCGCCTGTACCGCACTCTCTACGGCTGCATGGCCCGTCAACACTATCACCGGCAGATCTGAATCCGCCTTCCTGATCTCGTACAGCACATCGAGTCCATTCCCATCCGGCAGCTTCAGATCCAACAACACCAGGTCTATCTGCTGTCTCGTCACTACCTCCAACCCCTCTTCCGCCGTGTGCGCCGTCACAGCTTGATAGCCCTTCTCGTCCAAAGACTCCTTCAAGAAGTAGCATAGGGTCTCTTCGTCATCTATGATCAGTATCCGCTCGTTCATCACCCTCCCCTCCTGGCCAAGGGAAGCCTCACTATGAACCTCGTCCCTTCCCCCTCCTTGCTCTCGACCTCTATCTCTCCTCCATGCTCGTTGATGATCCGCCGTGTGATGGCCAAGCCTAGCCCTGTTCCCCTCGCCTTCGTTGTGTAGAACGGGTCGAATATCCTACCTA